>JAIESI010000123.1 GCA_019746135.1 Xanthobacteraceae bacterium
TAAAGCCCGAGCCAAAATCGGCCGCGCTTATCCAGACACTCCCAAAGAGTCAAAATCACTGTGACGAGCTACTAGTTCAAGGCCTTCTTGATCAGCGCGCGTGTCAGCTCGACCGCTTCCCGGCAGACCTCGACGGGCGGCCGCTTCCACAATTCGGGGTTCGGGGCTTCGTAGCTCAGGTGCCCCGTAAAGCCCTTCTCCTTGAGAAGCTTGAAGACCTCCAGCCAGCGAACGACGCCCTTGCCGGGCAGCAGACGATCGGTCGGCCGCTTCACACCGGCCTGAACCGGCGCGGGCGGCGCGTCGCTGTACTGGAACGCCGCCAGCTCCGACGGATCGACGCCTTCGAAACCACGCCCGCCGGCTCCGCTGCGCTCGAGATGATAGGCGTCGAGCAGCATGCCGGCGTTCCTGCGGCCCGCGCCGTCGATCAGCTCGCGCAGCCGGTCGATGCGGTTGATGACGTCGTGCTGGGAGTTGAACTCGATCGCCAGGGTGAGGCCATGCTCGCCGATCAGATCGGCGCCGCGCTTGAGGTTCTCGATCGCATCCTGCATCGGACCGACGAACGGACCCGGCGCCGTCATGATCTGCGAGCAGTTCAGCGCCCTGGCATTGTCGCAGGTCTCTTTCAGATCGGCGAACAGCCGCCTGCTCTCGTCACCGGTCGCAAACAGCCAGCCGTATTCGCAACCCAGCGTGCACACCGGCATCCGCTCGGCGCGGATCGCATCCAGCACCGCGCCGTTGGACATGCCTTTCTCGTAACAGCGCTTGAAGTCGGTGCGGCGCAGCTCGACCGCGTCGAAGCCGCCTTCGCGCGCCGCCGCGATCGCCGGCGCAAGATCCGTCGTGTCCACGCTCCACGTGTGCAGAGCGAGCCTGCCAAACGTCGTCATTCCCATTGCCCCCTACTCGAGCTTCACATTGGCGTCGCGCGTGACCTTGGTCCACTTCGCGATTTCCGCCTTGATGAATTCGCCGTACGCCGCGGGCGTCGAGAATTGCGGCTCCATGCCGGCGTTGGTGAGCGCCTTCACCGCCTCCGGATTGGCGAGCGCCTTGCGGAGCGCATCCGACAGCTGATCGATGATCGGCTGCGGCGTGCCGGCCGGAGCCGAAAGCCCGTACCACGACGTCACGTCGAAGCCCGGAAACGTGTCGGCGATGGTCGGCAGATCGGCAAAATCCGGATGGCGCTTCGCGCTCGTAACAGCAAGCGCGCGAACCTTGCCGTTCTTGATGCCGGGGAGCGCCGAGGGGGCGGCAGGCATCATGAAGGATGCCTCGCCGCTCATCACCGCGATCACGCCCGGACCGCTGCCGCGATACGGCAGGTGGGTGACGTCCATGCCGCCCGCGAGGGTGCGGAACAGCTCGACCGCGAGATGCTGCGATGAGCCTTGCCCCGGCGTCGCGTAGCTCAGCGAACCGGGTTTGGCTTTCGCCGCGTCGATCAGCTCCCTGGTCGACCTGACCGGCAGCGCGGCGTTCACGATCAGGATGTTCGAGGTGCCGCCCGAAAGGCCGATCGGCGCGAAATCCCTGATCGGGTCATAGGGCAGCTTGGGGTAAAGCCCGGGATTCACGCCATGCGTGGAAATGTTCGAGAGAAACAGCGTGTAGCCGTCAGGCGCCGCCTTGGCGGCAAGCTCGGAGCCCAGCAGCCCGCCCGCGCCGGGGCGATTGTCGACGATGATCTGCTGGCCGATCTCGGCGCCGATATGGGTTGCGAGCGCGCGGCCCACCGTGTCGGTCGCGCTGCCGACGGCCTGCGGGATGATGATCTTGATGGTGCCCTTCTTCGGATAGGGCTGCGCTTGCGCGGGCACGGTGACGGCGAAGAGAGCGACGGCGAAAACAGCAAACATCAAACGTGCAAACGGCATGTGAGAATTCCACGGGCAAAAACGGGCCGGCGTTTATAGCACGACCCTGGCGTTGACGACGCACTCTCGGGGTTGCGGGTGCACCGCACAACACCCCTTGGCCTCAACGCAAAAGCGCCGTCAGAATTGCGGAGACCGGGCACCATTTGCCGCGGTTCATCAGCATCGGTGGATCGCCCGGCGACGACGCCTTTTCGCGCGCGTCCAACGACCGACCCGCGCGCCGTCTCAAGCCGGGCCAGCGCGCACCGAAGCCAAGCCGGCGGCAAAGCTATTGCGTGCACTGTCACCGCAATCTCCGCTAGAGTTTCGGGATGCGTGATCGCAGCAGCGGACATCGACGACGCGAATATCGCAGACGGCGGGCCGAATGAAGTATTCGTGCAGATCGGGCTTGCTTCGAGCGGCCCACGCCTATGATCTTCAGGCAGATCGTCTTGTCCAGCACGGGCCTGCGGCAACTGTCGATATTCTTTTTTCGGACATTTCCGAAATCGTTCTGTTCAAGGAACGCCGTCCCGGTTCGTCGCGCTTGTATCGGGCCTGCAAGATCATGGCGGGGCGAAGCAAGCTCGTTCTGACATCTGCGCATCGCACCGGTCTGCTCCAAACACAGGATCGGACAGGATTCTACAATCCGTTCATCAAGCAGTTCATACGTCTGGCGCTGGCTCTTACATTTCCATGATGACAAACAGGCATCTTGCGCGGCGACCGCCAGGAGCGGGTGTAAAAGCAATAGCGCCACCTGGGTTGGCCGTGCATCTGCTTCGCGGGACTCAGCTGTTGGCATTCAACCGCCTCGCCTCACCAAGGACGAGATTGCCGATACGCTTGCCGCGGTTGCTCAGGAAACGCAGGACACCGGCATCGATAAAGTATGTCAGGAGAATCGAGTCGCGCGCCGGCACCTGCGGTCCAACGGGATCAGCGGAATGCCAGGTGTCATCACCGACCGCAAACGCATATCCGCTGTTGGGCGCGAATTTCATGCGACTGGACTTGGGCAAGAGCCCATTCGGCAGAACCTCGTGAAAAACAGTGCCGACGTGACTGTAGAGAGCATCGGGCGGCAGATAGAACTGAACAGTCATTCCCTTCCCCTCGCTGTCGGTATGCGGCTTGATGCGGTAACCCGTCCGATCGTGGATCAGCGCGGGAACCGGATACAATTTGACGTTCGATGACGAGGCGCCGAATCTCCGGCCAAGATTTGCCGCGAGACGGCGCCTGAAGGCCGCCTCGACGCTTTTGGCCGACAACGCCCGGCCGACGGCCGCCCAAACGGCACGCTTGCCGGGCGGCAACCGGCGGACACTTTCGGGAAACAGGTCCAGTTTGTGCCGGGTGCAGGTCCCATCCGGGAGCACATTCACGTCGCGCCGCCCCCTGTAGGGCCTGTAGTCCGACAGGTCCGGCTTGAGATGCATCATCCGCTCGTACAGCGAGCGCGGAAACACCTGATCGAACTCCAGATGAAAAAACGGATGCTCAACCGCTCGAGCGTTCTCGATCGCGTCAACCAGACAGCCGGCCAGTGACGAAGTATCTTGCTCTGCAGCACTCACAGCTTGGTATCCGCGCGTTATGTCATCGCGTCAGCGGCCGGGCAGGAGGTCGTGCGAAAGAGTTCGCGATCAATGAAGCAATCGATCTTACCAACCACGTCCGCGTGGTGGCACCCGACCACCCCGGCGCGGGCTGTTGAGACCAAGATTTGATCGATTGCCACAATTGACGCACGTTCGTTGGAGCGGGCGAAGGGAATCGAACCCTCGTATGAAGCTTGGGAAGCTTCCGTTCTACCATTGAACTACGCCCGCGCCGTTTTGCGGCGCACCCACCATAAACGCGGCCGCGCCCAGGGGGAAGTCCTTGGCGCGGCCGCGAATGATTTGCGGTGGCTGCTTCCAAAGCGCACGAATTGATGCAGCTCGACTCGCTGCGGACCCCCACCCCGACCCTACCCCTTTCAGGGGGAGGGAGCGCACCGTCCGAGTTGCACGACGTTTCTGCCTTAAACCAGCTTCACGTTCTTCAACGGCAGGTTGCGCACCGGCTTGCCGGTGGCGGCGAAGATCGCGTTCATCACCGCCGGCGCCGCGACGCAGATCGTCGGCTCGCCGACGCCGCCCCAGAAGTCGTGGGTCGGCACGATGACCGTCTCGACCTTGGGGAATTCGGCGAGCCGCATCAGCTCGTAGGTGTCGAAGTTGAGATTGGTCATGCGGCCCTTCTCAACGTTCATCTCGCCGTAGAGCATGGCGGAGAGGCCGTAGGCCACCGAGCCTTCGACCTGCGCCGCGATCTGGCTCGGGTTCACCGCATGGCCGCAGTCGAGCGCCAGCACCATGCGATGCACCTTGAGCACGCCCTTGTCGCTGACCGAGACCTCGGCCGTGGCAGCCGAATAGCTGCCGTAGCCCATGAACTGGGCGATGCCGCGGTGCACGCCCGCGGGCAGCGGCTTGCCCCAGTTGCCCTTCTCGGCCGCGGCGTTGAGCACGCCGAGGTGCTTGGGATAGTCCTTCATCATGGCGCGGCGAAACTCGAGCGGATCCTTGCCGGCCGCCTTCGCCACCTCGTCGATGAAGCACTCGAGGTAAATGCCGTTCTGGTTGGTGTTGACGCCGCGCCACGGGCCGACCGGCACGTGGGTGTTGCGCATCACGTATTCGATCAGCAGGTTCGGCACGTGATAGCCGAGCTGGGCGTCGCCGGGCTCGGCGTAGTAGCCCTGAAGCTGGCGCATGTCGCGGCCGCCGACGATGCCGCGCGGATTGAGCGTGGCGTTGATCGACTGGCCGGAGACGCGCAGATGCAGCCCGGTGAGGTTGCCGGCCGCGTCGAGACCCGCGGTGAGCTTGCACTGCGAGATCGGGCGGAAGAAGTCGTGCGCCTGGTCCTCCTCGCGGCTCCAGATCAGCTTGATTGGAATCCCGGGGAATTCCTTGGCGATGGCGGTGGCCTGCCGGGTGTAGTCCTGCGTGCCGCCGCGCCGGCCGAAGCCGCCGCCGAGGTCGTGGCGGTGCACCTCGCACTTGCCGATCGGAACCCCGGACACCTCGGAGAGCGCCGCAAGCGACGCCTCGAGGTTCTGCGTCGGCACCCAGCACTCCGCCTTGTCGGCGGAGACCCGCGCGGTGCAGTTCATCACCTCCATGCAGGCGTGCGACAGGAACGGCGTCGAGTAGACCGCCTCGACCTTCTTTGCCGCCTCATTGATGGCCTTCAGCGCATCGCCGTTCTTGCGGTCGCCGTTGGTCGTCGTCGCGGTGAGGCCTTCCTTGAGCTGCGCGGCGATGCTCGAGTTGGAGACATTGCCGTTGCCGGCCTCGTCCCAGACGACCGGCAGCGCGTCGAGCGCCTTCTTGGCGTGCCACCAGGTGTCGGCGACCACGGCGACGGCGCTGTCGCCGACCTTCACCACCTTCTTCACGCCGGGCAAGCCTGCGACCTTCGATCCGTCGAAGCTCACCACCTTGCCGCCGAACACCGGGCAATCCTTGATCGCGGCGTTGAGCATGTCCGGCAGCTTGACGTCGATCGCGAACACCTTGCTGCCGTTGAGCTTGTCGGCGGTGTCGAGGCGCTTCAGCCCCTTGCCGGCGATGGTCCAGGTCTTCGGGTCCTTGAGCTTGATCTCTTTCGGATCGGGCGGCGTCAGCTTCGCCGCGGCGGCTGCGACCTTGCCGTAGCGGATCGAGCGCTTGCTTGCGGCGTGGGCGATGACGCCCTTCGACACCGTCACTTCCGCGACCGGCACCTTCCACTGGTCGGCCGCGGCCTGCAGCAGCATGATGCGGGCCGCAGCGCCCCCTCGGCGCACATAATCCTGCGAGGTGCGGATGCCGCGGCTGCCGCCGGTCGACATGTCGCCCCAGGCGCGCTTGTTGGCGAGATTGCGGCCGGGGGTGATGCCCTCGGTCCTGACCTTGCTCCAGTCGCATTCGAGCTCCTCGGCGACGAGCTGGGCCAAGCCGGTGAGCGTGCCCTGCCCCATCTCCGAGCGGGCGATACGAATGATGCAGGTGTCGTCCGGCCGGATCGCGACCCAGACGTTCAGTTCCGTGGCGACGGCGCCGTTCTGCGCCTGTGCTTCACCGAGGAACGGAACGTTCATGCCGAGCGCGAGGCCGCCGCCGGCGGCCGCCGCTGAACCGACGATGAACTTGCGGCGGGAGAGATGCTTGCCCTTGCCGAATGTCATTTTTCTCATGGCATCCTCCCCTTACGACCGGGTGCCGGTGGTCGTGCCACCAGCCGCCATGTGCACCGCCTCGCGGACGCGCTGATAGGTGCCGCAGCGGCAGATGTTGGTCATCGCCTCGTCGATGTCCTTGTCGGTCGGGCGCGGCTTCCTCTTCAGCAGCGCCGCCGCCGCCATGATCTGGCCGGACTGGCAGTAGCCGCATTGCGGTACGTCGACCGCGGCCCAGGCCTTCTGCACCGGGTGCGACGAATTCGGCGACAGCCCCTCGATGGTGACGATCTTGTCGGAGGCCTTCACGGTGCCGACCGGGATCGAGCAGGAGCGCTGCAGCTCGCCGTTGATGTGCACCGAGCACGCGCCGCATTGCGCGACGCCGCAGCCGTATTTGGTGCCGGTCAGCCCGACCTGCTCGCGGATCACCCAGAGGAGCGGGGTGTCGTCCTCGACCTTCACGTCGCGGACCTTGCCGTTGATGTTCAATTTCGCCATTCATCGCCTCCCGATATGCGAACGTTGCGGCGCGCAACCTTAGCCGTCCCAAGGACGGCGTCGCTTTGCTCGCTTATGCCGTTGCGGGCTTACGGCCCGCGGCCAGGTGAAATTTTTTGTTGTTGTTCGGGCGCGAGCTTAGCGCGGCCGCCGTGGGCTGCCTATGCAGTTTTGAGCCGTTCAAAGCTGGAAGCGGTCACGCTTTTGTCAAATATCGAGCCGGGGCCAATCCGAAGCGCACCAGCTGCCTATTCCGGCTTGATGCCCGCGGCCTCCACCACCTTGCCCCACTTGGCGTATTCCTCGCGGATGATGCTGGCGTATTGCTGCGGGGTGGTGCCGACGGTGACGACGCCGATCGCCGCCATGCGCTCCCTGAAGCCGGGCGTGGCGACGATGTCGGCGGTCGCGCGATGCAGCGTGTCGACGACGTCGGGCGGCGTGCCGGCCGGTGCCACGAGTCCCACCCCGGAGCCGACCTCGACGCCGGGGAAGCCTGCCTCGGCCATGGTCGGCACGTCCGGCAGCGCGGCGATGCGGGACGCGCCCGCCGAGGCGAGCGCGCGCAGCCTGCCTTCGCGGATCAGCGGCAGCAGCGAGTTGATCGCGCCGATGAAGACCTGGACACGGCCGGCGAGCACATCGGGAATGGCGGCGGTCGCGCCGCGGAACGGCACGTGCACCATGTCGACCTTGGCCTGCAGCTTGAAAAGCTCGCCGCCGAGATGCTGCGGGGTGCCGACACCGACCGAGGCATAGCTCAGCCGGTCGGGCGAATGTCTCGCAAGCTCCGCCAGCTCCCTGACGGTGCGCGCCGGCAGCGAAGCCGGCACGACCATGACGAAGGGCACGTCGGCGACGAGGTTGATCGGCGCGTAATCGTTGACCGGATGGAAGGTCGGCGTGCGGGCCAGATGCGGCGCGATGGTGAAGGACACCGGCGCGATCAGCAGCGTGTAGCCGTCGGGCGGCGACTTGGCGATCCCGGCATAGGCGATGGAGCCGCCGCCGCCCGGGCGGTTCTCGACCACCGCGTTCTGCCTGAACCGCTCCTGGAAGCCGGCGGCGAGCTCGCGGCCGACGATGTCGTTGGAGCCTCCCGGCGTGAACGGCACGATGATGCGGATCAGCCGGTCGGGGAAGCCTTGCGCATGAACCGCCGAAGTCAGCGCCGCGATCGTGACGGCGCACGCGGCGAGCAGCCTGTTCAGCATGGGCTCCCCCCAAAGGCTCAGGGCGATGCATCGTAGCGGTTTGCCGAGGCGTTCCGGAAGGGGCCGACGTCCGCTTCCGGCCAACCACGACCTGCTCGCGGCCATCCTCGGCATGACCGTTTCGGCCCGTTGCCGGCGGCTGGTGGCCTCGCAAGGGGCGACCCGGCAGATCGGATTGCAGAAGGGATCGACAACAATTCGAGCAACAGGGCAGATGATCTGCCCCATTGCGGCCGCGGGAATTGCAAATTGCCGCCAAACCCGCAGGGCATCCCGCGGCGATGAAGACGACGACGAAGACCTGGCCGCTGCTGCTGATTGTCCTGACCGCTCTGGTCGCCGCTCAACCGGCCTGGTCGCAGCCGCAGAAAAATGCGCCGGCGCGTCCGGCGCCCGCGGTGACCGCAACCGAGGCGCAGCAGGCGCTCGAGGTCCTGCAGGACGACGCCAAGCGCGGCCAGCTCATCCAGACGCTGCAGACGATCGCCAAGACATCGTCATCCGGGGCCCCGCCGGCGGCGTCGCGGGCGCTGCCCGCCGACAATCTCGGCGTGCAGGTCATGGTGCAGGTGTCGAACTGGTTCGGCGAGGCCTCGAGCCAGCTCGCGACCGCCGCGCGCGCCGTGACCGACTTCCCGATGGTCCTGCACTGGGTCAGCCAACTGGTGCAGGACCCCAACGCGCGTTATCTGCTGCTCGACACCGCGTGGAAGCTTGCGCTGGTGCTCGCCTGCGCGCTCGTCATCGAATGGCTCGTGTGGCGGGCCTTGCGACGGCCGCTCTCGGCCATCGTGCGATATATGCCTGCGCGCGCGCATCCCGCCACGCGGCCGGTGCCGGAGCGCAGCGACCTGCCGCCACAAGACTTGTCGCCACAAGATTTGCCGCCGCAGGACCCTCCACAAGACCTTGGCCAGGAGCTGCGGCGGCACCGCAGCCTCGCCTATGCCTACCAGCTGATGCTCCGGTTGCCCTTCGTGCTCGCGCGCCTCGCGGTCGAGCTTGCGCCGGTGATCGCCTTCGCGGCGGTCGGCAACATGCTGCTCGCGACCGAAATCGGCAGCGCGCTGCGGCCGCGCATCATCATCCTCGCGATCGTCAACGCCTACGTGCTCTGCCGCGGCGTGATCAGCGCGACGCGGGCGCTGGTGTCGCCCGCCGCGAGCCAGCCGAGCCTGTTCGTCATCAGCGACGAGACCGCCGCCTATATCGAGGTGTGGGTCCGGCGCATCGTGGTGTTCGCGGTGTTCGGCGTGGCGCTCGCCAATGTGGCGCTGCTGCTCGGCCTCTACCGTCCGGCCTATTTCGCCGCGCTGCGGGTCGTGATCCTGATCGCCCACCTGCTCATTGTCGTGGTGACCCTGCAATGCCGGACGGCCGTTGCCGACCTGATCCGGGCGCGCGACGGCGAACGCGGCGTGATCGCCGCCATCCGCAACCGGCTCGCGGACACCTGGCACATCCCCGCGATCATCCTCAATCTCGCGCTATGGGCGGTCTGGGCGCTGCGCGTGCAGAACGGCTACGCGCTGCTGCTGCAGTATTTCGTCTCCACGATCGCGGTCCTGGTGATCGCCCGGCTGGTGCTGGTGGCGCTGACCGCGATCCTCGACCGCGTGTTCCGCATCAGCCCGGACTTCATCCGCCGCTACCCGGGGCTGGAAGCGCGCGCCAACCGCTACTTCCCGGCGCTGCGCTCGACGCTGTCCGGCATCGTCACCGCCATCACGATCATCGCGCTGCTCGAGGTCTGGGGCATCGGCGTCACCACCTGGTTCTCGTCGAGCCCGGTGGGCCGGCGCCTGCTCTCCGCCGTGGCCACCATCGGCATCGCCGCGGCCGTAGCGCTCGCGGTCTGGGAGGCGAGCAACGCGGGCATGGAGCGGCACCTCGCGCGGCTTGCGCGCGAAAACCGGTTCGCCCGCGCGGCGCGGCTGCGCACCTTCCAGCCGATGCTGCGCACCGCGCTGCTCACCGTGATCCTCGCGGTCGTGGCCCTGACCGCGCTGAGCGAGCTCGGCGTCAACATTGCGCCGCTGCTCGCAGGCGCCGGCATCATCGGCATCGCCATCGGCTTCGGCTCGCAGAAGCTGGTTCAGGACCTGATCACCGGGCTGTTCCTGCTGCTGGAGAACGCGGTTCAGGTCGGCGACACCGTCACGGTCTCCGGCCTGTCCGGCGTGGTGGAGCATCTTTCGATCCGGACCATCCGGCTGCGCGCCGGCGACGGCTCGATCCACATCATCCCGTTCAGCTCGGTGACGAGCGTCACCAACACCAACCGCGGCATCGGCAACGCGGCGATCAGCGTCAACGTCGCCTATAAGGAGGACATCGACCACGTCGGCGAAGTGCTGAAGGACATCGTGGCGCAGATGCGGACCGAGCCGAAGTTCAGCGGCATGATCCGCGGCGACCTCGACCTGTGGGGCGTGGACAAGGTCGACGCCAACATGGTCACGCTGGCCGGCCAGATCCAATGCACCGATTCAGGCCGCTGGCCGGTGCAGCGCGAATTCTACCGGCGCATGAAGAAGCGCTTCGACGAGACCGGCATCCAAATCGCGCGGCCGCAGGCGACGACGCTGGTGCTGCAAAGCCTGCCGATGCCAATTGCCGACAAGCCGATCGGCGTCGCGAAGGCGGGATAGGCGCGGAGCCGCGCGTCTCCTGCTTCTGCCGCGAAACGGGGCAAATTTGGAGCGAAACGGGTCAATCGACGCGGACGGTGAACGCGCCCCTGACGTCAGGCTCATCATTTAACGTTACCTGCCGGAACTGCTGGCCTTTTCATCCATAGCGGGAAAATTTCCGCCGCTATGGACCCAATGGTCGAACCGTCCGATCCGAAACCTCTGCAGAGCTCGTCAAACGACCTGCGCGGTCGCATGCGCATGTTGTGCAAGAGCGACAATGCAAGAGCCGTTTTGTTGGCGGTCGGAATCGCCGCGCTTTTCGCGCTGGCGTCACACCATGCCGGATATCGCGGCGAGCACCAAACGTCAGTCCCGGGCTGCGATGGCGATTCGTGCAATCAGCCGGTTGCGAACGCCGCGCCCGCGACCGGCAACCCTGAGGACACTCCAGTTGTCGGCGACGACAGGTATCGCCAGCCTGCACCCGACGCCGATACGCATCGCCAGCCTGCATCCGACGCCGATACGCATCGCCGGCCCGCACGCAGCGCCAAGAGCAGCATGCCGGGCATTGTCACATCACGCAAAACGGGCGCGCGCGCACGTGTCGGCATCGCTCACGCGGCGCGGTTCCAGGCCTATATCGACGACCTGGAGAATAACCACGGCGCCCGCATTCTGTTCATGGGCGGTATTCGTCCGGGGCAATGTTCGTCTTCCGGCATGCATCCATGCGGAAAGGCATTGGATGTGTGTCAGCTTCGTCGCGGCGTCGTAGACGCGCGTTGCCACCTGCCTCCTCGCCGGGCGCTGGCGCAGATTGCCTCCTCGCATGGCCTGTTCGAAGGCGGGCGCTGGTGCAATTCGGACTATGGTCACGTCCAGCTTGGGGTGAGTGCGCGAGATTGCGGCGACCAGCGAACCCGCATCGCGCGACGGCACATAGCACCTGAGACTCGTCGCGAAGTTGCGGTTGCTGCCTTCGAATGATCAACGCGCGGTTTGGACCAACAACCGGCACCAAGCGGTCGTCGATCGGTTTCCCGCCAATCGCCCGGCATTTGAGGAGTTCACCGACGACGGTGGTGCTGCAAAGTTTGCCGATGCCGGTTTCGGACAGGCCGATCGGCGTGGCGAAGGCGGGGTGGCACCGACACACCGCGGCGCGGGTGGTTCGAATGGCAAATACGCACCTGGCCGCTGGGGAATAGCCGGCTCTAACGGCGCACCAAGCGTCTGCGCTAAACCGCCCCGTCCGCGGTCAATGAGACGTAAACTCCGCGAATGAAACCAAAATGCTGCCATCAGCGCTTCTTAAGCGCTTAGGCCTTATCGATCCCCAGTCTCTGGAGCGGCGTGCATGTCGCGCCGATGAAACCGATGAGGTGGGTCTGGCTCAGCCTAGCATCGGGCCTGCTCGGGTTGCAGGTCCCTTTCGCTACGTTCCACCTAATCTTTGGATCGGCATGGATTGCTCATCTGGTTGCAGCCGGTCTTGCATGTGTTGGAGCCATGTTGGCGCTGCGGCACCCCACGACGGGCAGCGGAGCCATCTTCAAAGCCGTCAACGCCGGATTAGCGGTCGGCTTCTCACTCGGAATCGTTCTCAGCATGACGTCGTGGTCGTCGGTCGTCGAGCAGGCCAAGGCTACGGCGAACAACAAGCCGTTCTGCATCCAGGTCGCCGACAACGGACAGCCGAGCTACCGGCCCGCCGACACTTTGCTGGACCTTTCCGGCCTCACACTACGGTCGAAGTTCGAAGTTCAGCATCACGCTATTCTCGTCGTCGGCGATGGGGAAGATCCGCAATTTTTTCATTGGTCGTACCGCAAGCAGGAGTTCGTGCCCGGCGTGATCAACCAGCGCGTGGCGGAATACGGACCAGGCGTCACCTGCATTCCGCGCCGCGACTTCGCTGACGGCCTGCCGATGCTGTTTCGGCAAACATCGGCCGACCGATACGTCCGGCTCTCAAGGCAGCACACCTTTCATATCCCGGCCGCGTATCAGCCGCGATGGAGCAGCCGCTCGTTGTGGATCGCCGCCCCCGCGCCGGATTTCGCGCCGCTGAAAACCGCGTGGGACCGCCTGTCGGCGCGCGAGCGCGACAGCAACTGGGTTTTCGTCCAATGGAATTCAGACTGGCTCCTGGGCCTTATGGCATCCACCGATGGCCAGGCCGCTGAGCAGGAGACCGCATTTGGATTGCAGAAGCAGCTGATCGTCCAGCGCGGCCGCGACTCGAAGGACTATGAGAGCCACCGATACATCGCGCCCGCCGACCGGCCGGCCAGTGGCGCCAACCCGACGCTGATCACCTGTCCTCCGCCTTCCGGGCAAATGCTGAAGTCCTGCCAGCATCGTTTCCTGCACGGAAGTCGGCACTACTATTTCCGCCACCGGCCCGAGGATGTGCCGCGTTGGCAGGAGATGCAGAAGAAAGTGCTCGACCTGTTCGCCTCTTTTGAGGTCCGGAACGCTGAACATTCCGATCGATAACGACGTGACGAGAAGCGCGGTCAGCGCGCTCAGACCCGAAAATGCTTGCTGAGCTTCAGGCCCTGCGCCTGATAGTTCGAGCCGATACCCATGCCGTAGAGCGTCCTGGGCTTCGCCAGCATCTGTTCGTAGACCAGGCGGCCGACGATCTGGCCGTGCTCGAGGATGAACGGCACCTCGCGCGAGCGGACCTCGAGCACCGCGCGCGCCCCCTGCCCGCCGGCGCCGGCATAGCCGAAGCCCGGATCGAAGAAGCCCGCGTAGTGGACGCGGAATTCGCCGACCAGCGGATCGAACGGCACCATCTCGGCGGCGTAGTCGGGCGGCACCTGCACGGCTTCCTTCGACGCGAGGATGTAGAACTCGTCCGGATCGAGGATCAGGCTCCTGTCGGCGCGCGCGGCGATCGGCTCCCAGAAATCCGCGATGGTGTGGCCGTCGCGCTTCTCCACGTCGATCACGCCGGTATGGCGCTTGGCGCGGTAGCCGACGAAGTTGTTCGGGCCGAGCCCCGCGAGATCGACGCCGACGGAGATGCCGTCGCTGAGATCGGCATCGGCGTCGTCGGTCAGCCGCTCCTTGTCGTGCAGCGCCTTGAGCGCCGCGCCGTCGAGCACCGACTGGCCGCGGCGGAAGCGGATCTGCGACAGCCGCGTGCCCTCGCGCACCAGCACCGGAAAGGTCTTCGGGCTGATCTCGGCATAGAGCGGGCCGGCATAACCGGCACTGATACGGTCGAAGCCGTTGGTGCGGTCGGCGATCACGCGGGTGAACACGTCGATGCGGCCGGTGGAACTCTTCGGGTTGGCGGCGGCGGCGACGTCCGGCGGCAGGGCGAGGCTTTCCTGGAGCGGCACGATGTAGACGCAGTTGGTCTCGAGCACAGCGCCCGCGGTGAGCGGAAACTCGTGCAGCTTGAGGTCATTGATCCGCCCGGCGACCGTGGTCCGCGGCCCCGGCAGGAAGCTCGCGCGGACGCGGTAGGCGACGCTGCCGAGCCGCAGGTCGAGGCTTGCCGGCTGGATCTGGTCGGGCGCGAAGTCGCGGGCGGGACGAATCCCACCGCTCGCCGCAAGCTCCGAGATCATGTGATCGGGCAGGATGCCCTTCGCCGCCATCGCCGCGCCTTCAGGTTGGATGGCACATGTCCTGTTCGGAAAACCGGTGCCCACTTTTCCGGGACATGCGCCTTCAGGTTGACGCATGTCCTTTTCGGAAAACCGGTACCCACTTTTCCGGGACATGCGCTAAGCGGGTTTGCGACGATTGCTCTACCCGACAGGTGCCTTGACGGGAAGGCGGGCGGCCCGTATGACCACACCTATCTCGTGGTCATTTGAGCCGGCCGGCTTGCTAGCCACGTAAAACAAGTAGCTAAAAGGCCGGGGACATGTGCACCCGGCCAGGATTTTTCCGGCCGGTTTTTTGTTGGCCGAACGGCCGGCAAGGAGGCCTGTATGTCCACGTCCGTGACCTCGAAGTACCGTCCCGAAACGCGCCTGGTGCATTCCGGCACATTGCGCTCGCAGTTCGGCGAAACCTCCGAGGCGCTGTTCCTCACCCAGGGCTACGTCTACGACAACTCGGCGCAGGCCGAGGCGCGCTTCAAGGGCGAGGACCCGGGCTACCAGTATTCGCGCTTTGCCAACCCCACCGTGACGATGTTCGAGCAGCGCATCGCCGAATTCGAGGGGGCGGAGGCGGCGCGCGCGCTGTCGACCGGCATGGCCGCGGTGACGCTGGCGATGATGGGCCAGGTCAAGGCCGGCGACCATATCGTGGCCTCGAAGGCGATCTTCGGCTCGTGCCTCTACGTGATGGAAGAGTACCTGCCGCGCTATGGCGTCAGCTCGACCATCGTCGACGGCTTCAATCTCGACGAATGGCGCGCGGCGATGCGGCCGAACACCAAGACCTGCTTTCTCGAGACGCCGACCAATCCCAACCTCGAGGTGCTCGACATCGCCGAGATCGCCAAGATCGCGCATGCGGCGGGTGCGACGCTGGTGGTCGACAACGTGTTCTCGACCCCGCTGTGGCAGAGCCCGCTCAAGCTCGGTGCCGACTGCGTGGTCTACTCGACCACCAAGCACATCGACGGCCAGGGCCGCTGCCTCGGCGGCGTGGTGCTGGGCTCGCAGAAGTTCATCATGGACAACATCCACACCTTCATCCGGCAGACCGGCCCGTCGATGTCGCCGTTCAACGCCTGGGTGATGCTGAAGGGGCTGGAGACGCTTGCGGTCCGCGTGCGCGCGGAGACCGAAACCGCAGGCCTGGTCGCCGAGGCGCTGGCGAAGCACCCGAAGGTGTCGCGGCTGATTTATCCCGGCCGGCCGGACCATCCGCAGGCCGACGTGGTCAAGAAGCAGATGCGCGGCGGCTCGACGCTGGTGGCGTTCGAGGTGGCGGGCGGCAAGAAGGGTGCGTTCGCGTTCCAGGACGCGCTGCGGATCGTGCGCATCTCCAACAATCTCGGCGACGCCAAGAGCCTGATCACGCATCCGGCGACGACGACGCACCAGCGGCTGAAGCCCGAGCAGCGCAAGGACCTCGGCATCAGCGACGGCATGGTGCGGCTGTCATGCGGGCTCGAGCACGCGGATGACCTGATCGACGATCTGCACAATGCGCTGAAGGCGGTGTAGCGGCCGGCGAGAACGCGGGCGCAGCAATCGTAGGGTGGGCAAAGCCGCGAAGCGGCGTGCCCACCTCTTTGCGCCGGAGCAAGAATTGGTGGGCCCGGCGCCAATGCGCCTTGGCCCACCCTACGCGCTACGCACCACGCGTTGAGCGACGCGTAGAGGCTGTCGCCGCAAAATGCAGACGCCGCGCTGAGCCAGCGCGGCGTTCTCAAGGTTACGACGTAACGTTACCGCCGCGATCCGACGGTCGCGGTCAGGGTCGGCCGCGTCGCGGTCTCGTGGATCGCGCCGGCGAGCAGCTTGGCGATGCAGCCGTAGCTCCAGTCGTTCAGGTGCAGCTCGTCGGACGACAGGAACGTGCTGAACGGCAGGCCTTCGGTGAGCTGCCAATAGCGCATCACCGCGAAACGCTGGAACAGGTTGATGCTCTTTTCCTTCGCCGTCAGCGCGATGAGGTGCACCATGCCTTCGACATCGTGCCTGGCGAAAACCTTCGGCGCGTATTGCGGGTTCATCAGCACCACGTCGACGCCGCGCTCGCGCAGCAGCGCCAGGCCCTGGTTGAGCGGCGCGGGCGCGTCCAACAGCGGGCGATCGCGCAGCACCGAATTGCTGCCGACCTGCCAGATCACCAGATCGGGATTTTCGGCGAACACGTCGCGCTCGAAGCGCGCCAGCATGTCGCGCGACTCCTCGCCGTTCACGCCGCGATTGACGACGGTGATCGAAACGCGCGGCATCAGCTCCTTGAGCTCGACCTCAAGCCGCGCCGGATAGGTCAGCGCGGGCGAGCTTGCGCCGGCGCCCGCGGTCGAGGACGAGCCGATGGCGACGATCTTGACCGGCTGGCCCGCGGCGACCTTCTGCGACACGCGCTTGAAGCCGTAATCGAGACGGGTGAGCTCGGACGGCGCGGTGCATTCGACCTTGGGCGCTGCGCTCGTCGCGGCTGCCGCATTATTGGAGGCCGCATCCTCCGCCTGCGCGGAGGCAAGTGTCAGCGCTGCCGCGGTGGCGGCGACGGCCAGCGCTGTCGCGCCTTGAAAAAGCGAAGATCGTCTCCTCATCGCGGCGCGTGTCCCCCGAAAGGCTCAAGATGCGCCGCTTCGATGATCGAAGACGCCAGCGTCCGTCCAATGCAGTCGTGCACGGCTCGCGCCGTCTTCATGTCCTTGGTGGCCGCGTAAAGGTCGAACTGCCCCGCGTCGTACCAGTGCCGCATGATCGCCAGGCGGTCATACACCGGAACCTCGCGCTCGCGCGCGACCCAGCGGATCGCCTCGGCATAAGTGCCGACCGCAACCACCGATTCCGTGCGTGGGCTGAATTGCATGTTCATCAAGACGACGTCGACGTCAGCACCCTGCAACTTTTCTACACCGTCGGAGACGGCGGCGCGAAACTCTTCCGGGTCGGTTCCGCGCACGGCCTCATAGGTTCCAGTTTGCCATATCACCAAATTCGGCTTGTCGTCGACCAGCAATTTGTCAATGGCATCAGACATTTCCTCCGCAGACTGGCGGCTTCGCAGCTCGGTCTGCACCGTCACCTTGATGCCCGGCAGACGGCGGCTGAGTGCGGCTTCTAGCCGCGCGGGATAGGCAAACTCGGCACCGTCCCGGCCCGGCAGCGTGGAAGACGCGCCGCCGAGGACGGCGATTTTCAGGGCCTTGTCCTTGCTGGCCGCCGCGCCGACGCGCTCGAGCTTGCTGTCGCCGAACAGCAGGTAGCCCGGCACGGCGCACGGGTCGGCCGGCTGGGCCCGCGCTGCTGCAGCGCACAAAACGATCGCACATGCTGCGGCCGCACGCCACATGGATCGCCCCTTGGATCGTCCCTTGGATCGTCCCTTGGCGGCCCACATCGTCATGCCTCGCCCCCGGCAAGGTCGGCATCGGGCGGCCGCTTGGGCGCGGAACCGCCCCGTCCTTCGACTTTCTTGTACCACGAGATCAGCGCCGCGGTGCCTACCATGATCAGGATGCCGGCCATGCTGATCGCGATCTGCATCAGGGTGCCGCCGAAGAATTCGACCATGATGAAATGGGCGGCAAACGCCAGGAACACGCCGAGGCAGAAAATCTCGAGCGAATGCTGACCGCACAAGATCGCAGGCTTCAGGGCGCGCGATTGCAGCGGCGGCCAATCGCGCGGAATGAACCGCACGGTCAGCGCCGCGAGCGCCAGGAAATGCGCAAAGCGCAGCACATCGAGATTGGTCTTGTCGATCGGATACATCCACTCGCCGAGCCAGCGCGGCACGAGAAAGCTGATCTTCGGAAAATACCAGGTCATGGTGACGCCGAAGCAGAACAGCAGGTAGCCGATCGCGAGCCACATCGTGACCGGCGAACGCAGCACCGGGGAAAGCCGCTCCGCGCCGCCGAGCGCACACCAGGCGCCGAAGATGAACAGAAGCTGCCAGGCGAACGGATTGAAGAACCAGTGGCCGGTCGGATGCGACGGGATGTTCCAGCCGTATTCCCAGGTCAGCGCGTAGAGCACGACCGACAGCAGCAGCGCGAGCGTCGCATTGCGGATGAGCAGCCAGAGCGCGACCGGAAACAGCAGCAGCAGCACGATATAGAGCGGCAGCACGTCCATGTTGACGGGTTTGAACTTGAGCAGCAGCGCCTGGATGATGGTGACCTCGGGCTGCTTGAGGAACTCGAGCGCGTTCATCTCCTCGGTGTAGAGCGGGTTCTCGAAACTCGAGGCGACATAGGAAATCTCGGCGATGAAGATCGCGAACAGGAACACGTGCGCGACGTAGATCTGCCAGGCGCGCTTGAGAATGCGGGCGCCGGCGATGACGAAACCGCGCTGCACCATCGCGGCGCCATAGACGAAGGCGGCGGTGTAGCCGGAGATGAATATGAAGATCTCGGTCGCGTCGCTGAAGCCGTAATTGCGGATGGTGAACCAGGCGAGGATGTTGTTGGGGACGTGATCGAGGAAGATCAGCCACAGCGCGATGCCGCGGAACAGGTCGAGCCGCAGGTCGCGGCCGGGCTTGGCCACGGGCTTGGCCTCGGGCTTGGTCTCGGGCTTGGTCTCGGGCTTGGGCTCGGGCTTGGGCTCGGGCTTGGGCTTGGGCTTGGCGACGGGCGTCGCACGCTCGGCGCCGGCCGACACGGCCTCCGGCTCCGGGCCCGTTGAGCGCAATCCGGCCGCGGCCGCCGCGCCCTCTGTGAACGGGGTTTGCGACATGGTGCCGGATCAAGGTACAGCAATTGTTGGTTTTGTTATGGAGTTTTCCAGCGTTGAATTGCCGCTGCACGCGCTATTAGAATCGAACCGAGCAGGGGCACTCTCAGGACTGCCGAGCAATGTACCGCGCCACCACCCACAACATCGAAGTCCAGGTCACGCCGCGCTTTCTGTCGGAGCGCTCCTCGCCCGAGAACGGCTATTACTTCTGGGCCTACACGATCGAGATCACCAACCGCGGCACCGCGACGGTGCAGCTCAAGACCCGCCACTGGAAGATCACCGACGCCAACGGCCGGCTGCAGGAGGTCAAGGGCGCGGGCGTGGTCGGCGAGACGCCGACCTTGGAGCCGGGCAAGTCGTTCGAATATACGAGCGGCGTGCCGCTGCCGACGCCGTCGGGTTTCATGACCGGAACCTACGGGATGGTGTCGGAATCCGGCGAGGGCTTCGACGTGCAGATCCCGGCCTTCTCGCTCGATGCCGGACAGGCCAAGCGCACGCTGAATTAGAGCGGATTTCGTTGAACTGAGAGGGTGTGACTCACGGGAGCTGACCGCTGTCTTCGTGAGACTGGATCGCCCGCCGGAGCCTGTCATCGGGATACGCTCAGCGGGCGGACGCGCGTTCGGCCGGCTTGTCACTCGGCTTGGGCAGACACGCGGCGAAGCGCGAAAGCGCCTGCTGCGGCAGGATCGCGATCACCGCGCCGGCGGCCGAAAACTCCTGCAACGCCTCGACCCGCGGCTCCGGCATCGCGACACAACCCGCGGTGCCGGTCGTGGGCGTGTGCCAGACATGGATGAAGATGCAGGAGCCGGCCTGCGACCGGCCGTCGGTCGGGTAGTCCACCACGAGGCCGCGGCGGTACATCGGCAGCATCCGGCTCATGTTCTCGACGCGGACATCGGGACCCGCGACCGTGCGCGACACGATGCGGTTGTAGTGCGGCGACGACGGCTCGTAGACGCAGACGGTGTCGTCGGTCACCCGGATATGGCCGGGCCGCGGCGACGGCACGGTGCCGAAGCTCCGGCCGATCCGGTAGAAGCCCGCGGGCGCGCGCTTGTCGCCCTCGATCTTGATCGGCTCGCGGGCGCGCGCAAAGCGGCGGAAGAACTGCGACCAGCCGATGCCGCCGCGGCCGAGCACCACCGGCTCGGCGGCGCCAAGGGCCCGCCACGGCTCCGCGGCCGAGTCGCGCTCGTAAAGCTGCATCTCGGCGGCGGGCTCGTTGAAGGACTTTGCCGTCACCAGCACGAGGCGGCGGGCGTCGGCGAGCGGTGCCGGACAGGACTGAGACCGCGGCTGCGCGCCGGCAAGGGACGAGAGGAGCGGCACCGCGACGGCGGCGAGCATGGCAGCCGTGCGGTGCGCTGAAGGCCTCATGGAGCGGGGTGCGATCGGTTCGCTCCGCCGTCCGAAGCGGCGGCGCCGACATCCTCGGGGGTGAACTTGTAGTTGGCGCTGCAGAACTCGCAGGTCACCGAGATTTCGCCGTTCTCCACCATGTGGTCGCGGTCGTCCTGCGAGAAGCTTTGCAGCATCGCCTTCACGTTGTCGGTCGAGCACGAGCATTGTGCCACGACCGGCACGCTGTTGAACACGCGCACCCCGCGCTCGTGGAACAGGCGGTAGACCAGCCGCTCGCTGGACAGCGCCGGGTCGATCAGCTCGACGTCCTCGACGGTCGCCACCAGAGACTGGCCTTCGACCCAGGCATCGTCCTCCGGCAGGCGATGCGGCTGCGTGCCCTCGGGAGCGTCACCGGGATGAAGGTCGGCGGCGCGGGCACGCTCGGGCGCCTTCGGCAGGAACTGCAACAGCAAGCCGCCGGCCCGCCAGCGGTGGCCTGCGCCGGGCGACATCTCCTCGGCGACCGCGAGCCGCACGCGGGTCGGGATCTGTTCCGAGCTCTTGAAATATTCGTGGGCGGCGTCTTCCAGCGTGCCGCCGTTGAGCGCGACGAGGCCCTGGTAGCGGTTCATGTCGGCGCCCTGGTCGATGGTCATGGCGAGGTGCCCCTGCCCCAGGAGATCAGCATCGCCGGTCTTGCCGCTCTCGATCAGGCCCGCCACCCGCGTCTTGTCGAAGCGCGCGCAGGCGCGGATCCGGCCGGGGCTCCTGAAGTCGACCACCAGCATCCGCACCGGACCGTCGGTCTGGGTCTGCAGGATGAAGCGGCCGTCGAACTTCAGCGCCGTGCCGAGCATGACGGTAAGCGCAATGGCTTCGCCCAAGAGCTTCGCCACCGGCAGCGGGTAGCTGTGGCTGGACAGGATGGCGTCGACCGCGGAGCCGAGTCGCACCACGCGGCCGCGCAGGTCGAGCGCGCCGATCTCGAACGGCAGGACAGTGTCATCGGTGGCCGTCGCCGAAGGGGCGCGCACCGGGATATCGATGTGAGGCTGGGTCATTGCCCCCGATATGTAATGTGTCGGCGGCCGAAAGACGACCCCGGCGCCGTTCACGTTTCGCAACGCAGATAAGACGCAGCTACTGACCCTGCAGGCACCAGGCCAGGATGCCCTTCTGGGCGTGCAGGCGGTTCTCGGCCTCGTCGAACACCACCGATTGCGGCCCGTCCATCACCTCCTCGGTGACCTCCTCGCTGCGGTGCGCCGGCAGGCAATGCATGAACAGTGCGTCCGGCCTGGCCTTGGCCATCAGCCGGGCGTTGACCTGATAGCGCTTGAGCAGGTTGTGGCGGAGCTTGCCGTTCTTGTCGCCCATCGACACCCAGGTGTCGGTGACGACGCAGTCGGAGCCTTTGACCGCCTCCTCGGGATCGGTGCCGATGCGGATCGCCGCCTTGGACTGCTTGACCCAGTCGAGCAGCCATTTCTTGGGTTTCAGCTCCGGCGGGGTCGCCACCCGAAGCTGAAACTCGAAGCGATCGGCGGCATGCATCCACGACGCCAGCACGTTGTTGCCGTCGCCGGTCCAGGCCACGGTGCGGCCCTTGATCGAGCCGCGGTGCTCCTCGAAGGTCATCACGTCGGCCATCACCTGGCAGGGATGCGAGCGGCGGGTGAGCCCGTTGATCACCGGGATCGAGGCGTGCTCGGCGAGCTCCTGCACCAGCGCGTGGTCGAGGGTGCGGATGACGATGCCGTCGACATAGCGCGACAGCACGCGGGCCGTGTCGGCGATGGTCTCGCCGCGGCCGAGCTGCATCTCGGCGCCGGTGAGCGTGATCGACTCGCCGCCAAGCTGGCGGATGCCGACGTCGAACGACACCCGCGTCCGCGTCGACGGCTTGTCGAAGATCATCGCAATGGTCTTGCCGGCGAGCGGCTTCGCCGCCCCAGGCGCCCCGCCGCCCTTGATGGCGCGGCTGTTCTCGATGATCCCGCGCAGCTCGGCGCGCGGGACATCGGTCAGGTCGAGGAAATGGCGGACGGCCTTCACCCGGCCGCTCCCTGCTTGAGCGCGCCCGGCTGCGCCCGCTCGACGGCGACGCAAGCGCGGTCGAGCCGGGCGATGGCTTCGCCGACCTCGGCCTCGGTGACGATCAGCGGCGGCACGAGCCGCATGACGTTGTCGCCGGCCAGCACCGACAAAAGCTTCTCGGCGCGGCAGGCATCGGCGAGGTCGCCGTTCGGAACCACGCTTTTCAGCCCGATCAGCAGGCCCTCACCACGCACCTCGGCGATCACCGTGGGATGCCGGTCCTTGATCTCGGCGAGCCGCTGACGGAACAGCAGTGCCATCTTGCGCACATTGTCGAGGAAGCCCGGCTTGGTCACCTCGTCGAGCACGGCGTTGCCCGCGGCCACCGCCAGCGGGTTGCCGCCGAAGGTCGAGCCGTGGGTTCCGGGCGTGATGCCTTTGCCGGCCTCGGCGGTCGACAGCACTGCGCCGATCGGGAAGCCCGCGCCGAGGCCTTTTGCCAACCCCATCACATCGGGCGTCACGCCGAGCCGCTGATAGCCGAACATCTCGCCGAGCCGGCCGATGCCGGTCTGCACCTCGTCGAAGGCGAGCAGCAGGCCGCGCTCGTCGCAGATCTGGCGCAGCGCCCTGACGAACGACGGCTCGACGACGCGCACGCCGCCCTCGCCCTGCACCGGCTCGATCAGAATGCCGGCGGTCTCCGGCGTGATCGCGCGTTTCACCGCCTCGATGTCGCCGAGCGGCACCTGGTCGAAGCCGTCCATCACCGGACCGAAGCCGTCGAGATGCTTCTTGTTCTTGGCGGCGGCGAGCGTCGCCAGCGTCCGGCCGTGGAAGCAGCCTTCGAAGGTGATGATGCGGTAGCGCTCGGGATGGCCGTTCGCCGACTGGTACTTGCGGACGATCTTGATCACGCCCTCCATCGCCTCGGCGCCGGAATTGGCGAAGAACACCAGGTCGGCGAAGCTCAAGGCACAAAGACGGTCGGCGAGACGCTCGCCGTCCTTGACGCGGTAGAGGTTGGAGACGTGGATGACCTTCTGGGCCTGCTCGGTGATCGCCGCGACGAGATGCGGATGCGAGTGGCCGAGCGCATTCACGGCAACGCCCGAGCCGAAATCCAGATAGCGCTGGCCGTCGGCCGTCACCAGCCAGCAGCCCTCGCCGCGCTCGAAGGCGATGTCGACGCGCGCATAGGACGGCATCATGTGCGATTGCGACATAGCGATTGCTCACCGAAGCCCCGACCGGGGCGCCCAAATCCAAGCCGAAATGAAACGTGCCGCCTCTCCGGGCGGCACGTGCAACTTATCTTATTTCCGGGCCGTGTGCTGTCAACTTTGCCGGTAGCCAAATGACGGAAACCAGTCCTGCCGCGACTCGGACTCACTTTCCTGCGGAAAGGCAAGGGAAATTGACAAGAAAATGTGGACCTGAGTCCCGCGACTCTTGCGCGCGAGTCTAGCCGTATTGTAGCGTCCGTCCGTCCAATACGAGATGTCGTGGCGGACCGTTCCAGTGTCAAAGCGTGAGCGTGCCAAGGCTCCGGCCTCCAAGCCGGGCTTCGAAGAGGGATTCTGCCGGGGCGGGGCCGGCGGATACGAGGGGAAACTGCTCATGTCCTGGACCGACGAGCGGGTGGAACTGCTGAAGAAGCTCTGGGCGGACGGGCTGTCGGCGAGCCAGATCGCTGGCGAGCTTGGCGGCATCACCCGCAACGCGGTGATCGGCAAGGTGCACCGGCTCGGCCTGTCCGGGCGCGCCAAGTCGCCCTCGTCCTCGGCGCCGCGGGTGCGCAAGCCGCGCTCGCACATGATGCGGGTGTCGCGCACCTCGATGCGCGGCAACACGGCGCTGGCGCTCGCCTTCGAGATGGAGCCGGAGCCCGAGCCCGAGCTGAT
Source organism: Xanthobacteraceae bacterium (assembly GCA_019746135.1). Lineage (GTDB taxonomy): Bacteria > Pseudomonadota > Alphaproteobacteria > Rhizobiales > Xanthobacteraceae > Z2-YC6860. The sequence goes on from JAIESI010000123.1 coordinate 24,096, forward strand.
CGAGAACATCATCCCGATCGGCCAGCGCCGGACGCTGCTGGAGCTCAACGAGGACACCTGCCGCTGGCCGATCGGCGATCCGGCCAGCGCCGAGTTCTTCTTCTGCGGCGGCAAGCCGCTGACCGGGCTGCCCTATTGCAGCTATCACTCGCGCGTCGCCTACCAGCCGGCCACCGACCGCCGCCGCGACCGCCCGAAGCCGCCGTTTCGGCAGGGTTAAATCTCTTCTCCGTCATTCCGGGGCGCGACCGCAGGTCGCGAACCCGGAATCTATACTCCGCAGCAGTGGTTATGGATTCCGGGTTCGCGCTGACGCGCGCCCCGGAATGACGGCGGAGTGTTACGCCGCCGACCGCCCGAAGCGGTCATCCAGCGCGTAGCCCGCGCCGCGGACGGTGCGGATCGGGTCGGCCTCGCGGCCGCGGTTGAGCGCCTTGCGCAGGCGGCCGACATGCACGTCGACGGTGCGCTCGTCGATATAGACCTCGGAGCCCCAGACCGCGTCGAGCAGCTGGGTGCGCGAGAACACCCGGCCGGGACGCTCCATCAGGAATTCGAGCAGGCGGTACTCGGTCGGCCCGAGATCGATGGTGCGGCCGGCGCGCGACACCCGCTTCTTCTCGCGGTCGAGCTCGATCTCACCGTGCGACAGCACGTCGGCGACGCGCTCGGGGCTCGCCCGGCGCAGCAGCGCGCGAACGCGGGCGATCAGCTCCGGCACCGAGAACGGCTTGACGATGTAGTCGTCGGCGCCGGTGGCGAGCCCGCGCACCCGCTCGCTCTCCTCGCCGCGCGCGGTCAACATGATGATCGGCAGCGCCTTGCTCTCCGGCCGCGCCCGCAGGCGCCGGCACAGCTCGATGCCGGAAATGCCCGGCAGCATCCAGTCGAGCACGGCGAGATCCGGCGGCGCCTCGCGAAGCCGGATGTCCGCCTCGTCGCCGCGCGCGACGGTCTCGACCTCGTAACCCTCGGCCTCGAGGTTGTAACGCAGCAACAGCGCCAGCGGCTCTTCGTCCTCGACGATCAGGATGCGTGCGCCCATGAGTCCGCCCTGCCCCTTACGACACCGCCGCCTTGGCAAAGGCCGTGGTGTCGCCCTTCGGCCGCTGCTCGGTGATCGTCTGGCCCTCGACCATATAGTAGACCGTCTCGGCGATGTTGGTGGCGTGATCACCCATGCGCTCGATGTTCTTGGCGCAGAACATCAGATGGATGCAGAAGGTGATGTTGCGGGGATCTTCCATCATGTAGGTCAGGAGCTCGCGGAACAGCGAGGTGCAGAGCGAGTCGATCTCCTCGTCGCCCTTCCAGACCGCAAGCGCGCTGGCGATGTCGCGGCTGCCATAGGCGTCGAGGACCGACTTGAGCTGGCCCAGCACCAGCGACGCCATGTGCTCGACGCCGCGAATGAGCTTGGTCGGATGGAAGTCGCCTTCCAGCGCGCTGACGCGCTTGCCGATGTTCTTGGCAAGATCGCCGATGCGCTCGAGGTCGTTGGCAACGCGGAGCGCCGCGACGATCTCGCGCAGATCGATCGCCATCGGCTGGCGCCGGGCGATGGTGAGGATCGCCTTTTCCTCGATCTCGCGCTGCAGCGCGTCGATGGTGGGATCGGACGCCACGACGCGCATCGCCAGCTCGGCGTCACGGCGGGTCAGCGCCTGGATCGAATCCGCGATTTCGCGCTCGGCAAGTCCGCCCATTTCACTGACCTTGCGGGTCAGCTCCTGGAGATCGGTGTCGAAGGCTTTCGCTGTGTGTTCGTTCATCATGTCGGTCAACCTCCACCGTCAGCCGAAACGGCCGGTGATGTAGTCCTGCGTGCGCCGGTCGTTTGGCGTGGTGAACATCTTGCTGGTCGTGTCGAACTCGATCAGCTCGCCGAGATACATGAAGGCGGTGAAATCGGAGACGCGCGCCGCCTGCTGCATGTTGTGGGTGACGATCACGATCGTGTACTCGGATTTCAGCTCGTCGATCAGCTCCTCGATCTTGGCGGTCGAGATCGGATCGAGCGCCGAGCACGGCTCGTCGAACAGGATCACCTCGGGCTTCACCGCGACGGTGCGGGCGATGCAGAGCCGCTGCTGCTGGCCGCCGGAGAGGCTGAGCCCGTTGGCATTGAGCTTGTTCTTGACCTCGTCCCAAAGCGCGGCGCGCTTGAGCGCATGCTCGACCCGGGCGTCGAGATCGCTCTTGGTGAGCTTCTCGTAAAGCCGGATGCCGAAGGCGATGTTCTCGTAGATCGACATCGGGAACGGCGTCGGCTTCTGGAACACCATGCCGATCCGGGCGCGCAGCAGGTTGAGATCCTGCTTCGGCGACAGGATGTCCTCGCCGTCGAGCGTCACGCCGCCTTCGGCGCGCTGGTTCGGATAAAGGTCGTACATCCGGTTGAGGATGCGGAGCAAAGTGGACTTGCCGCAGCCGGACGGACCGATGAAGGCGGTCACCTTGCCGGCGTAGAGCGGCAGCGAGATGTCCTTCAGCGCGCGGTGATCGCCGTAATAGAAATTCAGGCCGCGGATCGAGATGCGTTCTACCAGGCCGGTGGCGTCGATCGGCGGACGGGCGGTTACGGCCGGGGCGGCGGTCAGCGTTGCTACGTTGTTCATGACTGTTTTCTCGATGAGGAGAGAGCGCGCGCGGTGATGCTGAGCGCGAGCACCGCCAGCGTGATGATCAGCGCGCCGGTCCAGGCCAGTGCCTGCCAGTCCTTGTACGGGCTCAGCGCGAACTGGAAGATGACGACCGGCAAACTCGCCATCGGCGCGTTGAGATTGGTGCTCCAGAACTGGTTGTTGAGCGCGGTGAACAGCAGCGGCGCGGTCTCGCCGCTGATGCGCGCCACCGCGAGCAGCACGCCGGTGATCATGCCGGCCTGGGCGGCGCGATAGGCGATCTTCATGATCATCAGCGAGCGCGGCAGGCCGATCGAGGCCGCGGCCTCGCGCAGCGAGTCCGGCACCAGGATCAGCATGTCCTCGGTGGTGCGGACCACGACCGGGATCACGATCACCGCCAGCGCCACCGCGCCGGCCCATCCGGAGAAATGCCCCATCGGGTAGACCATCACCTCGTAGATAAAGAGGCCGACCACGATCGACGGCGCGCTGAGCAGGATGTCGTTGATGAAGCGGACGACCGAGGTGAGCTGCGAATGCCGTCCGTATTCGGCCATGTAGGTGCCGGCGAGAATGCCGATCGGCGTTCCGATCAGCACGGCAAGCACGGTCAGAACCAGGCTGCCCAGAATGGCGTTGAGCAGGCCACCCGAGGATCCCGGCGGCGGCGTCATCTCGGTAAAGACGCGCAGCGACAATCCGCTGAAGCCTTCCCAGAGCAGAGCGCCAAGGATCAGCACCAGCCAGCCGAGGCCGACCGTGGTCGCGGCAAGCGACAACCCCATCGCGATCGAATTCTTGCGGCGGCGAGCGGCGTAGAGCTTGTTCATGGGTCACCCGATCCGCCGCTCGATCCGCAGCAGCAGGTAGCGTGCGAATGCGAGAACAATGAAGGTGATGACGAACAGGATCAGTCCGAGCGCGATCAGCGACGAGGTGTAGATGTCGCCGACGGCCTCGGTGAACTCGTTGGCGATGGTGGCGGAGATCGTGGTGCCCGGCGCGATCAGCGAGGCCTGCACCTTGTGGGCGTTGCCGATCACGAAGGTGACGGCCATCGTCTCGCCGAGTGCGCGGCCGAGACCGAGCATCACGCCGCCGATCACGCCGACCCGCGTGTAAGGCAGCACCACGTAGCGCACCACCTCCCAGGTCGTGCAGCCGACGCCATAGGCCGCCTCCTTCAGCACCGGCGGCACCGCCTCGAACACGTCGCGCGAAATCGAGGTGACGAACGGCAGCACCATGATGGCGAGGATCAGCCCCGCGGTCAGCACGCCGATGCCGTAGGGCGGACCGGCGAACAGCGGAGCGATGCCGGGGACTTCGCCGAGCGTGGAGATCAGGAACGGCTGGAGCGTCTCCTGAAGGAACGGGGCGAACACGAACAGACCCCAGATGCCGTAGATGATGCTCGGAATGCCGGCGAGCAACTCGATGGCGATGCCGATCGGACGCCGCAGAAACTGCGGGCAAAGCTCGGTCAGAAACATCGCGATCATCAGCCCGATCGGCACCGCGATCAGCATGGCGATCAGCGAGGTGACGAGGGTGCCGTAGATCGGCGCCAGCGCGCCGAAGTTCTCGGTCACCGGGTTCCAGCGCTCGCTGACCAGGAACCCAGGGCCGAACTTGCTCAGCGCCGGCCAGGCACCGACGACAAGCGACACGATCACGCCGCTCAGCAGCAGCAGCACGAGCACCGCGGCCGCGCGGGTCAGGTTCCGGAAGGCGCTGTCGCCGAGCTTGAGCCGGGACAGCACCTTGGAGCGCGCCGATACCGCGTCGGAACCCATGGCGCCACCCTGCAACGCCAGATCAGTCACGTCTTTTCTCCCCGCGGACGGCATCGACAGCTCCCATCGGTCTTGTCGTTGTCGGGAGCCAATCAACCTGCGTCCCCGCCGTCCCGCAAGTCGATCTATTCACAAAAGCATGAAGCAGAAGGGGCGCCGAATCACCGGCGCCCCGTGCCGTTTGCTGGATCAATTGGTCGCCGCGATGAGCGGCTTGCCGTCCTTGTCCTTGATCTGCGCGGCCCAGGCCCGCTTGATCGCCGCGACGGTCTTGTCAGGCATCGGAACGTAGTCGAGATCCTCGGCCATCTTGTCGCCCCTGGAATAGGCCCAGTCGAAGAACTTGAGGGCCTCGCGCGAGGCGTTCACGTCCTGCGGCGTCTTGCGCATCAGGATGAAGGTCGCGCCGGCGAGCGGCCAGGAGTCCGCACCGGGCTCGTCGGTCAGCACCACGCCGAAGCCGGGCGTGCCTTCCCAGTTCGCGGCCGCGGCGGCGGCCATGAACGACTGCGCGGTCGGCGCAACGGTCTTGCCGTCCTTGTTGACCAGCTTGGTGTTGGTCAGCTTGTTCTGCTTGGCGTAGGCGTACTCGACGTAGCCGATCGAGCCCTTGGTCTGGCCGACGTTGTTGGCGACGCCTTCGTTGCCCTTGGCGCCGATGCCGACCGGCCATTCAACCGCGGTGTTGGCGCCGACCTTCGACTTCCAGTCCGCGTTCACCTTCGACAGGTAGTCGGTGAACAGGAACGTGGTGCCCGAGCCGTCCGAGCGGTGCACGACGACGATCGGCTGCGACGGCAGCTTGACCGAGGCGTTGAGCTTGGCGATCGCCGGGTCGTTCCAGGTCTTGATCTTGCCCATGAAGATGTCGGCGAGGGTCTTGCCGTCGAGCGTGATATCGCCCGGCTTGATGCCTTCGACGTTGATCACCGGCACGACGCCGCCCATCACGGTCGGGAACTGGACGAGGCCGTCCTTCTCGAGCTGCTCGGCCTTCAGCGGCATGTCGGACGCGCCGAACGTCACGGTCTTGGCGGTGATCTGCTTGATGCCGCCGCCGGAGCCGATCGACTGATAATTCAGGCCGTTGTTGGTTTCCTTTTTGTAGGCGTCGGCCCACTTGGCGTAGATCGGATACGGGAAGGTCGCGCCCGCGCCCGAGATGTCGATGGCGACCGCCGGGATCGCGGCGCCGATGGCGAGGGCGCCCGCGACGAGCAGCGTCCTGGTCCTGATGTGTTTCACTGGCTCTCTCCTGTCATACCTGGACCCAATGCCTGTTCCGCGCGGGTCGGTGACCTGCCGGAAAGCTCATTCGGCCGTTTTTCGTTCGATCTGGGGGCGTCGTTACGCAGGTTACCAAGGCTGGTCCGGCAGAGACGGGAAGTGGCGAACCGGCCCGATGCCCGCACGATGTCTAAACACCCCATGTCATCCTTGTATGATGGTTGGATGACGTATCGATGACAGGGCAACCCACTCAGAAATATAGAGAATTTACCTCGGCGCCGCGGAAGACGACAGCGGCAGGCGGACCGTGAAAGTGGCCCCCTCGCCCTCCTTGCTGTCGACCGTCAGCCGGCCCTGATGGCGGTTGAGGATGTGCTTGACCAGGGCAAGCCCAAGCCCGGTTCCGCCCTGCGCGCGGCTTTCGCCGACGTCGACGCGATAGAAGCGCTCGGTGAGCCGTGGCAGATGCTCGGCGGCGATGCCCGGGCCGTAGTCGCGCACCGAGACGACCGCCTCGCCCTTGCCGGGCGTCGCGTCGACCGCCGTCAGCGCGATGTCGACGCGCCTGCCGCTCGCGCCATACTTCAGGCCATTCTCGATCAGGTTTTCGAACAGCCGCGTCAGCTCATCGCGATCGCCCAGCACCACCAGGGGCGCGTCGGGACCTTTGATATCGACCGTCACGTCCCGGTCGCGGGCCAGCGTCTGCAATCCGTCAGACACCTGACGGACGATGGCGAGCAGATCGACCGGCGTGTCGGGCCGCTGATGCGCACGCAACTCGATGCGCGACAGCGACAGGAGATCGTCGATCAGCCGCGCCATGCGCCAGGCCTGCGCCTGCATGATGCCGAGGAACCGGTCGCTCGCGGCCGGATCGTCGCGCGCCGGGCCCTGCAACGTGTCGATGAATCCGGTGATGGCCGCAAGCGGCGTGCGAAGCTCGTGGCTGACATTGGCGACGAAGTCGGCGCGCATGCCGTCGGCACGACGGATCGGCGTCAGATCGTGGACGGTGACGACGACAACCCCGGCGCGGCCGGGACCTTGGCCGCCGAGCGCAACGGGAGCGACAAACGCCTCCGACCAGCGCGGCGCCGGCAGCCGCGCGGAGAACTCGATACGCTGCGGCTTGCCGGTCTGGTTTGCGGCGCGGACCGCCTCGACCAGCTCCGGCATGCGCAGCGCAATCGAGGCCGGCTCGCCGCGGCGCAACGCCGGCGCCAGCGCCGAAGCCTGGGCGTTGAAGGCGACGACGCGGCCGTCCTGATCGAGCACCGTCACCGGGTCGGGCATTCCGGAAACCACCGCATCGAGCAGCACGATCTCCGGCGGAATGCGGGCCGCGCCGGCCTGCGGCAGGTCCGCGGGCACCTCGGTGCGCTCGTCGTCACGGGCGCGCAGAAAGCGGCTCAGCCGGACGAACCAGCCCTGTCCCGCTCCGCCGTCATCGATCGCCGACATTTCGCCGCCCCGCCATATGCAGGTACATCTCGCGAATGCCCAGAGTCATCAGCGCGAGTGTGAAGGGCAGGATGTAATACAGCAACCGGAAGATCAGAAGACCCGCAAGCAATTCCGCGCCATCGTACTGCCACAGCGCCCACAACATCGCACCGTCAAACACACCGAGCCCACCGGGCGAATGGCTGGCAAAGCCGAGCAGCGTCGCGGTGATGAAGATCACTGCAACGTCGACGAATTCAACATGCGGAGTGTTCGGCACCAGCACGTACATCGCGAGCGCACAGCAGCCGAGGTCGACGATGCCGATCACAATCTGCAGCAGCGTCAGCGGGCCGTTCGGCAACTGCACCTGCCAGTTCTGGCGGCCGATGATGCGCGGCGTTCGCCAGACCCAGGCGACATAGCCGGCCAGCACCAGCAGGGCCGTTATGCCGAGCGTGCGATTGAGCCAGTCGGGAAAATGATCGATCGCGCCCGCAGCTTCAGGATGATACGCAAAACCGAAGCCCAGAACGGTGATGTTGCCGAGCCAAAACGTCAGTCCGGCGACAAAGCAGATCTTTGCCACTTCGACCGCGTCGAGCCCCCATCCCGAATAGATGCGGTAGCGCACCGCGCCGCCGGTGAAGACGCTGGCGCCGACGTTGTGGCCGACCGAATAGGAGGTGAAGCCCGCGAGCGCAGCGACGCGATAGGGCACATCCTTGCGGCCGATCGTTCGTAGCGCGAACAGGTCATAGAACGTCAGCGTGAAATAGCCCAGCGCGACGAACAGTGCCGAGATGGCGACGTCGCGATACTCCACCGCCGCCATTGCCTTCAGCACATCGCTGACACTGATCGTGTGCAATTTGCGATAGAGCACCACCGCCGCCACGGCGATGATGAGGACGCTAAGGGCAACGCCGAGACGGTGGAGACCGATTTTTTGCTCAAAAAAGCGCCCGAACGCGCGCAAGAAATTCATCAAAGGCCCCAGGCCGATCCCCCATCCAGCCGACGCTGGCCTACTACCAGAACTTATGCGCCGACGCGAGCGTTCCCGGTTGTGGAATGCAGGCGTTACCGTCGCAGGCGAAACGGCTATGGTAGCCCTCGCCGCGCCGCCATAGCGCGTCGAAGACGCGCGTAAACGCGCTTATGGTGGCGCGAAGCGTCGCGAGGAGCCGGCGCGGCCACTATAAAGTGCCCGCGCTGGCCGCTCGCCAGCGCAGGGACCGGGGAGCTTGCAATGCGGCCGCTGACGATTGCGCTGGGGAATTACGGCATTACCAAGCCCATAAAAGCGGCGGGTGCCGATTTGGGGCGGCTCAACCTCGACTTCGTCCCCGTCGAGCAAATCGTGCCGATGATGCGGCGCATGTGTCGCGGTCTGGAATTCGATATCTGCGAGATGGCGTTCACCACCTACGTTTGTGCCCGCGCCGCCGGGCTGCCGTTCACCGCCATCCCGGTGTTCGTGACCCGCAACTTCCACCATTGGGCGGTGTTCGTGAACACCAAGTCCGGCGTCAAAAAGCCGAAGGACCTGGAAGGCCGCCGGGTCGGCGTCAACCGCGGCTACACCGTCACCACCGGGCTGTGGGCGCGCGGCGTGCTGCAGAACGAATACGGCGTCGACCTGGACAAGGTGACCTGGATCCCGACCGACGACGAGCACGTCGAAGGATTCAAAGGTCCGGCCAACGTCGACTACCGCTTCCGCGGGGCCAAGATGCGCGACCTGCTGCTGTCCGGCGAAGTCGATGCGGCGATCGGCGAGGTCGCCGACATGCCGGAGATCGAGCCGCTCATTCCCGACGCTCAGAACGAAGCGTTCAAATATTTCCGCAAGACCGGGATCTATCCGATCAACCACGGGGTGGTGGTCAAGAACTCCGTGCTCAAGGAGGCACCGTGGGTCGCCGACGAACTCTGCCGCGCATTCGAGACGGCGAAGGCCGAATATCTGAAGAACCTCGATCTCGGCGACGCCGCGACGTCGTGGGACAAGGCCGCGAAGGTGAACGCCGCGGTGGTCGGCGACCCGTTTCCGTTCGGGATCGAGCCGAACCGCAAGGCGCTGGAAGCGATCACGCAGTTCGCGGTGGAGCAGAAGATGGTGCCGCGGCGGTACCGCGTGGAGCAGCTTTTCGCACCGATCCCGTAGGCAGCGCGGCTTTGCACCGCCATATCACGACGGGTCGTCAACGATACGCAGCCAAGCGTCCTCGATCCGGCGATTGTTGGAGTTCGGAAAATTCGGCAGCTTCGTCTTCATGCTGTCGATCAGGGCGATGACACGCTTGCGGCTATCGTCGAATTGAATGTCCGAGTTTGCCGCCGGCAATGCGGAAGCCAAATTGACGCAACCGATACTCATCATGAACCCGCCCGCGCAGTGGATCAGCACGCCGCTGCGACTGCCGGTGTCCTCAATTCTGACGGACGGCCATGGACGGCTTTTGACGTTGCCGGTGGCCGCATAGTTGAGCGTTCGATACTTCTGATTTGGCCGCTCGTGGGTGAACAACGGGTAGTACCCTGCCTCGAGCCGCGCATGACTGGCCACGCCGCTCTGATCGTTGTCGCCGGGTCCTTTGGGCTCGACCGCCGTGCCTTTGATATTGTCGATCGGCACTTTGTTGAAGAATGCCTGGTAGACGCCGACGGTGCGATGATTCCCCGATCGGCTGTCTTTCCTGCGCCTGCTGACACAGATGACATAGCCGTCGCGGTCCGGGACGGGTATGCCGCTCGCGTCGACCGGACCGCCACCTGCCGACCCTCCGCTACCGGGGAAATCCACCTCAAGCCTGAACGTGGTGCCGCCAGGCTCCGGCAGCCGCTGGACGGTGGCGCCGCCCAGCCTGAATTGCTCCTCTTCGTCGTCCGCCTCTGCCTTGCTTAAGCCGGTCAGGGCGAAGCTGTTGGGCGACCCTGAACTCTGAACCGAGACTTCCGGTGCCGGCTTGATGACCGACCTGTCGAGCGTTCTTCCCTGCCGCAAGTCGGCGAGCAACGCGCACGCATCGCCGAACCACTCGGCTGCCCTGTTGAGGTGCTCGCCGAAAGTCTTCAGCCGCCACGGACTGCCGGGATCCTGGCGAATGCTGCCGGCGTTGTAGCAGGCTGCCACCAGGATCGGGTCAAGACCGGTCTTGCCGCGATTGTTTCGGATGTATGCGGTGCCGATGTCGATGCTGGCCCTGCCGTCGTAAAGCGGATTGCTCGACGGCGGTGGCATCGGCTTCGACGACAGCTTCGGCGGTTTGGGATGCGGCAAATGAAATTTGTCGATCATGCTCGACGCCGTCGCGCCCAACGTCTGCATCGGCCCGGCGCTGTAGTCTGTGATGTGCGCTTCCCAGCGGAATGTGTTCGGTCCGGTAAACTTCGACTTGCGGTTTGAACCGGTCTCGGTGGCGATCGTCATCACGATCAGCTCGGGCGGAATATCGTGCGCCATCGCCGCATCAAGTATTTCCTGTCCGTAAGTCGCCAGAATGGCGGTGCAGGTGGCCGGCTCTCCGTTGGATCGCACGACAGTGCCGTTCAAGGTAATGCCGCGATTGTCGTAGGCCCACATCCGGCCGCCGGGAAACTGCGTGTGAAGGCCGGCCGCGTCCATCGCGGGCGCCTGCGCCCAATTGATCCCCCCCGCCGGCGGCAGCGTCGGCTCGGGGGTCGGGAAGACGACCTTGAGCGTGAACTTTCCGTTTCCTTCCGCGATGGACTCGACGCTGGCGCCCGGCGAGGTCATGCGGACGAAATCAATCTGCCCCTGGATCTGGTCTTCCGGAATTCCTTCAATAAAAAACGGCTCCGGCATTGAAAGGCTCTCCTAAACTACCTCGGGATGAATCCCTTTTCCTTTGCCTGAGCGGCGATGAGTTGCCGCACCTCCCGACACTCCGTCACCATGAGCACGGCCGTTAATTGAGGCGTTCTGTTGGGGATCAATTTCCGGCGGACCTCGGCAGACTTCAGTATGTCCTCGAGATTCTTCAATCTCTCGGCGCGCTTGTCTTCCGGAGCATCCCTCAAATAGGCCTGCAGCTTCGTGACGTTTTCGTCAGTCGCATCGAACGTACTTCGCGAAGTCGGGGGGCAAGTCAGAACAGGTCGATCTTGGCCGCTGCTGCTGCTGCTGCCGCCGCCGCTACCGCTGCTGCTGCCACTGCCGGTGCTGCTGCCGCCGCCAAAGTTGCGCCCTGGCCTGGTGAGGAGTGCGCTTATTCGCGATGACGACACCGGCTGAAGCACGGAGGCCGACGACTGCAGGTCGCTCGCGGGCAGACCGGCTCTGCAGTGCTCCAGCGCTTTATCATTGGTCGTGATGAGACCGCAGAGATACCTCATCAGACCGGCAAGCTGATAGAAAAAGCCCGGATCTGGCCACGGCTCCAGACCTCGGCTCCGCAGCGCGGCCGTAGCGGACCTCCACGCCGACAAATCGTCCCGCCTGGAAATGTATATTTCGTTCAGCGCGGCAACGTCCTCGAAAGTGACTCGATACGGCACGACACGCGGATCGATACGCGGCGTTTGAAGCCAGACCTGGACGTCGAGCTCCACGGTGTCGCGGTAGAGTGCGCCGACCACCCGTCCGTACTTCAGCGCATCTTTCCCGATCGCGATGAGCGCCTGGGTTACTTCGAGCAGGTTGACCGGATTGACCAGACTCCCGGTGGCGGCCGTAATCAATTTTTTTGCATCTTCGATCGGCAGGGCGACCATCGCCAGATCGAACAACGCGGTCGAATAATCGACCATCGCGCTGTCGTAGTAGAAGCACGGATTGGTGCCACCCAGCGGATTCTTTTCGAGCGCGCAGGCCAATACCGGCAGCGCCCTTTGTGTCGTGGCGCCGAGTCGGATCGCCATCAGCTGCCGGTCTGAATCGTTCTTTGAGGAAATGGATGCGATGCGCGCGAGCGACACTTGCAATGCAAACGCGCGCAACGCGCGCATCCGTTGCGAGTCGGCCTTTATCCAATGATCGTCGAGGAGATGATCGAGATAACCACCGCGATTATTGATTTCGCTTTCCCAAATGGCGCAACCGCTGCACAGGAGAACGGCACACCAAACAAATACCCACCTGACAATACGCACAACGCAGCCCCCCACACTGATCAATCCAGCCACAACTGTTAGGCGAGCGCAAGCAACCAAAGACAAAATCGAAGTGCGGACGTAACAGCTTTGACAGCGGCGCGAACGGCCCGCCGCTCCATGACCCACCGCCTTGCGATCAAGACGCTACGCGCGCGCCAGCGAAGCCAGCAGGTCACAAGTTCTTCCCCGGACCCACGCACAGCATCTCCGGAGGAATTTGCACCGGCTGTCCACATCGCATGCCGGCATTCACGCAGGCAGGTAAGTCCTGTCTCCGTCGTCAGATTTTTTGCCCTTGCAGCGCAGCGGCAAGTGCGGGCCGGAGCCGCCGATCAGCAGCGTGTAGCCGTCGGCGTCGGCGCGCGCCACGGCGGTCGAAGCGACCGCGCCGCCCGCGCCGACGCGGTTCTCGACGTAGAACTGCTGCTTGAACGCCTTCGAGAGGTGATCGGCGGCGATCCGCCCCAGCCGATCCGCGGCGCCGCCCGCGCCGAACGGCACCACCACCTTGACCGCGCGGTTCGGCCAGTCCTGCTGCGCCAGCGACGGCGAAGAAGCCGCCGTACCTCCTGCAAGAACAGCCACTGCAAGTCCGATCGCCTCGAGCCTTGTCATCGCAAGCCTCCCACCTGCCGCGGTGTGCCACGATCTGCTATGATGGCTGCAAACAAGCCTGCACCTGAACGGCAGGGTGCGGCAACTGGGGAGATGCGACATGGGCAGTGACTTGGAAGGTCATGACAATGGCGTCGCACGGCGAACAGTCTTGATGACGGCAGGTGCGGGCATCGGCGCGAGCCTCGTCACAAACCTGGCGCAGGCCGAGGGCGCGGCGCCCGCCGCGGCGGCGGGAGCCGAGATCTGGAGCCAGGAATACTGGGCCGACAAAGGCGGCGTGAAGCTCAACCTCTGGCGCAAGCGCGTGGGCGCGCCGAAGCCCGGCGAGAAGCCGCTGCCGATCCTGTTCCTGGTGCACGGTTCGTCGAACTCGACGCGCTCGTCCTACGACCTCACGGTGCCGGGCAAGGGCGAATACTCGCTGATGAACGTCATGGCGCGCGAGGGCTATGACGTCTGGACGATGGACCACGACGGCTACGGTTATTCCGGCAGCTCCGGCAACAGTTCGGACATCGCCAGCGGCGTCGAGGACCTGAAGGCGGCAATGCCGGTGGTCCAGAAGGAGACCGGCCTCACCAAGATGCACATGTACGGCACGTCGTCGGGCGGCATCCGCGCCGCGGCCTTCGCGCAGGCGAAGCCCGAGCATGTCGACCGGCTGATCCTCTCGGCCTTCACCTACAAGGGCGACGGCGCGGCCGAGATCGCGCGCCGCCGGGCCCGCATCGACGAGCTGCGCGCCAGCACCCGCCGAAAGCGCGACGCGGCGATGATCCGCTCGATCTTCACCCGCGACGGCCATGCCGGGACCACCGATCCGGCGGTGCCCGAGGCAATCATCGCGGCAGAGATGAAGTTCGGCGACCAGATCCCGACCGGCACCTATCTCGACATGGCGGCGAACCTGCCGATCGTCGATCCGAAGAAGGTGCTGTCGCCGGTGCTGATGCTGCGCGGCATCTGGGACGGCAACTCGACCAACGAAGATCTGCTGGACTTCTACACGCAACTGCCGAACGGCGACCGTCAGTTCATCATCCTGCCGAACACCGCGCACAGCCCGGGCTACGGCAAGAACCGGCACCTGCTGTGGTACGCGATCAAGAACTTCCTCGCCGCGCCCGCGACCGAGGCGGTTTAAGGCGGCACCGACGCGCAATGGACGGAGGACTTCGATGAAGATCGTGCAAGGCGACGAGATCGAGTGGGTGCGCGGCCTCGAATATCGCGGCGGCACGTTCCACTTCCGCAACCTGATGGAAGGCGCGCCCGGCAGCATCGACAACTTCCAGCTCTCGATGGGGCGCAACGACAAGGACTTCGTCTCGCCGCGGCACCGGCACAACTTCGAGCAGTTCCGCTTCCAGCTCGAGGGCGATCTCGACTTCGCGCGCGACGGCATCATGACGCCGGGCATGGTCGGCTATTTCCCGGAGGGCACGTCCTACGGACCGCAGACCAGCGAAGGCACGGCGACGACCTTCGTGCTGCAGTTCGGCGGCTCGAGCGGCCAAGGCTATCTCTCGCGGCAGGAGGTGAAGCAGGGCATGGAGGCGCTGCGCGCCACCGGCACGTTCGAAGGCGGCGCCTACCGGCGCAACGAAGGCGAGCCCGGCAAGCGCAACATGGACGGCTTCCAGGCGATCTGGGAGCACGTCAACGGCCGGCCGCTGCAATTCCCGAAAGCGCGCTACGACAAGCCGGTGATGATGGACCAGGCGGGCTATGAATGGGTGCCGCTTGCGGATCAGCCGGGCGTCCATGAGAAGCTGCTCGGCGTGTTCACCGAGCGGCGCTCGGAGGCCGGCGTGCTCCGGCTCGACGCCGGCGCGACGCTGGCCGGATCGGGCCGCGGCCTCTATCTCGCCTATCGCGGCGGCGGGAGCGTGGACGGCAAGCCGTTGCGGCCGCTGACCACGGTGTTCCTGGAGCGCGGCGAGAAGGCATCGTTCAGGGCCGAGCAGGAAACCGAGCTGCTGCATTTCGGGCTGCCCGACCTGCGCGGGCTGGAGAGGCCGGCCTACACGGCGGAAGCGGCGGAGTAGCGCGCGTCAGACCGAATTCCGCTCCGGTGGACGGGATTCCGTCCGTTCCCGCCCCGCAGCAGCTATAGGTCTATTTTTCCAAAAAGAACGCCCGCAGCGCCTGATAAGTCTCCTCGGGCGCCTCCTCCGACAAATAGTGCCCGCACGGCAAGGCCTTGGCGCCGCGGATGTCGGTCGCGTAGTCCTTCCACACCTCCGCGGGCTTGTGGTTGCGGCCGACCGCGCCGGTCGCGCCCCAAAGAATCAGCGCCGGACAGGTGATCTTGCGGCCGGCGGCCCAATCCACCTTGTCCATCTCGAAGTCGATGCCGTAGGTCGCGCGATAGTCCTCGCACATGGCATGCACGGTCTCGGGGTTGCGGAAGCAGCGCCGGTATTCCTCCAGCGCCTCCTTGCCGAAGAAGCCCAGGCCCTGCGGCGTCTTGGCAAGCTTGTAGTTGATGAAGAAGTCCGGATCGGCGCTCATCAACTTCTCCGGCAGCGGCTCCGGCTGGATCATGAACAGCCAGTGATAGGACGACTTGGCCCATTCCCGGGTCGTGTGGGTGTAGAGATTGTGCTGCGGGATGATGTCGAGAATCGCCGCGCGCTGCACGACGTCGGGCCGGTCGAGGCACATGCGGTGCACGACGCGCGCGCCGCGGTCGTGGCCGGCCACCATGAACTCCTTGAAGCCGAACAACGCCATCACCTCGATCTGGTCCTGCGCCATGGCGCGGAACGAATAGTTCTCGTGGTCCTTGCCGCCCGGCGGCTTCGATGAATCGCCGTAGCCGCGCAGGTCGGTCGCGACCACGGTGAACTCGTGCGCGAGGCGCGGCGCGAACTTGTGCCAGGACAGGTGCGTGAACGGATTGCCATGCAGCAGCAGCAGCGGCGGACCCTTGCCGCCATGCACCGTGACGATGCGCGCGCCGCTGGTGTCGATCTCCGTTCGCGTAAAGCCTTCCATCATGGCGACCTCTCCTTACAAGGCGAGTGTCGGCCATCGGCAAGGCCTGCTCAAGCGGGTGTTCGGCGGAGCGGAGGCGCGCGTCACGGTCTGATATAGACGTAACCCTGCGACTGCAGTTCGGCGATCCGCACCACGCCGCCGTCCTCGGCCACGACGAAGCCCGGCAGCAGATCCTTCAGGGTGACCTCCTGGGCCCGCATGGTGTTGCCGCAGACGTTGAGCTGGAGGCCTGCGCGGCTGAAGTCGGCGACGCGTCTGGTCGTCTCCGGACCGGCCGTCGCCGCATGAAAGCCCTTCAGCGCGGGGCCATGCACCACCAGCGAGATGGTCACGTTGGCCGGGCCGCCGACGCCTTCGTAGTGATTCTTGATGTTGCCGAGCACGAACGCGACCTTGTCCAGGTCAGTCAGGTGGTAAACCACCTTGGTCTTGTCGGGCGCAGGCGATGCCTGGGCGCTCTTTGCGCTCGCGGCGAACAATCCGCCTGCTGCGGTCATGACCGCTGCGAGAATTCCACGCCGATGCATTTCTGCTCTCCGTTCCCGGTGACTCATCACTTGCTCCGCATTGCCGCCAGCTCCTTGCGGTCGGTGATCAGCGATCGGCACATTGCCAGCGGCGCGCGATCGAGACGAAATACGCGATCGTCGGCCCCGCCGCTCAGATCGAGTCCCTCGTCCTCCGGCTTGTTGTTGCGCCAGATGCGGATCGATTCGAGACGCACCAGCACCGCGCCTCCCGTCTTGCCCATTTCCACGGCGATGCCGCCGCCGTCGCAGTCGACGCCGCAGCTCATCTGCTCCTTGCCTTTGGAAGCTTGGCTCACCTCCGCCTGACCGCAGAAGCCGCTCGAGTCGAAGTCGCCGGGCCGGTTGCGGAACTTGACGCCGAGCCGGAACGAACGGCTGAGCGAGTTGTCCTCCGGATCGACCTCGGCGTTGACCAGCAACGTCATGGCGCTGACCTTCTGCAGCGGATGAGTGGCGAGGTGCAACGCGCCGTATTTGCGGACGAAGCAGGCGTAGGATTTCTTCTGCTTGGAGATGTCGACGGCGAACAGTCGCTTGGTGAAGCCGCTGTCCTTCTGCGTGTCCTCGGCGCGGGCGCTATCGCCTGCCGCGACGGCGAGCAGAGCGGACGCCACGAACAGGGCCAACGGGCGAGGCTTCATATAACCCCTCCATACGCGGGAGCCGGTCCGGCCCAAGCACGGACAGCACCCCTGGATACAGGTCGCGTGAACCGCGCAAAAAGTTCAAAATGCAACAGTTTTGGCGCTGATACAGGTGGCCCTGCTACTCGCTGCCTTCAAGACCGGCGCGGCGGACCACGTCACTCCAGCGCACGATCTCCTTTTTCACGAAGTCGGTGACTTCCTCCGCCGGGCCGGTCAGCGCCGGCCCGACGCCGCGCCGGGTCAGCTCCGCGATCACCGCCGGATCGCTGAAGATCGCGTGGACCTCGCGGTTCAGCAACGCGATCACCTCGGTCGGCGTTCCACCCGGCGCCAGCAACATCTGCCAGGACGCCGACTCGAAGCCCGGCACGGTCTCGGCCACGGCCGGAATATCCGGTGCCGCCGGACTGCGTCTTGCCGTGGTCACCGCGATGCCGCGGAGTTTCCCCTGCTGAATCATCGGCAAGGTCGAGGTGGTGTCGCCGAACAGGAGCTGGATATGGCCTGCCATCAGGTCGGTCATCGCCGGCGGCGTGGCCTTGTAGGGCACGTGCGTCATCTGGATACCGGCAAGGCTTTGCAGCAATTCGGTGCTGAGATGATGCATCGAACCCGGTCCGCCGGAGCCGTAGTTCAAGCCGTTCGGCTTCGCCTTCGCCGCCGCGATCACGTCGGCGACGGTTTTCAGCGGCGAGTCGGCGGCAACGACAAGAAAGAACGGCGACGACGACAAGAGCGCGACCGGCACGAGGTCCTTGAGCGGCTCGTAGGGCAGCTTCTTGTTCATGGTCACATTGATGGCCATGGTCGAGCTCGTGCCCTGCATCAGCGTGTAGCCGTCGGGTGCGGCGCGCACGACCTGCATCGCCGCGAGCGTGGTGCCGGCGCCGGGGCGGTTCTCGATGATGAACGGCTTGCCGAGCCGCGCCTCGAGCCTCTGCGTCACCAGCCGCGCCAGCAGGTCCGAGCCGCCGCCGGCGGCAAACGGCACGACGACCGTCACCGGACGAGACGGATACTGCTGCGCCTGCACCGGTGTCGCGAGAGCCGCGAGCACGGCGAGAATCGAAACTGCAACGCCCCATCTCATCGGTTTCCTCCCGCGCCTGCCGCGTGTCATCGCCGCGGCTTTGCGCATGTGGTTTGGCGCATCCCTCGTGGTCTAAGCCTGCTCCGCGCCGATCATCGCATTCAGCATCCGCCGCGCCTGCAGCTGCGCCGCGTCGGCGGTGATGTGGATCAGTCCGTCGAGCGAGCCGCCGGTCCGGTTGGCCTGCACCGCTTCGAGCATGTCCGCGTCCTCGGTGAACGTGGCCTTCGATCCCTCGTAGAGCATCTTCGACATCTCGGGATCGTCGATTTTGAAGTCGCGGGCGAAGCAGAACATGTAGTGGCTGGAATGCTCGGTTTCGGGCGTGATCAGGTGGCTCGACCAGATCGAGATGCCCTGGCTGCGGTCGCCCTGCGGCGCGCCGGTGCCGGTCGTGGCGCAGCCGACATCGAGATAGACGATGCCCGGCGGATGCCAGGTGACATGCTGCCAGCGGTCGACGTTGGTGGTGAAGTTGCCGGCCTTGGCAAACAGCGGCGGCGGCACGAAATCGATCATCCAGCGGCCGACGCGGACGCCGTCGTTGAGCCGCTCGGTCTTGGTCGGCGTGGTCGCCTCGCGCGGATCGCCGGCCAGCGTCTTCTTGTGCACATAGCCGACGTGGGTGAGATCGAGCAGGTTGTCGAGAACGAACTGGTAGTTGGTCTTGACGTAGAGCCTGCCGGGCGTCGTCGCCCATTTCGGATCGGACAGCCACGGCATGTCGGGAATTCTCGCGGGGTCGGCCTTGGCGGCCTCGCCCATCCAGATCCAGACCACGTTGTTCTTCTCGTGCACCGGATAGCTGCGGACCTTGGCGCCCGCGGGCACCTCGCTCTGGCCGGGCACCTCGACGCATTTGCCGTTCACGTCGAACCTGAGCCCGTGATAGCCGCAGACGAGCGTCGCACCCTGGACCTCGCCGAGCGACAGCGGTGCGGCACGATGGCAGCAGCAATCTTCGAGCGCACCGACCTGGCCGCGGTCGTTGCGGAACAGCACGACCTTCTCGTTGAGGAAGGTCTTGCCGACCGGCTTGTCCTTGAGCTCGTGCGACCAGATCGCCGAATACCAGCCGTTGCGCAGGAACATTCCGGGCCTCCGTGCTGCGAACCAGAGCGGGAGCCTAGCGCGGCAACGGATGCTGTTCCAGATAGGGCTGGTATTCCGGCTCGACATCGATCTGCAACGTGGCCAGGAGCCGGACCACGGCGTTGTAGAACGCGATGGCGAGGGTGAGATCGACGACCTGCTCGCGGCCCAGCGCTTTTTCCAGCGTGGCGAAGGTTGCGTCCGACATGGCGAGGCCATCGGTCATCTCGCGCGCGGCACGCAGCACGGTCTTCGACAAGGCATCCAGTCTGGTCGGACCGCCGGCGGTTTCCTCGCCGATGGCGCGGATATCGTCGTCGGTGACGCCGAACTCGCGGCCGATCTTGACGTGATGCGAGTATTCATAGGGCGACTTGGCGAGGTAGCCGACCTGCAGGATGGCAAGCTCGCGCAGCCGCGGATCGAGCTTGCTCTGGTGGCGGATGTAGGCCGCAAGCCCGTTCATGGCACGCGATGCGTGGGGGCTGTTCGCCATCGCACGGTTGAGCGCGATCGGCCGCGCGACGATGTCGTGGAGTTCGGGAGGGAGATCGGATTTGTCGAGGTAGGGAACGCGGGCCATGTTGGTCCTTTGGTTGTCCTGTCGAAGCGTGTGTCCCGGATGCGATGCAGCGCAAGCGAAGCGCAGCGGTGCGTCGCTGATCCGGGACCGCTACAGACACCGCCTTCGTAACGGTCCCGGGTCTGCGGCGCATCATTTCGCTTCGCTACATGCTGCGCCGCGCCCGGGACACGAGATCATCATTCGCCGGTTGGTTCCTGGCCCGGCCGCACCGGTGTTTCCGGCAGCAGGCCGCGGCGCTGGCGCTGCAATGTTTCGCGGCCGGTTTCCTCCCAGTCGCCCGCCGCGGTGCGGCGCGCATAGGTTTCCCAGGTGTCGGTCCAGTCGTCGAGCGTGTAGCCGTGCCAGGGCGCCTGCACGTTGAGCGCGGGCAGGCCCAATTCGTCCCACAGCGCGCGGGCATGCTCCATGTAGGGTTTGGTCGGCAGCGCGAGCGGCGGCATGGCGCGCTTGCGCGTGGCGTCGACCAGGAGGCCCGAGTCGGTCTTGTTGCCGGCATATTGCGCGCCCTGCACGCCGCCGCGCCAGGGAACGATCTGCATGTCGTCGACCGGATTGGTGCGGTAGGCGAGCGACCACAGCACCGCGTCCATGCTGCTCGGGTCGATGTCCTCGCTCACCGCGATGACGATCTTGCCGCAGTTCGATTGCAAGGTGGACGCGCCCGAAAGGCCGCGCCACACCTCGGTGCGCGGCGCGCCGGCTGCGAATTGCAGAAAGATCACCGGGCGAAGATTGGTCAGCCGCTCGTGCATGACGACGCGGCGGATGCCCTTGATGCCGAGATTGGTCTTGAGGTGAGAAAGGAACAGCGGCTCGTAGGCGACCTTCTTGATGACGCTCGACTCGCTCGGCGTCACCTGGCTGATGATCTGGGTGAAGACCGGCTTGGCCTTGTGGGTGATGGCCGTGACCTCGATCGGCATGTTGTAGGCTTCGAGCGCGACATAGCCGTTGCTCTCGCCGAACGGCGCTTCGGGCTCGAGCACGTCCGGATCGATCAGGCCTTCGACGACGATCTCGGAATCCGCTGGCACCTCGAGGTCGATGGTACGGCAGCGCGTCATGCGGATCGCCTCACCCGCAGCACCCCCGGCCACCGCCATCTCGTCCATGTCGACGGCAAGCTTCTGCGGGCCGGTGAACATGACGATGGGCGCGGCGCCGACGACGATCGCGATCGGCATCTTCTGCCTGCGGTCGCGATATTTCAGCCAATGCAGAAAGCCGCCCGCGCCGGTCGCCTCGCGCGCCACCATCCGCACCGCCATCCGGTCGGCGGCCTTGAGACCCACGCGGTAAGTGCCGAAGTTCTGCACGCCCGTCTCGGGATCGCGGGTAACGCACAGCGTCGCGGTGAGATAGGGCGCGGCGTCGAAGCCCGGCGTCGACACCGGCACCGGCAGGCGCTTCACGCCTTCGCTGCGCAGCGCCTCGCCGGTGACGACGACCTCCTGGCACGGCGCGTTGTTGGTCAGCACCGGCGGGATCGGATGGGCGATGGCCTGCATCCAGGCGTCACCGATCTCGTCCACCGCGCGGCCCATGCCCATCGCATAGATCGCAGGCGAGGACGCGAGCGCGCCGACCACCACCGGCATGTCGTATTTACGGCCTTTCGAATCCGTCACGTTGGTGAACAGGAAGGCGCGGCGCTCGTCCTCCGGCACGCCGCCGATGAACTGCCAGCGCACCAGCGGCCCAAGCTCGGTGTCCTTGTTGATCGGCTTCTCGATGCGCGTGAGCAGCCCGGCGGCTTCGAGGTCGGCAAGATGCTGCTGCAGGTCGAGCCGCGGGCGGCCGGACGCGCGGACAGACGATGCGGGCTGGTCGAGCATGGCTGCGATGCCTCGTTTGTTATTGGGTTGACCGTAGCACGATCGGAAACCAAGCTGGCCTCAAAAGCGGACACGTTCCGCGGACCAGAAAGCATGAGCGAGGAAACGTGAGCGACCGAGCCAACGATCCGGCCTTCATCTATTTCCCCACCAACTATCGCTGGTCGATGGGCCTGCTGCTGTGCCTGTCGGCCGCGCCCTGGGGCGGCGCGGAGATCGACGAGATCAACCGCATCGGCCGCGCATTGAAGGACAAGGCCGGCGACGACAATGCGTGGCTCGAAGAATGGGCGCGCATGGGCGACATCGTCGAGGCGCGCGGCCGCGACGAGGAAAAGAAGGGCCACAGGCTGACCGCCGCGTCGTGCCTGATGCGCGCGGCGCACTACTATCAGATCGGCGAGCGGTTCCTGCAGCACGGACCGCGCTCGGCTGCGATCTACAAGAAGGCCGTGAAGGCGTTTGCCGATGGCGCGGCGATGCTGCAGCGGCCGCGCATCGAGCATGTCGAGGTGCCCTACGGCGACAAGAAGCTGCCGGCGCTGTTCGTACATCCGGCGCCGGAGGTGGCCGGCAACAAGCCCGCGCCGGCGATGGTGTTCTTCGACGGCTTCGACATCACCAAGGAGATTCAATATTTCAAGGGCGTGCCGGACCTCGTGGCGCGCGGCATCGGCTGCCTGATCGTCGACGGGCCGGGCAACGGCGAGAGCGTGCGCTTTCGCGACCTGCCGCTGATCGCCGAGACCGAGAAATACGGCACGGCCGCCTACGAATATCTCGCCGGCCGCAAGGAGGTCGATCCGAAGCGCATCGGCGTGATGGCGATCTCGCTCGGCGGCTATTACGCGCCGCGCGCGGCCTCGCTCGAGCCGCGCTACGCCTGCTGCATCGCCTGGGGCGCGCAGTGGGACTATCACGACACCTGGAAGCGGCGGTTCGAATTGCTCGACTCGGGCAAGGTGCCGTCGCTGTCGGTGCCGCCGGAGCACCTGATGTGGATCTTCGGGGTGAAGACCCGCGACGCGGCGATGAAGATCCTCGAGGGATTCCGGCTCGACGGCATCGTGCAGAAGATGCAGTGCCCGTTCCTCCTGGTGCACGGCGCGGGCGACGAGCAGATCCCGCTCGCCATCGCCGAGAAGTGCTTCGCGGCGGTCGGCTCGAAGCAGAAGCTTTTGAAGGTGTTCACGCGCGAGGAAGGCGGCTTCCATCATTGTCAGGTGGACAACGTGACCATCGGCACGAACTTCATGTGGGACTGGGCGGCGGATGTGCTGAAGCCGGGAACTTAAAACTCGAGCGACACTGGCAGTCTCATCCCTCCCCGCGAGGGGAGGGTGGCGAGCGAAGCGAGCCGGGTGGGGAGAGGCCGGCGACAAACGCACCATCTCCCCACCCGGCCGCTCGCTAGCGCTCGCGTCCACCCTCCCCTCGCGGGGAGGGATGGCACCGCCCGAGCGGTGGATCATCACCACCCGCACAGCTACAGCTCCCAAACTTCGCCGGGCTGCAATGTCCGGAAACGGTCGGCGGCGAGACCGGTTTTGGCGCGCGCCGCGGCGAGCGCGAGCGTCGGCGCGTCGATCGCCTCGTCGGTGAGCTGGAAGGTGCCGAAGTGGTGCCCCAGCGCCAGCTCCGCGCCGCAATCGGCGAAGGCCAGCACCGCCTCATCCGGGTTCATATGCTGCTCGCGCATGAACCAGCGCGGCTCGTAGGCGCCGATCGGCAGGACGGCGAGCCGGAACGGACCGTAGCGCTCGCGGGCGATGCGGAAGTGAGAGCCGTCGCCGTAGCCTGAATCCGCCACGTGATAGATGCGCCCGGCGGGCGTTTCGATGACAAACGCCGCCCACAGCGCCTTGTTGCGATCGCTGAGGCCGCGCGCCGACCAGTGCCGCATCGGAATGAGCGTCACCGCAACATCGCGGCTCAGCACGATGCGGTCGCCCCAGTCGTGCGCTTCGGCGCGGATCCCGGGGTCCTGCGCCCGCGCAACCGTGTCGTTGCCGAGCGGCATCACCAGGCGCGCGCGGTGGCTTGCCAGCGCGGACAGCGTCGGCACGTCGAGATGGTCGTAGTGGCAGTGCGAGACCAGGACCGCGTCGATCGGCGGCAACGCGTCGAGCACGATTCCCGGATCGTTGACGCGGGTCGGTCCGGCGAACGAGACCGGAGACACACGCTTCGACCAGACCGGATCGATCAAAATGTTCAGGCCCGCGGTCTGCAGCAGCCATGATGCGTGGCCGACGAACGAGATGCGCCACGCCGCGCCTTCGACGCGGCGCGGCGGACGATCGCTGAAGGGGTTCGCAACCCAGGCCGGCCAGGGGGCACGTTCGCGCGTCGCCAGAAAACGCAGCAGTTGCGCCGTGCTGTTCGGCGGCGCGCCGTTGGGATCGAAGAAGCGCAGACCGTCGAAATGGTCGGACACCGGGCCGTCGTAATATCGAATGCGCGAGTTGTTCCACATGGCAACGCCTCCCGTTGCGGCAAGCACGGCTCCACTTCCTGCGATGAGACGGCGGCGGGAGAGTTTCATTCCATTCCCACGGTGTGAACTGCGGCTTTCATCACGGCCAGGTGGACAACGTGGCCGTCGGCACAAACGTCATGTGGGGTCGGCCGCGGATGTGCTGAAGCCCGGGGCTCAGCCCTGGCGATACGTCGCTGTCCGTCCCGCTCCTGCAGGCGATGTTCGGGCCCGTGCCACGGGGGCTCCGTCCGATCGCCTTGGTCTTAAACCGACGCGCCCAGTTCACGCAGCCTTGCCATGATGTCGTTGTAGTCCATGCCCTTCCTGGCCCGTTCGTTGAACGCTTCGACGGCTGCGCGGCTTTCGCCTTGCGAAACGACGACCGGTGCTGTGGCGTCGACCCGAGGTGGCGGGGGCGGCCCGGCCGGTTTCGGCCGGGTCTTGCCCGTCGGAGATTTGCCCGTCGGAGACGTGCTCGTCAGGGGCTTGCCGAGCCACTTTTCCAGGTAGGCCATAAGTTCGGACGGCGACTTCGACTGGAACTCGGCCCAGCGTCGGGCACGCCCGGCCGCGTCGTCGTCGTGCGAGAGCACGACAGCGGACGCGGCTTGATCGGTCTGTTGCGACTGCGACAGGCCGGCGTCAGGCGGCCGGGTACGAGCGGGCAGCGACAGGCCGAACGCGCGGAGCGCCTGCTCGGCGGTGCCGGTGCCGGTGGTTCTCGACAGGATATCGGCGTGCAGCCGGGCCGCGTGATCGCGCGGCATCGCGGCGTGGTGCCGCCTGAAGCAATCGTGCGGATCGCCGAGGCAACGATGACGTTGCCAGCACCTGGGAAGTCCGCACTCACGCCAAAATTCCAACAGCGCGCACTGGAAGCGCTTGCGGCTCTGCTCGACGCACGCTCGCACGCCGGGACGCTCGCGCGTCGAAAGATTCGTATAGCTGAAGACGGCCATTTGCGTTTCGCCCCGTGCCGGCCCGCGCGTGTTTGCGGGTGCGGCCTCTCGTCTCCGCGGCGTGCTTGCGCCCGGGATTTGCAAAAGTTCTTCGCGGTGCTCCCCTTGCATGAGGGGAGCGGAGCGCCGAAAGGCGCGGGGGTTTGCGAGACCCCCGGGCCGCTGCTAACGGCCCGACACGCTTGCGAGGCGTGTCTGGGTCCCCTTGCGATCGGGGACCCGCGCCTTTCGGCGCTCCACCACGGCGATTTTCGCGGAGCCTAGCCCCACACGCCTCGGGCCGCGATTGCGAGCCGGCGAGAATGGCTCACCGGTCGTCCAGCTGGCTCCCAGCTTCCGGGTCGTAGTGCCCGAAAGGCGGGGTCCGAGGCGCCCCGAGTGTCCGGCTTGGGAAGCCGAACCCGCGGGCGCCGTTCCTGCTTCTGCCAAACGGTCCCATCCGGCTGGGCCCCTCAACTAAGCAGGATGAATGGAACAAATAAAGAACATCCTGCAGGAGTCAACCCATCGCCCGCGACGCCTGCCGGCGAAGCTTCGCCACCCGGCGGATACTGGCCGAAATGGGCCACTCGCCGGGCAAAACAGGCCACCGAAATATCGGTGGATTTCGAACGGAACGGGAACAAATTTGCGTGTCAAGTGTTTTTGTGGTAGTTATCACCGCTACCTACAACACTTGGTGTACCCATGCGAACGGCCAACCATATAGCCGAATGGATCGTTCGCTACAGTGCGGATGAACTCGGAGCGCCGGTGGACCCAATGTCCCTGGAGAAGCTCGTTTATTACGCTCAAGCGTTCTACTTGGCGTTAGAAGACGAGCCGCTTTTTGGGGATGCAATTGAGGCGTGGAAATGGGGTCCGGTAGTTCCCGACGTCTATCGTCGATATCAGGCGTTCGGGGCTGACCCGATTGTTATCGCAAGCGATGCCGCCATCTCTGTGAGCCGCCAAGTATCCGAATTTTTGGAGCAGGTCGTTGATTTTTTCCGCCGCCATACGGCAGTCAATCTGTCCAAGGCTACGCACCTAGAAACTCCGTGGCTGGATGCGAGCGCCACCGAAGACACCATCATCCCGCAAGCGGAGATGAAGGGATACTATCGCGGCCTAATGAATGAGGGTGAGGCGGCATTATCGCGGCACGAGTTGCTCGATTCTATTCCTGATCCGAGGTGGTCTTCGTACTATGTGGCTGGAATTGCTGCGCGACGACTGACTTCGCATCCGTTCTACGTGGCATCGCTTGCAAAGACACTGGCAGAGCCAACACCACGTGGGCCAGAACTGCCGAGTAGCTTTTTTGCCCCGGTTAAAGGTCGAGACTTCATCGAATTCAGCCCTGATGAAGACCCCGACGATGTTATCCGCGCGGCGCGCAATTCCTGATGCATGCCCAAGGTTCTCATCCATCGCTCACTGGTGGTGAGAATCGATCAGCACGGCCTAAGCGCGGAACTAAAAGCTTTCGTAAAGGCCTGTTCTGAAGGGAAGCATCCTCCGCGCATTTACAAACCGTCCGGTGCACAGCCTCCGTTCGCACCCTACCAACTGCTAGACCTACATCACCATCATTTGCATCGAGATGGCGATCCCTTGCTCGTCACACAACACGTCGATGGTGTGATCTACGGAGTAGCGTTGGCAACTCACGAAACGTATTTCAGACAAGACTGCATGGGATGGCTGAAAGAACACATTGACGCATTTGACTGGACCGGACTCGAAAGTTTCCGCGCCAAGGTTGCTAGCTATGATCCATTTGGCCCAGACGCGGACGACGATGAAGTTGACCGCGAGCCATTTTAGCCTAACTTTTTCCTCCGTCGATTACCGTGAACCGCTTGCGCCAGTCCGGCGCGGTTGTCTTGGGCGTGATTGGCTACGTTGCGAGCGCAGCGTCCACCAGATCTGAAATCTGTCCATACCCGCTCAGCCACGCCAAGCGCCATCGCGGGCGTGCTGCGAAGGCTCTCATGCACGTGGCAGAAATTGTAGTGCATGACGTACAGCGAGATCGCCGCGCAGTGGTTCTCCAGCCGCCTGCTAAAGCCGTTGCTGAGGCGCGCGAAACGCTTTGACGACATGCGGAGCTGCGGAGCGTCAGGTTGCTGCGCTCCACGTAGCTGGTGCTGATGTTGGCGGGGAGGCCGCTTACTACCTCGCGCTCTACAGCTACTACCTCGGCGGGGCTGTAGCGCCGCGCGGCTTCTTTTACAGCCAAGTTGGTTACGCTGTAGGTCTTTGCGATCACGCCATGAGACACGCGGCCGGCGAGCACATCGCGGATCGCGGCCTTGTACGGATGGAAACCATCGGTGTTGATTTCCGGCGCGCCAATCACGCGCTCGCGCAGATCGTGGATGAACTCCAACGTGTTCTCGGTGTCGCGCTTGGCGGTGCGGTAGCTGATGACCGCGCGAGCCGCAGCGGCGAGGTCAACGTAGGTGTACTGGTCGCCGGCAACTACTGCGTCAGATAGCCCGTTGAGAAGCCCGGAAAGGATGTGGGTCAACCGCGGTTCGACCTCGACAATGGCATGCGCAAGAAGAGGCTCCCCGCTGCCAAGTCAGCCGGGTGATGTTACCGTTGGCGTCGAGCAGGGCGATCATGGTGCCGAACTGCGGCGGAATCTCCCGATGACTCGTCGCCAAAGCTGTAACCGTCCGGCGAAGGCCGCGGAGGCTCAGGCGGCGAGCTTGTCGCGAATAGGCCGCCAGTTCCAGGGTAACA
>JAIESI010000256.1 GCA_019746135.1 Xanthobacteraceae bacterium
TCCTGACCATCGTGATCCAACCCCCGCGCGACGCAGAGCGGCTGCGGGCCAATCCGCTTGGGATCTACGTCAACGCAATAAACTGGTCGCGGGAGATGGGGCAATGAGAGATCATCTCCGCCGACCCGCGAGCCGTGGCATCCGCCTATCAGGCTCTGCGCTTTTACTGATTTCCGGATTGACGCTGGCCGGCTGCGCGACCAACCGACCGCCGCAGATCAGCTACGACGCCGATGTACCGCCGCTTCCGCCTGTGCCGACTGCCGTCACGGAGGCGCCCCCAAGGCCGCTTCACACACCGCCCGCCTGGACACCCGCGCGCGGTGGCGCTGCCGCAGGGACGCCGGCCGGCCGCGTGGAGAATGCCAATGCCGCCGCACGCGTCGAGCCACGTCGCGAGGGCTACTTCAACTCGATCCAGATCTATCCCTGGAGCGAGGGCGCGCTCTATCAAGTCTATGCCGCTCCCGGACAGATCACCAACATCGCGCTGGAACCCGGCGAAAGCCTGACCGGCGCCGGCCCGATCGCTGCGGGCGACACAGCGCGCTGGATCATCGGCGACACCGAGAGCGGCTCGGGCATAACCCGGCGCGTCCATGTCCTTGTGAAGCCGACACGGCCAGACATCACGACCAATCTGGTCATCACCACCGACCGGCGCATCTACATGATCGAGCTGCGCTCGGGCGAACGCCCCTATATGCCGGCCGTCGCCTGGGCCTATCCGCCGCCGCCCGCCTCGCAGAGACAGGTGGTGCCCGCCACGCCAGTGATCCCGGCCGTTGCGGCACGGAACTATCGCTACGGCCTCACGGGCGACACGCCGCCATGGCGGCCAATCTCGGTCTATGATGACGGGCGCCGCGTCTATGTCGAGTTCCCGCGTGGGATCGTTCAGGGCGAGATGCCGCCGCTCCTCGGCAGCGGCGAGCGCCAGCAGACGGTCCGGATCGTTCGCACCGATGGGAGGCCCGCGTCATGAGCGAGCGCGACACGCAGAGCGGTGCCGACGCACCGCTGGTTGGCACACAGCCCGGCGACGCCGCTGCGCCCATGCGACTGCGCGCGGAACCGCCCCGGGTCACACGCCTGTCGCGCAAGGTGCTGGGCGGTGTCAGCCTCGTCGCCGCCCTCGGGGTCGGTGGTGCGCTCATCTATGCGCTTCAGACGCGCAACATCGGCCCTGGCAGTGAGGAGCTCTACTCCACGCAGAACCGGCGAACCGCGGACGGGCTCGCCGGCCTGCCACGCGACTACACCGGCCCGGTGCTCGGGCCTCCGCTGCCCGGGGATCTGGGGCGCCCCATCCTCGATGCGCAGAATCGTGGCCAGCCCGTCACGCCGCCGATGGCGGCAGCGCCTACCGTCGATCCGGTCGAGCAGCGCAGGCGCGCGGAAGAAGAAGCTGCCCGAACGAGCCGCGTCTTCTTCCAGACGGAGGCGCGCGCCGCAGCTCCGATTGCGACAGTTGGCGGACCGGGCAGCCCGAGCGTCGCCGGTCTGGGCCTTCCGGGCCAGCCAGGCGCACCGACGGCGCAGGATCGCCAGCTCGCATTCCTGAATGCGGGCGTGGACCGCCGCACCGTCTCGCCAGATCGCGTGATGGCTCCGGCATCGCCCTATGTGCTTCAGACCGGCGCCGTCATCGCCGCGGCCCTCATCACGGGCATCCGATCCGACCTGCCGGGCCAGATCACCGCGCAGGTCACGGAGCATGTCTACGACAGCCCCACCGGGCGCATCCTGCTCGTCCCGCAGGGCACGCGGCTGATCGGCGAGTACAGCAACGACGTCGGCTTCGGTCAGCGCCGGGTGCTGCTGGTCTGGAAGCGGCTCATTCTGCCGAACGGCCGTTCGATTGTCCTGGAACGTCAACCCGGAGCCGACGCGCAAGGCTATGCGGGTCTGCAGGATGGCGTCGATTATCACTGGTGGGATCTCGCCAAGGCTGCCGGCCTGTCGACCCTGCTGTCGGTAGGCGCCGAACTCGCCGTTGACGATCAGGATCGGCTGCTCCGAGCGATCCGCAACGGTGCACAAGACACGATCAACGACGCCGGCCAGCAGATCATCCGTCGGCAGCTCAATGTCGCGCCGACCCTGACGATCAGACCGGGGTTCCCCGTGCGTGTCATCGTCACCCGCGACCTCGTGCTCGAACCTTATGGAGGGTTGTGATGACCAAGCTGAAGCTCGGCCCGATCATCGACGACAAGCCGGTGAAAGTGACGATTGAACTCCCTGCGCAGTTGCATCGCGACCTCGTCGCCTACGCCGCAGCACTCGGCCGCGAACAAGGCCAGACCATCGGCGACCCGACAAAGCTGATCGTGCCCATGCTCGAGCGCTTCATTGCAACCGATCGGGGGTTCGCCCGCGCGCGCCGCGATAGCGGTCAGCACGCACCTCGCGCCGCAGCTCATGGCGGATGAGGCGCGGGCGGACGAACCTCGCCTGGTCCTTCTCTGAGAAGGACTTCGACAATGTGAGCAGATGTTCGAGATCCCTGTGGAGAGTCCCACGCGAATGGACCGCGCCATAGCGAAGCATGGCGTCCTCGATCGGACGGAAGGTGACGCCGGATAGGCCAGAACGTACATGAGCGCTGCCCGCGATGGTGACGCCGCCGCCGTGGGCGACGATCTGCATCAACGACTCCCGCGTCACAGACAACTGCTCGACGCGCAGTGCATTACGCGGAGCCTTGAGTTGCCGCTCCAGATACGCCTTCGCGAAATCGCCCGTCACCAGGTCAGTCACCACGAAATGGCGATCGCGCAGATCGGACCATCGAATTGCCTTCTGGTCGGCGAGCGGGTCACCTTCCGGCATGGCCAGGTAGACGGGCTCTTCCCAAAGATGGGTGATGGCATAGCCCTGCCCAGGCGGAGCCTCGGCAACAACACCAATATCCAACTGCCCACGCCGCACGGCCGCGATGAGGTCAGGCGTACTTGCCTCAATGAAGCGCAGGCGGGTGCCCGGCCTGTCGCACCGAAAGGCGCCGAAGAGTTCCGGCAGAAACCCCATGGTCAGTGGCCCGAAGACGCCGATCGTGAGATATCGCCCTTTCGCCGCCCCGGTCCGCGCGCGTGCGAGTGCCGAACCGATCTGATGTGCGCCGGGGCTGGCTTGGTGCAGAAACTGCTTGCCGATCTCCGTGAGGTCGACGCCAGCGCTGTGACGGCGGAACAGCTTGGCACCGATCTCATCCTCGACATCACGGATGCGCCGGCTGATCGCCGACTGCTCGACGCCGAGGTCCTGAGCCGCGCGCCGGAAGCTGCCGCTCTCAGCCGCGGCCATGATGTAACGCACATGGCGTAGCTCGATCTTCGATCTCGGCACGATGGTTCCCCATTATGCAAAGGTCTTTGCAAACGTCGCCCCGTCAGCCCCCGAGAACTGTTCCGATCAGATTATGGGTCTTCTGCGTCTCCTCGCTACCGCCGCCAACGAAATCCTTAAGTGTCACACATTCGACTGTTCCTACGTCGCTAGCGGACTTCTGGATCGCATCTCGCCGGTGCAAGCAGTAAATGGTGCGTGATGTGAACAGAACAATTACGGCGCGGAACGGGTGCGGCGAGTCGTGCAGATTCTGTGGGCTGACGGATATCCGGCCGCACTGTCAGGACTGATAAGGACCCGCCGATTTCTACGCCAGAGTACGAGATTGCCGCACGCCACTCGGAAGGGACTTCCGGGATCGGCACCTATCGGTCTCAATCGCCAGCGACAGCCGCGAAGGAGATTGGGTATGGGTCAGAGCGAGCCTTTGGAGATCAGGAAGACCATCAGGCGGCACCAGCTGCGCGAGATGGTGCCCCTGGCCGACAGCACAATCTACGAGATGGAGCAGCGCGGCGAATTTCCACGCCGCTTCGCGCTGTCGCCGCGCTGCATCGTCTGGGATCTCGCCGAGGTCCACGCCTGGTTGCTGGCGCGGCGCGCGAAGCCGATCCAGCGCGCGCAGCACCCCGACGTGACGAAGCGCAAGTCCCGCCCGGTCAAAGCGCAGGATCGAGCGCGATAGGCGGCATGACTGTCGGAAGCAGCGTCGGAACATACTTCCGGCCCTCGACCCACGCATCGACGGTGTCGGCCCATTCCTGCATCATGTGGCGACGCTGAACCTCGTATTCCGCCTTGTTGTAGACGCCGCGAGATGAACGCCCGTCCTCGTGCGCCAGGCACTTTTCGATCCAGTCGCGGTTGAAGCCCAGCTCATTGAGCAGCGTCGAGCCCGTGCGGCGCAGGTCATGCACGGTGAACGGCTCCAGCGGCAGCCCCCCCTTCTTGGCCTGTTCGACGACAGCGTAGGTGACCCGGTTGAAGGTCGCCCGCGACATCGGCGCGTCCGCGTCGTAGCGGGACGGCAGCAGATACCTTGAATTGCCGGCGCAGGTCTTGAGCGCGATCATGATGTCGAGGGTCTGCCGGCACAGGTAGACATTGTGAGGCTTCGACCGCTTCATGCGCTCCTTCGGGATCGTCCAGACGGCGTTTTCGAAATCCACCTCATCCCAGACCGCGTCCTGCAGCTCGCTCTTCCGGACCATGGTGAGGAGGTAGAGCTTCATGCCGAGACGGATCGTCGGCAGCGTCGCGACATGCTCGAGCTGCTTGAGCATGATGCGGATCTCGGTCGGCGACAGCGCCCTGTCCTTCGGCGTGAAGGTGGCGATCGAAGCAGGACCAACGTCATCGGCCGGGTTCGCGACCTTTTCGCCGTGGAGAATGGCGAACGCGTAGATTTGCTTCAGGATATCCCGCACATGGATGGCCGTCGCCGGCGCACCACGTTCCACGATCTTGGCGCAGTGGGCACGCAGGTCATCAGGCGTGATCTCGGTCAGCAAACGGTTCCGCCAGACGGGCTTGAGTTCACGCTCGAAGATGGCGCGGCGCATGGCGCGCGTGCTGTCGGCCATGGGCGCGCCCGTCAGCCACTTCTCGCCGAACTCGCCGAAGCTCTTGGCCTCCTTGATCCGGCGCTTATCCCGCTGCTTCTCGATGGCGGGGGATCGCCCCTCGGCGATCATCCGTTTCGCATCCAGGCACAGTTCGCGCGCCCGGGCGAGTGAGATCCCATCCCGGGCGTACTTGCCGAGATGGACGGTCTCCCGCCTCCCGTTCAGCCGGTAGTCGAGCCTGAACGAAATGCCGCCCGTCGGTGCGACGCGCACATACATGCCGTCACGATCTGTCACCTTGTACATTTTGGCTTTTGGTTTCAGGCACTTGAGTGCTGCATCCGTCAACATTTGGGCCTCCTCGCGGAAAAAGGACCGTCACGCGGTTTTTGGAGGCTTTTGACGGAATTATCTCTTTGTGTTCAGCGCGTTAGGCTGAAAAAAGTACCGTCATGGGCCTCGGTCGCTGTGACGGTACTTTCGATTTTCCGGATTATCAACGGGGGCCGGGTCCGTCATCAGACACGACAGACGCGTTCCATGCCCACCGATAGACATCGATAGGCGTCGGATCGATTAGTTTTGTTTTTCAGTGGTTTAGAGCGTATTCTGGCGTAGTTTCGGATACCCTCGGATGGGCAAAAATTATTCCCACTCGATCGTGCCGGGCGGCTTGCTCGTCACGTCATAAACGACGCGGTTGACGCCCTTGACCTCGTTGATGATCCGCGTCGCCACCTGGCCGATGAACTTCATGTCGAACGGATAGAAATCCGCCGTCATGCCGTCGGTCGAGGTCACCGCGCGCAGGCCGACGACGAAATCGTAGGTGCGGCCGTCGCCCATCACGCCGACGGTCTTCACCGGCAGGATCACCGCGAAGGCCTGCCAGATCTCGTCGTAGAGCCCGGCCTTGCGGATCTCGTCGATGTAGATCGCGTCGGCGAGCCGCAGGATGTCGAGCTTCTCGGGCGTGATCTCGCCCGGGCAGCGGATCGCGAGCCCCGGGCCCGGGAACGGATGGCGGCCGACGAACACGTCGGGCAGGCCGAGCTCGCGGCCGAGCGCGCGCACCTCGTCCTTGAACAATTCGCGCAGCGGCTCGACCAGCTTCATGTTCATGCGCGCGGGCAAGCCGCCGACATTGTGGTGCGACTTGATCGTCACCGACGGCCCGCCGGTGAACGACACGCTTTCGATCACGTCGGGATAGAGCGTGCCCTGGGCGAGGAAATCCGCGCCGCCGATTTTCGTCGCCTCGGCCTCGAACACGTCGATGAACAGCTTGCCTATGGTCTTGCGCTTGGCTTCCGGGTCGGTGGTGCCGGCGAGCGCGCCGAGGAACTCCCGTGACGCGTCCACATGCACCAGCGGGATGTTGTAATGGCCGCGGAACAGGTCGACGACGGTCTTGCCCTCGTCGAGGCGCAGGAGCCCGTGGTCGACGAACACGCAGGTGAGCTGGTCGCCGATCGCCTCGTGGATGAGCACCGCCGCGACCGCCGAGTCGACGCCGCCCGAGAGGCCGCAGATCACCCTGCCCTTGCCGACCTGGGCCCTGATCTTCTCGATCGCCTCCTCGCGGAACGCGCGCATGGTCCAGTCGCCGCGGCACTGCGCGATCTTGCGCACGAAGTTGCGCAGCAGCTGCGCGCCCTGCGGCGTGTGCATCACCTCGAGATGGAATTGCGTGGCGTAGAAGCCGCGCTTCTCGTCGGCGATCATGGCGATCGGCGCGTTCGGCGAGGTGCCGACCACGCGGAAGCCCGGGGGCAGCCGCGTCACGCGGTCGCCGTGGCTCATCCAGACCGGATACTTCTCGCCCTTCTTCCAGACGCCCTCGAACAGCGGCGTGTCCTCGGTGACCAGAACCTCGGCGCGGCCGAACTCGCGGTGGTGGCCGCCCTCGACCTCGCCGCCGAGCTGGTGCGCCATGGCCTGCTCGCCGTAGCAGATGCCGAGCACGGGGACGCCGGCCTCGAAGATCATCTTCGGCGCCGCCGGCGCGTCCTTGTCGAGCACCGAGGCGGGCCCGCCGGACAGGATCACGGCGCGGGGCTTCATCGCCAGGAACGCCTCGGCCGCCTTCTGGAACGGCACGATCTCGCAATAGACCTTCTCCTCGCGCACCCGCCGCGCGATGAGCTGGGTCACCTGCGAGCCGAAATCGACGATGAGGACCTTGTCGTGCGAGGTCTGCTCGGACATCTGCGCCGCCCTCCCGCCGGATCGGGCGGCGGAATCCGCCGGGGACGTCCGGGAAGGGTTCTTGGCGGCTGCGGATGTCTGGGTCAAGGCGGGAACGATCCTGTCAGGAGGGCTGCCGGCCCCCGATTAGATAGCGGTCCGCACTCCCAAGCGTGAGGGTGGCGGGG
Source organism: Xanthobacteraceae bacterium (assembly GCA_019746135.1). GTDB lineage: Bacteria > Pseudomonadota > Alphaproteobacteria > Rhizobiales > Xanthobacteraceae > Z2-YC6860. The sequence continues at coordinate 7,295 of JAIESI010000256.1, forward strand.
CGCGATTCCCGCCATTTTCCACACCTGTCCCGCGCCTCAGGTGCCGAACGGCCGCCTTCTGAACTCCTCCGGCGGCGGAGGCGGCAGCCAAACGCCCGGCCAGCGGCGCTCGAAGCCCGGAGGCGGCGGCACGAAGCGCACCGGCCGGGACGAGGCGGCTTCGGCGTCCGACCGGCCGGTGAACAGGATGGTCCGGTCCACCGCCGAATAGACCGCCTTCGCGTCCGGATCGCGGCGCGCGCAGGACCGCTCGAACTCGGCCAGATCCTTGTAAACCCGGGCGCTCTTCACCCTGGCATCGGCGTTTTGCGCCAGCGTCGAAAGGATCGAGCTGCGCAGGCCGTGGCAGGCCGCGTCGGCCGCCACGGTCGCCTGATGACTGATGTAAAGCGCGGCGCCGGCGGCGCAGGCTATCAGCCCGCCGCCCATGCGAACTGTCGCAAGCTTGGTCCAAACCATCCCAGATCCTCATGGCTGGCACGTCGCCCGGAACAAATGCCACCGGAACTTCGCGACTATTTTGTGCCCAATCCACGGCCGGTTCGGGACTGCCCGGGCGCGGCGGCCGAGGACGCCCCAGCAGGAACGGCCGCAAGCCTGAAGGCTTGCGGCCGCCACCGTTTCGCCGGCGCGTCCGGTCGCGCCGGAACCTTACCGCGAGGCCGTCTTCGGCTCGCCGTAGCTGATGCGGTAGACCGCGCCGTTGTTTTCGTCGGACACGAGCAGCGACCCATCCTTCATCTGGAAGACGTAAGCCGGCCGGCCGTAGAACTCGTTCTTCTCTACGCTGAGGAGCCCGGTCAGGAACGGCTCGATCTTCGCCTTGCCGCCGGAGATGCGGGCGACCGCCACGTCATAGCCGAACTTCTTCTCGCGATTCCACGAGCCGTGGCGGGCGATGAAGGCGACGTTCCGGTAGGACTTCGGGAACATGTCGCCGGTGTAGAACTTGATGCCGAGGCCGGCCGAGTGCGGCCCGGTCAGCGCCGCAGGCATTGTCACGCCGGCGCACGGCTTCGGAATCCTGATATCCGGATCCGCGGTGCCGTTGGCGTGGCAATACGGGAAGCCGAAGTTCGCGCCCTCGTTGCCTTTGGCGACGCGGTTGAGCTCGTCCTCGAATCCGTCGTTGCCGGCCCAGTCGCGGCCGTTGTCGGTGAACCACAATTCCTTGGTCACCGGATGCCAGTCGAAGCCGACCGTGTTGCGGACGCCGCGCGCGACGATCTCCATGCCGGTGCCGTCGGCGTTGTAGCGGCGGATCTGGCCGTGGGTGCCGGGGTTGACCTCGCAGATGTTGCAGTTCACGCCGACCTGCACGTACATCTTCCCGTCCGGGCCGAAGTCGACGTATTTCCAGTTGTGGTGGACGGTGTCGGGCAGGTTATACGCCTGCGTCAGCTCCACCGGCTCCGGCAGCTTGTCGAGATTGTCCTCGATCTTGTCGTAGCGATAGACCTTGTTGATCGCGAACACGTAGAGCGAGCCGTCCCTGAACGCGAGGCCGTTCGGCTGCGTCAGGCCCTGGATGAGAACCTTCGGCTCACGCTTGCCGCCTTTGTCGGTGATCGCATAAACGCGGCCGATGCCGCGTGTGCCCATGAACATGGTGCCCTTGTCGCCCATCACCATGGTGCGGGCGCCGGGGTGCCCGCTCGACCAGACCTCGGCCTTGAAGCCTGCCGGCAGCTTGATCTTGTCGAGCGGCAGCTTGTCGACCGCCGTGGGCAGCGGCGAGACCGGATGCCCCCTGAGGTTGAAGTCCTGCTTGCTCTGGTCGACCCTGGTCTGGTCGATCGGGCTGAAGCCCGGCCGGCCTTGAGACATCGGCGGGATATTGGGATTGGTCGGAGTGGGTGATGGCTGCGCCGCGAGCGGCAACACCGCCGCGGCGAGAACCGCAAAGCTTCCGGCCACAAGCAATCCGCGCCGGACCGACGTCGAAACTGACATGCTCGCCTCCCTGATGCGGAAGCGCCTCGCCTGCTTCGCTGCCAGGATGGCCCGGCGTCGCAACGGGCTGGCTTCCTTGGCGGCGAGTGTCGGACAGATGCCCCTCACCGCGCAAGCGGGCGGCATACGGGGTTGGACCTTGGCCCAATGTTGCGGAGCCCGGCTCAAGCGCATGATGTGCGCCGGAAATCATCACGAGGGATTTCCCATGGCCGGAACAACCAAGCTCGACGTTGGCAAGGCGCTGGAAAAGTTGCGCGGCACCGATTCACCCAAGACGAGGATATCCCGGCTCGACGAGCAGATCGACGCGATCGAAAAGGAAACACAGCGCTTGAGGGCGGAAAACCGGCGCCTCGAACGGGATCAGCGATCCGGCAGCACCACCAAGCGCGATTGAGAGGTCGAACGGGCCTCGCAAAATTTTCGCGCCTACGCTGCGCGCCTCAACAGGCTTGCGGGCGCACCGGGCAAGCCGCCGGTCAGCCGCAGATATACACCGGACGCGGGACCGGCCCCACCCGCGTATTGGCGATCACGCGCAGCCAGCAGGAGTCCGGGCCATAGCTGAACTCCGGACGGCCGCAGCCATCGTAGCCGTAGGCCGGCAGCCGGCCACAGTAGTAGCGGTCGTAGTAGTCAGGGCTCATCGCGCGCGCGCCGCGCCGGCGGGCCTCTGCCTCAATGGGTGCGAAGGTGACGGCGACGACGGCCGCCGCAGACATTGCGAGCAACACTTTTCGCCAGGGCATGGGCGCTCTCCATCGTCTACAAACTTCAACATCGGGAAGTCGCAAAGCAGACAATGAGACGGCGCGTCATTTTACGTCTTCGATCGCAGCCGTTGCAACGCGATCGGCAGGTTGGATGGGTCGGGCTGCCATTCGCCGGCGTGGATGCGGCGCGTCACCTCGACCAGTGTTTCGTCGGCCGGCGTCGCGGATTGACGTGCAACCACAGCTTGACCGGCGCGAGCCAGTGGAAGGCAGGGCTTTCGCGACGATCGCATGACGCTGCGTCACGGCTTCTACAGGATGGTCTCGCGATCGAATTGCCGATGCGTGGCGAGCCACAGGTTGGCCAGTGCATCTTCAGGAGTCTGACCGCCGTAGGCCGAGCCGTCGCGGGAGTAGGCCGTCCATTCGGTTGCAGGACGATTCCACTCGACCCTTTGCAGCGCCGCGCCGCAGCCCTCAATGAGGTCGGCGCAAGTCGGAACTGTGTCGAGATTGCGTTGCGGAAACTCCGCTAACCTGAGCTGGGCGAGAAATCGAGTGTCCATGGCTGGATCATAAGCATCAAGCCATCGCGTTTGTTCCCGCCCCGCGCGGTCAGGCTGCGCGGCGCAGGATGCTGACGAAAAACCCGTCGGTGTCGGTGCGCCGCGGCGTCATCAGCAGACCCTCGTCCGACATCAGCACCGCGCGCCGGAACAGATAGGCCCGCTCGCCCAGCGCATTCGTCATCTCGGCCGGCGGCTGGACCGAGAACCCGGAATGCCGCCCGGCAAAGGCGCGGACCTGGGCACCGTTCTCCTCGTCGAGCGCCGAGCAGGTGATGTAGGCGATGCGGCCACCGGGCTTGACCAGCGCCGCGGCGCGGTCGAGCACCGCCACCTGCTCCTGGTTGCGGACCTCGAGCGCGCCCGGGCGCACCCGCCATTTGGCGTCGGGATTGCGCCGCCACGCGCCGATGCCGGTGCATGGCGCGTCGATCAGCACGAGGTCGAGCCTGCCGGAAAGGTCGTCCAGCTCGTTGCCGACGGACTTCGGCGTGCGGACCTGAACGTTGCGCGCGCCGGCACGTTCCAGCCGCGCATGGATCGGCGCAAGACGGCGCTTGTCGTCGTCGGTGGCATAAATCTGTCCTTTGTTCTGCATCGCCGCGGCCAGTGCCAGGGTCTTGCCGCCGCCGCCGGCGCAAAGGTCGAGCACCTGCTCGCCGGGCTTCGCGGCCGCGAGCAGCGCGGCAAGCTGCGAGCCCTCGTCCTGGATCTCGATGAGGCCCTTGAGGTAAGCGGGCTCGGCGTGCACCGCAGGATTCTTCGCGTCGGCGGCGAGCTTGATGCGAATTCCGTGCGGCGACCAGCGCGCCGGCTCGGGCTTGAGGTCCGAGAGCTCCGCCAGCGCCTCGTCGCGCGCGCCCTTGAGCGCGTTGACGCGCAGATCGAGCGGCGCGCGCGAGGCAAGCGCCGCGCCCTCCTCCGCCCGCTCCTCGCCGAATACCTTCGCGAGATAGGGATCGAGCCATTCGGGATAGTCGCCGCGCACATGGGGCGGCGCGCTGGAGACGTCCGGCGCAGCGAGCTTCAAGCGCTCGGTGTCGGTCAGTCGCGGCGGCGAATAGCGGCCGCCGTCGGCCAGCCGTGCCACCGCATCGGCATCGAGGCCGCGTTCGCGAACGAGCATGCCGAGGGCTGTGCCGCGCGGGCTGTCGTCGCCCATCACGAAGGCCGACGAAGCCTTGCGGCGCAGCGCGTCATAGACGAGGCCGGCGATCGCGGCGCGGTCGCCCGAGCCCGCAAAGCGGTGCGACAGGCCCCAGTCCTTCAGCGCGTCGGGCGCGGGCCTGCGCCGCGCGCCGATGTCGGCGAGCACTTCGATCGCGGCCGCAAGGCGAGCGCCGGGAGTCATGCGAGGCCCCCGATCACGGCAGGCCGAGCATGATCTTGATGATGAAGATGAGCCACATCACCAGCAGCACGATCGCGCCGACGCCGTAGCAGCCGCCACGGAAGCGCACGTCATTGCTGGTCACATGCGCCAGCGCCTGCAGCAGCCGCATCGCGACGAACACCCAGGCGAGCAGCACGAAGGTCAGGTCGGCGTGCCTGGTGGCCATCGCCAGAATGGTCAAGACGTAGAACAGCACCGGCAACTCGAACTGGTTGCTGAAACAATTGGCGAACAGCGTGGCCCGATACGGCCAGTTCGGCTCGCGCATGGCGATGCTTTCCATCCGCGTCTTGCCGCTCATCAGTGCGGTCCCGCGCGAATACATCATCCCGAGCATCACCGCGAAGGTGAGCAGCACCTGGACGAACAAGGGCGCAAGGATCGCGGGAATCGACATACCGAAGCTCCGTTTCGCCCGGTTTACTAGCGGCTCAAACGCGCGAGCGATAGTGTAGGCTTCAAAACGAGCCCGCCTCGTCCCAGTTCCGGAAAATGGCCTCGCGTCCGACTCCGCCCCCGCCGTTCAGCGCCCCGACCCGCCATCTCGTGGGCGTCGCGGGAGCGCTCATCGGCGGCTGGCTCGGCCTGTTCGGCGGCGAGGCGCTGGCCTATGCGATCGCGGCGTGGACCGACCGCGACATCGCCGAGCTCAAGGACATGCTGATCTGGAGCACGTTCGGCGGCGGGCTCGTCGGCCTGCTGCTCGGCGTCTTGCTGGTGCTCGTCGGCATCCGGAGCAGCAAGGAGGCGCGCAGGCTTTCGCTCATCAGCGTCGCGGCGGCCGTGGTCCTCGTCGGCGGCCTGATGCTTGCCACCTTCGACTGGCCGAAAAGCTCGGGGACCCCGAGCCTGCAGTACGAAATCCGGCTGCCGCCCGGCACGCCGCAGCCGCGCCGCGACAAGGTCGACGTGGTGCTGTGGGCGGAGAAGTCCGGTAAGGGCTGCTACGTGTCCGACCTGCGTCGCGAGAACGACCGGCCGGTGATCGCCGGAAGCTGCCTGGTCGCCAGCAAGAGCGACAATCAAACTTTGATGCTTCGCCTGAACCGCGAAGCTGAGGGTCATTGGAAAATGCCGATCCGGGCCGATGCCCCGCTCGACAACACGTTCGGCCGCTGGCAGCGCATCGAGTTCGTGCGCAACCCACGCGAGAACATGCCGGCGCTGCCGCCCGGCGAGTACGAGGTGCGCTACCGGGTGAAAAAGTACCTCTGATGGTGAGGTGCGGTCAGCGCTCGGGCGCTGCGACGCGCACCAGCATCTTGCCGAAGTTCTCGCCGCGCAGCAGGCCGATCAGCGCGCGCGGCGCCTTCTCGAGCCCGTCGACGACATCCTCGCGATACCTGACACGGCCCTCGCGCACCCAGGCGGAGACGTCGCGCAGGAAATCGCCGTGGCGCGCGGCGAAGTCGGTGACGATGAAGCCGCGCAAGGTGAGCCGCTTGGTGAGGATCGCGCGCGTCACCTGCGAGGTCAGCAACCTGCCCGCCGGCATCTCACTGGCGTTGTAGGTCGCGATCTGCCCGCAGACCGGCACGCGGGCGAAATTGTTGAGGAGCGGAAACACCGCTTCGAACACCGCGCCACCGACATTCTCGAAATAGACGTCGATGCCGTCCGGGCATGCCGCCTTGAGCCGCGCGGCCATGTCGGGCGCACGGTGGTCGATGCAGGCGTCGAAACCGAGCTCGTCGACCACATAGCGGCACTTGGCCGGGCCGCCGGCGATGCCGACGGCGCGTGCGCCCCTGATCTTGGCGATCTGGCCGACCGCCGAGCCCACCGCACCGGACGCCGCCGACACCACGACCGTCTCACCGGCCTTCGGCTGGCCGATGTCGAGCAACCCGGCATAGGCCGTCATGCCCGGCATGCCGAGCACGCCCAGCGCGGTCGAAACCGGCGCGATCGACGGATCGATCTTGCGCGTGAGCCTGCCCTGGCTCAGCGCGTGGGTTTGCCAGCCGCTGGGGCTCAGCACGATGTCGCCGGGCGCGTAGCCCTGAAGATGGGACGCGACCACCTCGCTGACGGTGCGGCCCTCCATGACCTGGCCGATTGCGACCGGCGTCGCGTAAGAGGGCGCGTCGCTCATGCGTCCGCGCATGTACGGATCGAGCGACAGCCACAGCGTCCGCAGCAGCATCTCGCCGGGCCCCGGTACCGGCACCGGCATGTCCTCGATGCGAAGGTCGCTCTCTTTCGGTTCACCGACCGGGCGCGACGCCAGCAGGATGCGCTTGCCGAGGCTCACGTTCACACCCGGCTGGGATAGTTCGGGCTCTCGCGGGTGATGGTGACGTCGTGGACGTGGCTCTCGCGCAGGCCTGCCGACGAGATGCGGATGAACTGCGCCTTCTGGTGGAACTCGTCGAGATTTTTCGCGCCGACATAGCCCATCGCGGCGCGAAGCCCGCCGCCGAGCTGATGCAGCACCGCCGCGACCGGACCTTTGTAGGCCACCTGCCCCTCGATGCCTTCCGGCACGAGCTTCAGCGAATCCTTGATGTCCTGCTGGAAGTAGCGGTCGGCCGAACCGCGCGCCATTGCGCCGACCGAGCCCATGCCGCGATAGGATTTGTAGGAGCGGCCCTGATAGAGATAGGCCTCGCCCGGCGTCTCGTCGGTGCCGGCGAGCAGCGAGCCGACCATCGCCACGTCGGCGCCGGCGGCAAGCGCCTTGGCGAGATCGCCGGAATACTTGATGCCGCCGTCGGCGATCACCGGGGTGTCGTGCTTCTTCGCCGCCTCGACCGCATCCATGATGGCGGTGAGCTGCGGCACGCCGACGCCGGCGACCATCCGCGTGGTGCAGATCGAGCCCGGACCGATGCCGACCTTGATCGCGTCGGCGCCGGAATCGATCAGCGCCTGCGCACCCTCGGCGGTCGCGACGTTGCCCGCCACCACCTGCACGGCGTTGGAGGCGCGCTTGATGCGGTTGACCGCGTCCAGCACATGCCTGGAGTGGCCGTGGGCGGTGTCGACCACGACGAGGTCGACGCCGGCCTCGAGCAGCTGCTCGGTGCGGTCGTAGCCCTTGTCGCCGACGGTGGTGGCAGCCGCGACCCGCAGCCGGCCCTGCTCGTCCTTGCAGGCGTTCGGATTGGCGACCGCCTTCTCGATGTCCTTGACGGTGATCAGGCCGACGCAGCGATAGGCGGCATCGACCACCAGGAGCTTCTCGATGCGGTACTGGTGCAGGAGCCGCTTCGCCTCTTCCTGGTTGACGCCCTCACGCACGGTGACGAGCTTGTCCCTGGTCATCAGCTCCGACACCTTTTGCCGGGAGTCGGTGGCAAAGCGAACGTCACGGTTGGTGAGAATACCGACGAGCTTGCCGGCATGACCGTTGCCGCCGCCCTCCACGACCGGAATGCCGGAAATGTTGTGCTCCTTCATCAGCGCCAGCGCGTCGGCCAGCGTCTGGTCGGGGTGGATGGTCAGCGGGTTCACCACCATGCCGGACTCGAACTTCTTGACCTGCCGCACCTGCGCCGCCTGCTGGTGCGGCTCGAGATTGCGGTGGAGCACGCCGATGCCGCCCGCCTGGGCCATGGCGATCGCCATCTTGGCCTCGGTGACGGTGTCCATCGCCGAGGCGACGATCGGCAGGTTCAGCGAAATCGAGCGGGTGATGCGACTCCTGATATCGACCTCCGACGGCAGCACGTCGGACAGGCCGGGCTTCAGCAGCACATCGTCAAAGGTGAACGCTTCGGGAAGATCGGAACGGTTGATGGTGGCCATGCCAACTCCGGGGCCCTCGCCCCGGAATATGGTGTCCGGATGCGAATAAGCGAACCCTTCGCGAGAACAACGCGTCCTCGCCCGAATCGAGCCCGCTTTTGGGTTGGCGATGGTGGATAGCACCATGCGGTCCGCTTTCCTAGGAAATTTCGTGGAAATCTCAATTTCATCCACCGCCTGCCCTTATATTTGCGCGTTCAAGGCACCGGGTCCTGCATGACCAACAAACGCCTCGTCCCGATGATCGTGGCGGTGTCGCTGTTCATGGACAATATGGACTCGACGGTGATCGCCACCTCGCTCCCGGCGATCGCCGCCGATATCGGCACGAGCCCGCTGACCCTGAAGCTCGCCGTGACCTCCTACCTGCTCTCGCTTGCGGTCTTCATCCCGATGAGCGGCTGGACCGCCGACCGGTTTGGCGCCCGGACCGTGTTCGCCGCCGCCATCGCCGTGTTCATCGTCGGATCGATCGGCTGTGCGCTGTCGACCCAGCTCTGGCATTTCGTGCTCGCCCGGATCGTCCAGGGCATGGGCGGGGCGATGATGACGCCGGTCGGACGACTGGTGCTGGTGCGGACCATCGACCGGCGGGAGCTGGTCAATGCGATGGCCTGGGTGTCGATCCCCGCCATGATCGGCCCGCTGCTCGGGCCGCCGCTCGGCGGCTTCATCACCACCTACGCGTCGTGGCACTGGATCTTCCTGATCAACGTGCCGATGGGGCTGATCGGCATCGTCCTGGTGCTGCGTTACATCGACGATGTCCGCGCCGAGGTGCCGGAGCGGTTCGATACGATCGGCATGGCGCTGGCGGGCGTCGCCGTCGCCGGCCTGACGTTCGGCTTCTCGGTCGCGGGTTTCGAGATCGTGCCCTGGCCCATTGTCGTGGCGATGATCGGGACCGGCCTGATCGCGCTGGGACTTTATATTCCCTACGCGCGGCGGGCACCGGCACCGGTGATCGATTTCGGGCTGCTGAAGCTGCCGACGTTCCGCGCGAGCGTGACCGGCGGCTTCCTGTTCCGCATCGGCGTCGGCGCCATGCCGTTTCTCCTGCCGCTGCTGCTTCAGGTCGGCTTCAACCTCACGCCGTTCGAGTCCGGCCTGATCACCTTCACCTCGACCATGGGCGCGCTGATCGTCAAGGCTGCGGCACCCTGGGTGCTCAAGCGGTTCGGCTTTCGCACCGTGCTGGTCGCCAACGCCATCCTCGGCGGGCTGTTCATCGTCGCCTGCGCCGGATTTTCCGCCACCACGTCGTTCGCGGTCATGGTCACCGTGCTGATGATCGGCGGCTTTTTCCGGTCGTTGCAGTTCACCGCGGTCAATGCGCTGGCCTATGCCGAGGTGCCCGCCGCGCGCATGAGCCGGGCCACGGCGTTTGCCGCCGTGGCCCAGCAGGTGTCGCTTGCGACCGGCGTGGCCGGCGGGGCGCTGACGGTGGAGGTGGCGGCGCGCCTCAGCGAACGGACGGCCATCACCGCCGCCGATTTCCCGCCGGGCTTCATTCTCGTGGGCCTGGTCGCGGCAAGCTCGGCGCTGGTTTTCGCCTTCCTGCCCAAGGATGCCGGGGCGGAAATGGCCAACCGGCTGCCGGCCGCGAATCGCGCCTCCGACCCGCGCGGTGGTGGCTGACGGCCGCCGTACAAATGCCTGCAAAAGCTGGCGCAGGTCACCGGGCGATCTTAAATTCGCGGCAGATTCCCAAGCGGCGACCCATGCGAATCACGCGCCTCGTCCTTCTCGTGCTCACCACAGCGGCATTGACGCTCGTTGCGGCCGCAAGCCGCGCGCAGCCGCTGTCGGCGGACGAGCGGCGCTGCGCCGGCATGGGCGGTGCCAGCGCGGAGGTTCAGGCCGCGGCCTGCACCACGCTGCTGAGCAGCGGCCGCTATGTCGGCGACAACCTCGCGATCGTCCATTCCAACCGCGGCATCGCCTATGCGCGGGCCGGCGACTATGACCGGGCCGTCACCGACTTCGACGCCGCGGTCCGCATCAACCCCGGCTATGCCCGCGCCTATCTGAGCCGCGGCAACGCGCATCTGGTGCGGCGCGACTATGACCGCGCCATCACAAGCTTCGATCAGGCGATCCGGCTCGACCCGCGCGGCGCCGTGAGCTTCATGGGCCGCGCCACGGCGTACGATGCCAAGGGCGACACCGAGCGGGCCATTGCCGACTACGACCAGGCGCTGCGGCTCGATCCCAATCTCGGCGCGGCCTACTTCAACCGCGGGCTGGCGCTCCGCCGCGTCGGCCAGAGCGACCGCGCCATCGCCGATTACGACCAGGCCATCCGGCTCAGCCCGAAGGAGGCCGCGGCCTTCAACAACCGCGGCATTGCGCTCGCCGACAAGGGCGAGCAGGACCGCGCCATCGCCGACTACGACGCGGCGCTGAAGCTCGACCCGGGCTACGCGCTCGCCTATCTCAACCGCGGGCTCGCCTTCAGCGCCAAGAAAGATCCCGACCGCGCGATTGCCGATTTCGATGCCGCGATACGCCTTGCCCCCGAGAACGCGTCCGCCTACGGCAATCGCGGCATCGCGCTCGACGCCCGCGGCGATCCGGACCGCGCGCTCGCCGACCTCGACAAGGCGATTGCGCTCGACACGCGCAACCCCGCCTTCTACGGCACGCGCGGCAACATCTGGCGCAACCGCGGCGCGCTCGACCGCGCCGTCGCCGACTACGACAAGGCCATCGCGCTGTCGCCGGGTTTCGCTCCCGCCTACTACGAGCGCGCGCAGGCGCACTACATCGCCGGCCGCTTCCGCGAGGCGCTCGGCGACGCAACCAAGGCCGCCGAGATCAACCCCAACTGGGCGCAGACGCTGAGCCTGCGCGGCCTGATCCAGGAAAAGCTCGGTGCCAAGGACGCGGCCATCGCCGACCTGCGGCGGGCGGCAGCGCTCGACCCCGCGCTGCAGCAGCCGGCGGATGCGCTGCGCCGCCTCGGCGTGATGCGCTGAATTGGGCGGAAAATACCGGAAGGCCGGTGACGAACCGGGGCGGTTCCTTCTGCGACCGATTTGCAGATGCGCAGGGGCTGGAACCGCGTCGAGCACCTCACCGCGGTTGCCAAATTTCAGCCCAAGGAGGCCGCCATCTCCATGTCGATGCGAACATCTTTCATTGTCGCAGCGGCCTTCGTGGCCGCCCTTCCACTCGCCACCCCGCAAGCGGCGGCGCAAGACACGCCCACAAGCGCCTGCAAGGCGCCCGACGCGACCCACGAGGCGCGGATCGCCGGCTGCACCGCGCTGATCGACGCCAAGACCGAAACCGGCCGTTCGCTCGCCGTCGCCTATTGCAACCGCGGCTTTGCGCTGACCGAGAAGCTCGAACTCGACCAGGCGCTGGCCGACCTGGAACAGGCGATCAAGATCGATCCGAAGCTCGGTTGCTCGTTCAGCAATCGCGGCCGGGTGTTCGCGCTCAAGGGCGACCTCGAACGCGCCATCGCCGACTACAACCAGGCGATCAAGCTCGAGCCGACGCTCTCTGCCGCTTACAACAATCGCGGCGATGCGCTGATCAAGCGCAACAAGCTCGACGAGGCGATTGCGGATTTCACCACCGCGATCAAGCACGACCCGAAGAACGCTCATGCCTACGGCCGCCGCGGCTGGGCCTACCAGCGCAGGCGCGACTTCAACCACGCGATCGCCGACTATTCCAAGACCATCGAGCTGCAGCCGAACGATCTCTTGGGCTACATCAACCGCGGCAACATCTACCGGGCCATGAACAACCTCGACCGCGCCGCGGCCGACTACGGCGAGGCGATCCGTGTTGCGCCCACCGACCCGCGCGGCTGGCGCAACCGCGGCATGGTCAGGCTGATGAAGTACGACAATGCCGGCGGCATCGCCGATTACGACAAGGCGATCGAATACGACCCCAAGGACGCCGATTCCTGGAACAACCGCGGGCTTGCCAAGAAGGACTCCGGCGACAAGGCCGGCGCGATCGCTGACTTGAAGAAGGCGCTGGAGATCAATCCGAAGCTGCCGACGACGCGGCAGTTGCTCAAGGAGCTGGGCGTCAATCCTTAGTAGCTCGCTTGACGGTCCCGTCATCCTGAGATGCCAGCGAAGCAGGGCATCCAGTGCTCAAGGCGTTCAAGACCGCCCGCGAAACCCCGTCGCCAGCACATAAAGCTCCGCCGAATCTGATCGGCTCGCGGCGGGCTTCACGTGCTTCACCGTCGCGAAATCACGTTTGAGACCCGCAAGCAGCGCGCCCTCGGTGCCGCCCTGGATCACCTTCGCCAGGAACAAGCCGCCCGGCTTCAGCACCTCGCCGGCAAACTCCGCCGCGGCCTCGACCAGCGCCATGATCTTCAGATGGTCGGTCTGACGGTGGCCGGTGGCGTTGGCGGCCATGTCGGAAAGTACGACATCGGCCGGGCCGCCAAGCATCTCTTTCAGCCGGTCCGGCGCGTCGGGATCGAGAAAATCGATCTTGGCGAACTCGACACCGGCGATCTCGTCCATGTCGAGAATGTCGATGCCGACGACACGGCCCTGCGCGCCGACGCGCTTTGCGGCAACCTGGCTCCAGCCGCCGGGCGCGGCGCCGAGGTCAGCGACCCGCGCGCCGGGCTTGAACAGGCGGTGCTTGTCGTCGATCTCGATCAGCTTGAAGGCCGCGCGCGAGCGGTAGCCCTCGCGTTTCGCCCGCGCCACATACGGATCGTTGAGCTGGCGCTCCAGCCATTTGCGTGACGACTGCGTCTTGCGCTTGTCCTTGACGCGAACCTTGAGGCTTCGCTCGCCACGCCCCGAACCCTTGGTCGTCATGGCGCGGCCTTTCCGTGATTCATCGTCCTCCGGAGAGCGGACCCCCACCCCGCCCCTCCCCCTTTCAGGGAGAGGGAGCGCACCGCCCGAATTGCAACGCGATCGGAGCTCATCGCCACACTCCGTCCTCGCGCATCATCTGCACCAGCATGCCCTCGCGCAGCCCGCGGTCGGCGACGCGCAGCCGCGGGCACGGAAACGCGCGGCGGATCGCCTCGAGGATCGCGCATCCGGCGAGCACCAGATCGGCGCGCTCGGAGCCGATGCAAGGGTTGGCGACGCGGTTTTCGTAGGTCATCTCCAGCAGCCGCTCGACCACGCCGGTCACCTGCACGTCGCTCATCCAGCAGCCGTCGACACGGCGGCGCTCGTAGCGCGGCAGCTCGAGATAGACGCCGGCGATGGTGGTCACGGTGCCCGAGGTGCCGAGCATGTGGATACCGTCGGTGCCGCCGTGCTCGGCGGCAAAGCGGTTCACGTGCACCGCGACCTCGGCGATCATCGTTTCGAAAATCTCCCGCGTCACCGTGACGCCGCCGTGGCGCTCGGCGAGCGTGACGACGCCGATCGGCATCGAGGTCCAGCCCTCGATCGCCGGATGCGGCGGGCCATGCTGCGCCGCCCCGCACGGCCCGAGGCGGACCAGTTCCGAAGAGCCGCCGCCGATGTCGAACAGGATGACGCCGCGCGCCTGCGGATCGACCAGCGGGGTGCAGCCGGTGGCGGCAAGCCGCGCTTCGGTCTCGCGGTCGACGATCTCGAGCTCGATCCCGACCTCATTGCGCACCCTTGCCAGGAATTCGAGCCCGTTGCCCGCCGCCCGGCAGGCTTCGGTCGCGATCAGCCTTGCGCGCGTCACGCCGCGGTTGCGCATCTTGGCGCCGCACACCCGCAAGGCCTCGACCGCGCGCGCGATGGCGGCGTCGCTCAGGCGGCCGGAGCTGGTAATGCCTTCCCCCAGCCGGATGATGCGCGAAAACGCGTCGACCACGCGGAACCCGTCGCGCGTCGCGCGCGCCACCAGCAGGCGGCAATTGTTGGTGCCGAGATCGAGCGCAGCATAGGTCGGGCCGGACAGGTCCTGCCCACCCGCACCGCCGGCCCCGCGGTCGCCACGCGGATGCCGATAGGGCGACCGCCGGCCCCGCCGGGGCCCTCGGGCTTCCCGGTCAGGCGCAGGGCCGAGGCCGGTCGCCCGGGCCTCGTCGTCCATTTGTAACCTTTCCCCACGCCGAAGCCATGTTGCGCTCAAAGCGCAGGGCTCGACGGCGCGGTGGTCAATTTCAACTTCGCCGGAAAGTCTAAAGAGCCGCACCGGTGGGCGCAACCTGCGCGCAACTCAGGGGATCGGCGAGAACATGACGGAAACCGGCGGCTGTCCTTGTGAAATCAGGCCTCGTCCGATATCTCAAACCGGCTCTTGTTCCCTCGAGAATTCAGGCGAAACAGGCGAAATTGCTCCATGAACATCCAGGATACCGCCAAGTCCCGCTCCGCCTACGCCATCGGCCAGCCGGTGCCCCGCAAGGAGGACGCGACGCTGCTGCGCGGTGAAGGCCGCTACACCGACGACGTCAATTTTCCGAATCAGGCCCATGCCTACATTTTGCGCTCGAGCGTCGCGCACGGGCGGATCAAGTCGATCAACACCGACGCCGCGAAAAAGATGAAGGGCGTGCTTGGCGTCTACACCGGCGCGGACGTGGCGCAGTACGGCACGCTGCAATCGGCGCTGCCGTTCAAGAGCAAGGACGGCACCGACCTGAAGAAGCCGCCGCGGCCGGCGCTGCCGACCGACAAGGTCCGTTTCGTCGGCGACCCGATCGCCTGTGTGGTGGCGGAGACCGTGCTGCAAGCCAAGGACGCGGCCGAGGCGATCGAGCTCGACATCGAGCCGCTGCCGGTGATGACCACGCCGCAACAGGCGACCGCGCCGGGCGCCACCGCGCTGTACGACAGCGTGCCGGGCAACATCTGTCTCGACTTTCACTACGGCGACACCGAGAAGGTGAACGCAGCCTTCGCCGCGGCCAGGCACAAGGTGAAGCTGAAGATCCAGAACACCCGCATGGTGGTCAACGCGATCGAGCCGCGCGCGGCGAACGCCCGCTACGACAAGGCTGGCGACAGCTACACGCTCAACACCGTCAGCCAGGGCGTGATGGGCATGAAGGCCGGCATCACCGCGGCGATGAAGACCACGCCGGACAAGGTGCACATCCTCACCGGCAATGTCGGCGGCTCGTTCGGCATGAAGGCGCAGGTCTATCCGGAATACATCTGCATCCTGCATGCCGCGAAGACGCTCGGCCGCCCGGTGAAGTGGACCGACGAGCGCTCGGGCAGCTTCATGTCCGACAACCACGGCCGCGACCATGAGATGACCGCCGAGCTGGCGCTCGACGAAGAAGGCCATTTCCTCGCGCTGCGGCTCGACGGGTTCGCCAACCTCGGCGGCTTCCAGGGCGCGATGTCGCCGCAGCCCGGCACGCTCAATATCGTGCGCAACGTCATCAGCCTCTACCGCACGCCGGCGATGGAGGTGTCGAGCAAGTGCGTGTTCACCAACACCACGTTCGTCAGCCCCTATCGCGGCGCGGGCCGGCCCGAGGGCAACTATTTCATGGAGCGGCTGATCGACTATGCCGCCGCCGAGACCGGCTTCGATAGGATCGAGCTTCGCCGCAAGAACCAGATCCGCAAGAGCGATATCCCATGGAAGTCGGCGGCCGGCACCACCTATGACACCGGCGATTTCCCGGCGATCTTCCGGAAGGCACTGGAGGCCTCCGACTGGAAGGGCTTCAACGCGCGCAAACGCGACAGCAAAAAGCGCGGCAAGATCCGCGGCATCGGCGTCGGCTGCTATCTCGAGGTCACCGCCCCTGCCAACAAGGAAATGGGCGGCATCGCCTTCGACGCCGACGGCGGCGTGACGATCCGCACCGGCACGCTCGACTACGGCCAGGGCCATGCCTCGCCGTTTGCCCAGGTGCTGGGCGACCGGCTCGGCGTGCCGTTCGACAAGGTGCGCATCCTGCAAGGCAACAGCGACGAGCTGCTGGCCGGCGGCGGCACCGGCGGCTCGCGCTCGATGATGAATTCGGGCCAGGCCATCGTCGAGGCGGCGGCGAAGGTGGTCGAGCAAGGCAAGCAGATCGCCTCGCACGCGCTCGAAGCCTCGGCCGGCGACATCGAGTTCAAGGACGGCCGCTTCGTCGTCGCCGGCACCGACCGCGAGATCGGCATCATGGAGCTGGCGCAGAAGGTCCGCGCCGGCATGGCCTTGCCGCCGGACGGACCGCAATCGCTCGACGTCAAGCACGTCAGCGAAGGCGCGCCCTCGGCCTATCCCAACGGCTGCCATGTCTGCGAGGTCGAGGTCGATCCCGACACCGGCAACATCGAGATCGTCAAATACACCGCGGTCAACGACTTCGGCACCATCATCAATCCGCTGCTGGTCGACGGCCAGTTGCACGGCGGCGTGACGCAAGGCATCGGCCAGACCCTGATGGAGCACACGGTCTATGACGAGAGCGGTCAGCTCCTGTCCGGCTCGTTCATGGATTACGCCATGCCGAAGGCGCACAACGTCCCCGACTTCGTTGTCGAGAGCCATCCGGTGCCGGCCAAGACCAATCCGCTCGGCGTCAAGGGCTGCGGCGAAGCGGGCTGCGCGGGATCGCTCACCTCGATCATGAATGCGGTGGTCGATGCGTTGTCGGTCTACGGCATCAAGCACATCGATATGCCGGCAAGCCCGGCGCGCGTCTGGCAGGCGATCCAGGACGCGAAAGCGAAGCAGTAATCTATCATTCGTCATGCCCGCGCTTGTCGCGGGCATTCGCGCCTTGGCTGCGAAGTAAGCGTGGATGGCCGGGACAGGCCCGGCCCATGACGACGGAGAGGTCGGTGTTGATACAAGCGACCAGCCGATGACCGAGGCCACCGATCTGACGTTTGCCGCGCGGCGCACGAGCGACATCCGCCTCGTGGCCGGCGTCAGCACCGCCCACTTCGTCAGCCACTTCTATATGCTGGTGCTGCCGCCGCTGTTCGCCTTCGTCAAAGACGACTACGGCGTGAGCTACACGGAGATCGGCCTCGCCATCACCGTGTTCAATCTGGTCTCCGCCGTGGCCCAGACGCCGACGGGCTTTCTGATCGACCGGATCAACGCGCGCTTCGCCCTGATCACAGGCCTGCTCCTCGGCGCGGCCGGTTTTACCGTCGCGGGCCTGGTGAATTCATACTGGGTGCTGGTCGCGATGTTCGGCGTCATCGGGCTGGGCAACACCGTGTACCACCCGGCGGACTATGCGCTGCTCTCGCGCCACGTCGCGCCCGAGCGCATCAGCCAGGCCTATTCCGTGCACACCTTCTCGGGGATGCTCGGCAGCGCCGCGGCTCCGGCCGCCGTGCTGGTGCTGCATGGGATGTTCGGCTGGCGCGGCGCATTTCTCGGCGCGGCCCTGCTGGGCGTGATCGCCGCCCTGGTGCTGCTGTTCCAGCCCGACGGCGAGCCGCATCCGGCCGCGGCCAAGCCGCGCGACGCGGGCTCCGCGCCGACCGACTGGCGGCTGCTCGTCACCGCGCCGATCCTGATGAACTTCGTGTTCTTCCTGGTGTACGCGTTCGGCAGCTTCGGCCTGCAGAACTTCTCGGTGGTGGCGCTCGGCTCGCTTTACGGCACGAGCCCGGTGACGGCGAACACCGCTCTCTCCGCCTACCTGCTGCTCAGCGCCGCGGGCGTGCTGGTCGGCGGCCTCATCGCCGGACGGATCAGCAACCATCGCCTGATCGCCTCGCTCGGCTTGCTCGCGACCGTGCTCGCCGCGCTGCTGATCGGCAGCGTCGATCCCGGCACGCTGCTTCTTATTCTGGTGATGTCGCTGGCGGGCCTGTGCGGCGGCATCGTGATGCCCTCCCGCGACATGATCGTGCGCGAGGTCACCCCGCCCGGCTCGTTCGGCAAGGTGTTCGCCTTCGTCACCACCGGCTATCACGTCGCCGGCATCCTCGCGCCGCCGCTGTTCGGCGCGCTGCTCGACTACGGCGCGCCGCGCTGGACTTTCATCCTGGTCGCGGGCTTCACGCTTCTCTCGATCGTCGCGGTGATGTGCGTGCCGCAGCGAAAAGCCGCCGCATAAGCGTCCGATGACCGGGACGGTCCGCGCGCTGCTGCTGCTCTGGCTCGCCGGCAATGCGCTGCGGCTGACGATCCTCGCGGTTCCGCCGGTCACCCCGCTCATCCACGCCGACCTGCATCTGTCGCAGACGGAGATCGGCATTCTCACCGGCCTGCCGATGGTGCTGTTTGCCGGCGCGGCGATTGCCGGCTCGCTGATGATCGCGCGGCTCGGCGCGTTCCATGCGCTGCTGATCGGGCTTGCGCTCTGCGCCGCGGGTTCGGCGCTGCGCGGCGTCGGGCCCAGCGTGGCGATGCTCTACTTCGGCACCGTGGTGACGGCGTTCGGCGTCGCCGTCATGCAGCCGTCGCTGCCGCCGCTGGTTCGCGCCTGGGTGCCGCGGCGGATCGGCTTCGCCACCGCGGTCTACGCCAACGGGCTGATCATCGGCGAGATCCTGCCCGCGGCGCTGACCATCCCCCTGCTGCTGCCGCTGATCGAGCAAAGCTGGCGCGGCAGCTTCCTGTTCTGGGGGCTCGCCGTCGCGGCCGTCGCCATCGCCATCGCGATCTATGCGCCGCGCGGGCCGGCGGCGGCGCCGAGCCTCGCCGGCCGCCGGTGGATGCCCGACTTCCGCAATCCGCAGATCTGGCGGATCGGCCTCCTGCTCGGCTGCGTCAACGCCACCTACTTCTCGATGAACGGCTTCCTGCCGGACTATTTCACCCACACCGGCCGGCCCGACCTCATCCACGGCGCGCTCACCGCGCTCAACGCGGGCCAGTTGCCGGCGTCGTTCCTGCTGCTCCTCTCCGCCGAACGCATGGTGCGGACCACATGGTCGTATATGGCGTTCGCGCTGATCTGCCTCCTTTCGGTCGCCGTCATCGTGTTTCTCGGCGGCGCCTGGGCCGTCGCCGGCTGCGCCGCCTGGGGCTTCGGTGGAGCTGCGGTGCTGGTTCTCGTGCTGGCGCTGCCGCCGCTGATCGCGCCGCCCGAGGACGTCCACCGCGTGACGGCGGGCATCTTCACCATCAGCTATTCCTGCGCGGTGATCGTACCGATCGTCGGCGGCGCGCTGTGGGACCTGACGGGCTGGACGTTCGCACCGTTCATTCCGATCGGCATCTGCTCGATCGTCGTGATCAGCCTTGCGCCCACCGTCGTGCTGCGCGAAAAAAGCGCGGGAGCTTGAAACACATGGGTGATACCTACGGCACGGTGAAGGTTGCAGCGGTGCAGGCCGCCTCGGTGTTCCTCGACCGCGAGGGCTCGACCGAGAAGGCCTGCCGGCTGATCCGCGAGGCAGGCCGGGCCGGCGCGCGGGTGATCGGCTTTCCCGAAGGGTTCATTCCCGCGCATCCGGTCTGGTACCACCATCACGCCGCGACCGGCACGCTGGCCAACAAGCTCGCCGTCGAACTGTTCAAGAACTCGGTGGAGATTCCCGGGCCGCAGACCGAGGCGCTCGGCGCCGCCGCCCGCGACGCCAACGCCTATGTGGTGATGGGCGTGTGCGAGAAGATCCCCAACACCACCGGGACGATGTTCAACACCCAGATCTATTTCGCTCCCGACGGCAGCATCATCCGCAAGCACCAGAAGATCATGCCGACGGTCGGCGAGCGGCTGGTGCACATGGGCGGCTATGGCGACACGTTCGGTGCGTTCCAGAGCGAGTTCGGGCCGATGTCCGGACTGATCTGCGGCGAGAACTCGAACCCGCTCGCGGTGTTCGCGCTGATCGCCGAAGGCACGCGCATCCACGTCATGAGCTGGCCCAACCACTTCCCGACCAGCGGCGATCCGTTGCGCAACCGGGTGGCGATCGACGCGCAGGCCTTCGCACAGATGAGCAAGGCGTTCGTGATCTCGGCCTGCGGCACAGTCGACGAGCGGATGATCGAGATGCTTCAGCCGAGTGCAGAGGCGGAGAAATTCCTGCGCAACGCCGACTGCTGCGGCGGCTCGCTGATCGTCGATCCGCTGTCGCGCATCATCGCCGGCCCGATGGGCGCGGAGGAAGGCATCCTCTACGCGGAGTGCAATCTCGACCTCGGCATCCAGATGAAGCTTCGCCACGACTTCGCCGGGCACTACAACCGGCCGGACATTTTCCAGGTGCACATCAATCGCGCCGCGCCGCAGCTTTACCGCGTGCACAACGACCCGGCCGCGCTCGGCGCGCCGCCATCGCAGGAACTGCCCTCCCCGCCGCGCCGTCTCGCCGGCCCCGACAGCGACGCCACGGAATAATTCCCACCAGGTGATTTATGGACGTTTTCGAAGCCGTCGACTCGCGCATCGCCTGCCGCGCGTTCCTCGACAAGCCGGTTGATCTCAAGATCGTCAAGGAGATCATCGTCAGGGCACAGCGCGCGGCATCCGGCGGCAACCTGCAAAGCTGGAACGTCTACGCACTCACCGGCAAACCGCTCGCCGAGTTCAAAGCCGTCGCTGCAAAACGCATCGCCAACGAGGATCCGCGCCACATCAAGCCGGAATACCCGATCTATCCCGAGCCGATGTTCGGCGCCTACAAGGAGCGCCGCGAGGAGCACGGCGTCCAGCTCTACGGCTCGCTCGGTATCGGCCGCGACGACGCAGCCGGCCGGCTCGGGCAGTACAAGAAGAATTTCGAATTCTTCGGCGCGCCGGTGGCGCTGTTCGTCACCATCGACCGGCGGCTCGGCCCGGGCCAGTGGGCCGATCTCGGCGGCTATATCCACGCCATGGCGTTTCTCGCGCGCGGCTATGGCCTCGACACCTGTCCGCAGGAGGCCTGGGCGCGGCTCTATGATACCGTCGGTGAGTTCCTGAAGTTGCCCGCCAACGAAATGCTGTTCTGCGGCTTCGCCATCGGCTACGGCGACCGGAAGCACAAGGCCAACGACTTCCGCTCGCCGCGCGCCGAATTGCACGAATTTTGCAAATTTTACGGCTTTGATTGAGCGTCACACATGTGACCATGCGTGACCAGGATCAAAAGTTCCCGCGCTCGGCAGCCATTCCCGCAAAATTTGATGTGACACGGATCGGGTCTGTGTGCGTTATCACCTCGCGAAAACAACACAGAAGAAAACAACACAAAAAGCGAGGCAACTGATGCCATTCCTGTTCTGGATGCCGATGATCGTCATGTCGGGGATGTGGGGGATCGTCGCGGAAAACACCCGCACGATGATGCAGGCCGGCGCATGGCCGGATGAATAAGGAAAAGCCCCGGTCCAATCGACCGGGGCTCTCGACGTCACAGCCTGCGCGCTGCTACTGGCAGAACTTGCAGGGCGGGAAGTCGCGGCTGTAGACCGGCTGCTTCAGGAACGCTTCCTTGCCGTAGGTCCAGAACTGGCTCACGTTCGGATAGGTCTTGATGACCGTGTTCCAGAGCTCGTCCTTGTCGTAGCCGAACAGCTTCTTCTTCTCGACCTGCTTGATGTAGATGTTCTGCACCGGGTTGCGCATGTCGTCGAAGCTCACCGGCCCGCGCGGCGTGTCGACCTTGAGCGCCGCCATCCTGGCGACGAACTGCTCCGGCCCGGGGAATGCGCCCTTGGTGCCCTTCAGCACCTCGTGGATCATCATCGCGGTGCTGTAGTTGGTCTCCGAGAAGTAGGACGGCACCTTGCCGTACTTGGCGCGGTACTTCTTCACGAAGGCTTCGTTCTTCGGCGTCTGGAGCGCCGCGCTGTATTGCAGCGCCGAGACGTCGCCGATCACGCCGTCATCCATGAACGGCAGCGCGAACTCGTCGTAGCTCGTGCCGCCGCCGACGATCGGCTTCTTGAAACCCGACTGGCGAAGCTGCTTGGGGAATTGCAGCGCCATCGGCCCGACCATCAACGAGAGGACCGCATCGGCGTCCGCCCGGATGCCCGGGATGTACGGCCCGAAGTCCTTCGCGCCGAGCGGCGGCCAGATCTTTTGGACGATCTGCCCGCCGCAGTCTTCGAACGCCTTCTGGAAACCGCCCACGACCTCGTAGCCGAACGCGTAGTCGGCAGCGATCGCGGCGATCTTCTTATGGCCCTGCTCGCAGGCCCACTGGCCCAGCGCATGATGCGGCTGCGAGCTGGTCCAGCCGGTGCGAATGAAATACGGAAACTTGGGGAGGTCGCGCTGCGTGAGATCGTCGGACGCGGGCACCGAGGCGATGTAGACGGTCTTGTCCGCGGTGCTGACGGGCGCGAGCGCATAGCCGGTCGAAGCCAGCACGCCGCCGACCAGCATGTGCACCTTGTCCTGCAGGATCAGCTTCTTCGCCTTGGTCACGCCGGTGTCGGGCCGTGCCACGTCGTCCTCGACGATCAGCTTCACCTTCGCGCCGGCGAAATCGCCGTTCGCCTCTTCGAGATACATGTTGAAGCCGTCCACCATGTCCTTGCCCACCTGGGCAAAGGGTCCGGTCATCGGCGCGATCAGGCCGATCCGCAACTCCTCGGCCGCACGGGACGGCGCGGCGGACGCGGCCGCCAGCGCGGCGCCCGACAGCAACGCAAACAGGATCGGTGATTTCCGAAAGGCCATGGACGTTCCTCCGTTGGAAAATCCGGCGGCCTTTCTGTCGAGACCGTGCGGATCGGGGATGCACGTTGCAATCGACCTGTGCGTCAACGCTAACACCGGCCCCCATGGGGGCGGAAGCCCAACGGTTGAGCGGTGGCAGCGATGATCGGATCGGCCCAAAAGCCGGAAAAACGCCGGATGTGCACCCATGCTTTGCGGACATGGCGCGACGTTCCTCCGAACCCGACAGGTGTGGTATAAGGTGAGCAAATCACTCGCTAATCCCGCAGGAGTTCTGCGATGAGCTTGGAAACGCTCGGCTATATCGGCCTCCGGACGGCGAACCTCGAGGACTGGACCGCCTATGCCAGCCGGTTCCTCGGCATGCAGCTCGTGGACAAGAGCCGCGGCACGGCGACGTTCCGGATGGACGACAAGAAGCAGCGCCTCGTGGTGCACGAGGACGCGGGCGATGCCCCGGGCTTCTTCGGCTGGGAGGTGGCGGACGCAGCGGCGCTCGACGCTTACGCGGCCAATCTCGAACGCCACAAGGTGCCGTTTGCGCGCGGCTCCCGCGCGCTCGCCGAAGAGCGCAAGGTGCGCGACCTGATCGTGCTGTCCGACCCCGCCGGCAACCGGCTCGAAATCTTCCACGGCGCCGAGACCACCACCGATCCGTTCAAGCCCGGCCGCGCCATCTCCGGCTTCCGCACCGGACCGCTCGGTATGGGCCACGCGGTGCTCCACTGCGAGAAGATCGGCGACATCCTGCCGTTCTACCAGGACATCCTCGGCTTCAAGCTCAGCGACTATTTCACCAAGCCGTTCGCGGCCTACTTCTTCCACGTCAATCCGCGCCACCACAGCGTCGCGTTCATCGAGTCGGGCAAGACCGGCATTCATCATCTGATGGTCGAGACCTGCTATCTCGACGACGTCGGCCAGGGCTACGACCTCGCGCTGAAGAAGCCGGAGATGATCGCGACCACCTTCGGCCGCCACTACAACGACCAGGTCCACTCGTTCTACTCGTGGTCGCCGTCCAAGTTCATGTTCGAGTACGGCTGGGGCGGCCGCTCGATCGACACCGAGAACTGGACGCCGGAGATCATCACCCAGGGCCCGAGCCTGTGGGGCCATGAGCGCTACTGGCTGAACGAAGAGCAGCGCAACGAGGCGCGCGAGCTTCGCATCTCCAACGCCGAGAAGGGCTACCGCCTGCCGCTCAACGTGATGGAGGGCAACTACAAGGTCGCCCGCGACGTGTGCCCGTGGTGGGACGCGACCGCGCCCGCACGCAAGACCGGCTGATCTGAAAAACCGCGAGGACGGATGAACGTCAACGTCACACCCGGCTTGATTCCGAACGCGCCGCAGCCGATGGAATGGCCGCAGGGCGCGCTGACCCGCATTCCCTACTGGATCTATCACTCCCCGGAGATCTATGCGCTGGAGCAGCAGCGCATCTATGAAGGCCCGGTGTGGAATTTCCTCTGCCTCGAAGCCGAGGTGGCGAAGCCCGGCGACTATCGCGTCACCTACGCGGGCAGCATGCCGGTGATCGTCGCGCGCGACTTCGACGACGAGGTCTATGCCTTCGAGAACCGCTGCGCGCATCGCGGCGCGCTGATCGCGCTCGACAGCGGCGGGCATGCCCGCGACTTCACCTGCGTCTATCACGCCTGGAACTACGACCTGAAGGGCAACCTCAAGGCGGTCGCGTTCGAGGACGGCGTCAACGGCAAGGGCGGCATGCCCAAAACCTTCTGCCGCTCCGACCACGGCCCGAGGAAGCTCCGCATCGCGCTGTTCGCCGGCCTCGTGTTCGGCAGCCTTTCCGACGACGTGCCGCCGATCGAGGAATATCTCGGTGAGGACGTCGCAACCCGAATCCGGCGCGTGCTGCACAAGCCCGTGGTCGTCACCGGCCGCTACACGCAGATGCTGCCGAACAACTGGAAGCTCTATTTCGAGAACGTGAAGGACACCTATCACGCCTCGCTGCTCCACACCTTCTTCACGACTTTCGGCATCAACAGGCTGTCGCAGAAGGGCGGCATGGTGGTGAGCCCGGACGGCGGCAACCACGCGAGCTTCTCGTTCATCGATACCAAGAGCAGCGGCAACGACTACGCGGCGATGGGCATCCGCTCCGAGAACGAGAACTTCACGCTGAAAGACCCGAGTCTGCTCGACAATGCCGACGAGTTCGGCGACGGCTGCCACATGCAGATCCTGACAGTGTTTCCGAATTTCGTGCTGCAGCAGATCCAGAACGCGCTCGCCGTGCGGCAGATCCTGCCCAAGGGGCAGCAGCAGACTGCGCTGAACTGGACGACCTTTGGCTTCGTGGACGACACGCCGGAGATGAAGACGCGGCGGCTGCGCCAGAACAACCTCGCCGGCCCCGCGGGCTATGTCTCGATGGAAGACGGTGCAGTCGGCGGCTTCGTGCAGCGCGGTGTCGCGGCCGCCGACGGCGAGCGCGCCGTGGTCGAGATGGGCGGCTCGAGCACCGCCAACGAAGGCACGCGCGCGACCGAAGCCTCGGTGCGGGGCTTCTGGAAGTGCTACCGCTCGCACATGGGCATTTAAGGTCCAAGCAAGGTCCAACTCGAATGGCCGGCATCACCCTCGAGCGCATCCTCGCGCTGCACGCAGCCTATATCCGCTGCATCGACCGCGATGAGCTCGAGGCCTGGCCCGAGTTCTTTCTCGACCCATGCCTCTATGTCGTGACCAGCGCCGAGAACCACCGTTTAGGCTTTCCGGGCGGCATGATCTACGCCGACACCCGGGGCATGCTGATCGACCGCGTCGCGTCGTTGCGCGGCGCCAATGTCTACGAGAAGCAGACCTACCGGCACATCCTCGGCCTGCCGAGCGTGCTGAAGAACGGCGGCGGCGAAGCCGAGACCGAGACCCCGTTCATGGTGGCCCGCATCATGCACGACGGCCAGACCGACATCTTCGCGACCGGCGTCTACCTCGACGTGGTTCGCGCCGCGGGCAACGACCTCAAATTCGCCAAACGCATCGTGGTGTGCGACTCCTCGCGCATTCACACGCTGCTCGCACTGCCGTTGTGACACGATGGCCTTCACGGTTACCGTCGCGAACTCCGAGTATCGCTTTCCCTGCGAGCCGAACGAGTCGGTGCTCGACGCGGCGCAGCGCGCCGGACTGGAAATTCCGTTCTCCTGCCGCAAGGGCGTGTGCGGCACCTGCAAGGGCCGCGTGGTGTCCGGCGAGACCCGTGCCTTCGCCGGCGATGCGCTGAACCCCTCCGAGCGCGCCGAGAACCAGGTGCTGTTCTGCAATGCGCGGCCGCGTTCGGACCTCGTGATCGCGCCGCGCGCGATCGCCAAGGCCGATCCGTTCGCGCGCAAGACCACCACCGCCCGCGTGTTCCGCCTGAAGCGACTCGCCGACGACGTGATGCTGGTGCACCTGCGCTTCCCCGCGGGCATCCGCGTCAAGTTCCAAGCCGGGCAGCACCTCAATCTCATTTTGGACAACGGCGAGCGCCGCGACTTTTCCATGGCCAACCCGCCGCGCGAAAGCGACGGGGCGCAGCTTCACATCCGCCATGTGCCGGGCGGCGCGTTCACCACCGCCGTGTTCGAGAAGCTCAAGCGCGGCGACATCCTGAACGTCGAAGTGCCGTTCGGCGATTTCATGCTGCGCGACAGCGCAAAGCCGATCCTGTTCGTCGCGGGCTCCACCGGCTTCGCGCCGATCCAATCGATCATCGAGGACATGATGATCAAGGGCATCGCCCGCGACATGACGCTCTATTGGGGGGCGCGGCAGCGCTCCGGGCTCTATTCGGACCTGCCTGCAAGATGGGCGAAGGACAATCCGCGCTTCCGTTACGTGCCGGTTCTGTCCGACGTGCCCGAGCCCGGCCTCCGGCACAATCTGGTGCACAAGGCCGTGCTCGAGGACCATCCCTCGCTTGCGAATTTCCAGGCCTATGTCTGCGGCGTGCCGGTGATGACGCAGGCGGCCAAAGCCGAGTTCACCGCCGCCGGTCTGCCTGAGGGCGAGTTCTTCGCCGACGCGTTCGTAACCCGCGCCGAGGTCGCAGCCGCGGGGCCTTAAAATCCCTAAAATTCAAGGCAATTTCGTTCTTCTTTGATTCACGGGCGGGAAACCTCTCTCAACTAGGATGGCTCGCGAAAGGCCTTCCGCCATGCATCAGCCGCTGCCCATCGCAGCCCTCGACGTCCGCGGGCTCTGCAAGCGCTTCGACCGGCCGGCCGTCGATGGGCTCGACCTCACCATCCGCAAGGGCGAGTTCTACGGCCTGCTCGGGCCGAACGGGGCCGGCAAGACCACGACGCTGCGCATGGTCGCAGGCCTGCTCAAGCCCGACGCCGGCTCGATCTCGGTGTTCGGCGTCGACGCGCTCGCCGATCCGGTCGAGGCCAAGCGGATCACCGCCTGGGTGTCGGACGAGCCGATGATCTACGACAAGCTCACGCCCTACGAGTACCTCGAATTCGTCGCAGGTCTCTGGAGCATCGACGCCGGCGAGGCCGAGCAGCGCGCGAACGAGCTGCTCGACTGGCTGGGGCTGCGCCCGCACGCGCACGAGCGCTGCGAGGGCTTTTCCAAGGGCATGCGGCAGAAGGTGGCGCTCGCCGGCGCCCTGGTTCACGACCCGATGCTGATCATCCTCGACGAACCGCTGACCGGACTCGACGCGGGCTCGGCGCGGCAGGTCAAGAACGTGCTGCGCGAACGGGTTGCGGCCGGCGGCACCGTGATCATGACCACGCACATCCTCGAAGTCGCCGAGCGCATGGCCGACCGGATCGGCGTGATCGCCGGCGGCCGGCTGATCGCGCAGGGCACGCTCGATGAGCTGCGCATCAAGGCCGGCAAGGGCGACTCGAGCCTGGAAGACACGTTCCTCACGCTGGTCGCCGAACAGGCGCAGGCTGCGTGAGCGCCGTCGCCACCCTTCCCTTCCTCGCACACCATGAGTTCCGCCTCGCCTGGCGGGACTGGTGGTCGATGCTGACCGCGGGCAAGCGCCATCGCGCCCGCGTGGTCGTCGTTGCCTTCATCGCTTTTGCGGTGGTGATGCACTTCATCGCGCTGTCGGTGGTCGGCAATTTCGCCACGATCGATCCGAATGCCGACCGGGCCGTGTTCGTCGTCATCACCGGCTGCGCGCTGCTCGCCTGGTCGCTGATGATGTCGCAGGCCATGGAGCAGGTGACGCGCGCGTTCTACGCCCGCTCCGACCTCGACCTGATCCTGTCCTCGCCGATGGCCTCCCGCCGGGTGTTTGCGGTGCGGATCGGTGCCATGGCGGTGTCGACGGTGATGATGGCGGTGCTGCTCGCGGCCCCCTTCATCAATGTGCTGATCTGGCGCGGCGGCTCGCGGTGGCTCGCCGCCTATGGCGTGGTCGTGGCGGTCGGCGCGGCAGCAGCGGCAATGTCCGTGGCGCTGACGGTCGCGCTGTTCCGCACCATCGGCCCGAAGCGGACGCGGCTTGCCGCGCAGATCGTCGCGGCGATCGTCGGCGCGACCTTCGTCATCGGGCTCCAGGTCGCAGCCATACTCTCGTACGGCACCCTCTCCTATTTCACCTTCCTGAAGTCCGAGACGCTGATTGCCTACGTGCCCGCGGTGGAGAGCCTCGTGTGGTGGCCGGCCCGCGCCATTCTCGGCGACCTCACCGCGCTCGCGGCAGTGCTGCTGATCGGAATGCTGCTGCTCGGCGCGGCCATCGCCGTGTTCTCGCCCCGCTTCGGCGAGCATGCCGTGGCCGCCGCGGGCATTTCCGGTGCCGGTGCGATGCAGAAGCCGCGCCAAGGCTTCCGCCGCCTGTCGCCCAGGGGCACGCTGCGGCGCAAGGAATGGACGCTGCTCGCGCGCGATCCGTGGCTCGCCTCGCAGACGCTGATGCAGCTTCTCTACCTGCTGCCGCCCGGGCTGATGCTGTGGCGGGCGTTCGGCGCCAGCAGCAGCGACCTCGTGCTGCTGGTTCCGGTGCTGGTGATGGCGGCGGGCCAGCTCGCCGGCGGCCTCGCCTGGCTGGCGATCTCCGGCGAGGACGCGCCCGACCTCGTCGCCACCGCGCCGATCCCGGCAGGCTTCGTGATCCGCGCCAAGACCGAGGCGGTGATCGGCAGCGTCGGGCTGGTGTTCGCGCCGTTCATCGCGGCGATGGCACTCGCCTCGCCGCACGACGCGCTGATGGCCGCTTCGGGCATCGTCGTCGCAGCGGTGTCGGCCACGCTGATCCAGCTCTGGTTCCGCACCCAGGCCCGCCGCAAGCACTTCCGCCGCCGCCAGACGTCGTCGCGCGTCGCAACCTTTGCCGAGGCGTTCTCGTCGATCACCTGGGCCGCAACCGCGGGCCTGGCCGCGGCCGGCCACTGGCAGGCCGCGTTCACCGCGATCACCGCGATCGGCATTCTGTTTGCCGCACGCGCGGTGAGCCCCAAGGTCCCTTACGGCGTTTGACTTGAGGCTGCGACAGTGGCCAGTACGCCCCGCAGCAAGGGGAGCCAACGCCATGTCCAACCGCACCCATCTCGTGGTCATGCCGGGCGACGGCATCGGGCCGGAGATCACGGCCGCGACGCTGCACGTCGCGCGCGAGGTGGACCGCCTGCTCGCGCTCGGCCTCACCTTCGAGGAGGTGCCGATCGGCTTCGAGGCGCTGAACAAGCACGGCACCACGCTGCCCGACGCCTCGTTCGAGGCCGGCAAACGCGCCGACGGCGTGATCCTCGGGCCGGTGTCGCACAACGACTACCCGCCGGTCGCCAAGGGCGGGCTCAACCCGTCCGGCGAGCTGCGCAAGCGCCTCGATCTCTACGCCAACATCCGCCCGGCGAAGTCCCGCCCCGGCCTGCCGCCGCGCTGCGGCAAGCCGGTCGACCTGGTCGTGGTGCGCGAGAACACCGAGGGCTTCTACGCCGACCGCAACATGTTCGCGGGCGGCGGCGAATTCATGCCGACGCCGGACGTGGCGCTGGCGGTGCGAAAGATCACGCGCAAGGGCTCGACGCGAATCGCCGAGGCCGCGTTCAAGCTGGCGATGACCCGGCCGCGCCGCAAGGTGACGGTGGTGCACAAGGCCAACGTGCTGCGGATGTCGGACGGGCTGTTCCTGGAGTGCACCCGCGCGGTCGCGGCGAAATATCCGCAGGTCGAGTGCGAGGAGCAGATCATGGACGCGATGGCGGCGCTCCTGGTGCGCGACGCGACGCGGTTCGACGTGATCGTCGCGACCAACGCGTTCGGCGATATTCTGTCCGACGAAGCCTCGGAGATTTCCGGGAGCCTCGGCCTTGCGGCCTCGGTCAATGCCGGGGACGAGCACGCGCTGGCGCAGGCCCAGCACGGTTCCGCGCCCGACATCGCCGGGCAGGATCGTGCCAACCCGGCGTCGCTGATCGGCTCGGTGGCGATGCTGCTCGCCTGGCTCGGCGAGCGGCGGGGCGATCCCCACCTGGCGAAGGCCGCCGACCTGATCGAGCGGGCGCTGGACGCCGCCGTGGCAAAGCCCGAGTGGCGCACGCCCGATCTCGGCGGGCCGCTCGGCACCAAGGCGTTCGGCGAACGGGTCGCGGCGATCCTGGGTGGCCTCAAGTAGCCGCCAGCGCTTGCGGGAACGCGGCGCGGCTTCGCACGTTGGCTGAGCGGGGGCCGAAAGGGGGCCTTTGATGGCCCAGCTGGTGTTCCATTGCCCCTACACCAACCAGCCGATCCCGTCCGGGATCGAGGCCGGCGCGGACTGTCTCAGGAAGGCGCTCGACTATCCGATCAGCCTGCGCTGCCCGCATTGCGGGCTGCTGCATCACGGGACCATCGCCGACGGCTACCTGACCGACGAAGGCGAACCGCTGGCGCCGCCGCGGGCCAACAACTGATCATCAAGAGCTGATCATTTTTTCTCGGGGATTCCGAGGTCCTTCGCATTCCTGGCGATGAGCGCGCGCTGCTCGTCGATCGCCTTGCCGAACTCCTCCGGGCCGCCCGGCGCGAAAATCTGCGCGGTCGCGTTCAGCCGGTCCTTGATGATCGGATCGCTTTCCATCACCTCCTTGATGTCGGCCGCGATCTTCTGGCGCAGCGCCATCGGCATGGTCGGCGGGCCGAACAGGCCGACCAGACCGTCGATCGTCAGCGCCGGCTGGCCCGCCTCGGCCACGGTCGGAATGTTGGGATAGATCGGCGCGCGCGCCGTGTTCACCACGCACAGGAGCTTGATCTTGCCGGCCTGGATCTGCGGCTGGGCGATCGCCACCGCGGACTCGTAGACCTGCACGCGGTTGGCGGCGAGATCGTTCGCCGCCTCGACCGGGTTGCGGTACGGCACCTGCTTCATGTCCAGGCCCGCGACCTTGAGCCATCCGGCGAAATTGAACGCCAGCGCGCCGGTGACGCCGGCCCAGTTCAGCTCGCCCGGCTTGGCCTTGGCGTAGTCCACCAGGTCCTTCATCGAATTGATGTTGGCGAGCTCGGTCGGCACGGAGATGCCGATGATGGTGTTGGACACGCGCGCGATCGGCGCCAGGTCGGACGGCTGATACGGCCGGTTCTCGTGCACCCAGGGGTGGGCGATGAAGGACGACGACGGCGACAGCAGCAGCACGTGATCGTCCTTGGCGCCGACGAAGGCGCTGATGGCGACGATGCCGTCGCCGCCGGGCTTGTTCTCGATCACCACCGGCTGGCCCCATTTCTTGGTCAGCCGGTCGGCCAGGAGCCGTCCGCCGATGTCGGTGCCGCTGCCCGGGCCGAGCGTCACGATGAAGCGGACCGTGCGTTGCGGCCAAGCCTGGACCTGTGTCTGGGGCTGGGCCTGGGTCTGGGCTTGGGCCTGGGCCCAAGCCTCGGATGGCAAGGCCCCACCGGCCAGCAGAACGGCACCCAGCAAACCAAGGACGCGACGGCGCGCACAACCCATAGCAACCTCCCGGCAGTGATCGGACCCGAGAATAGGCAATCGATGCCGCCGCGGAAACCGCAGCGTCTTGTCAAACTGTCGCAGCGCTGACCGGGCGCCTGCCCATTGCGGGCGAAGCGGCGAGCACCGGAGCCGCGAGCATTGCGCCGAGCAGCAGCCAGACCGCCCGCTGATAAAGCATCTCGTGGGCCATCGAGATGACGCCGAAGGCGCAGAGCGTCAGCAGCAGCATCAGCGCCGCGGGCTCGGCGCGGCGCCACACCGCCTCAGCCAGCAGCCGGAGCGCGGCCGCGGCGAAAACTGCAAATCCCACCAGCCCGGTCTCGGCGAGCAGCCACACCGCGGTCGAGTGGATCACCAGCGGCGTGCCCACGGTCGTCGCCTGGTCGTGGATGTAGGCGCCGAGGCCGGCACCGAACAGCGGCTGCGCCATGAACATGGCGAGACCCTCGTAGATCGTCTGGATGTGCTGGGCGGTGACGACGTCGGTGCGCTCGAACACGTTGACCACGCCGCCGCCCGCCGCGGCCACGCCGGTCACGGCCTGCAGCTCCGACTGCAGCACGGCCACGCCGAAGATGAACAGGCATGCGGCGGCCACGGACTTCAAGATCGGCCGCGGCGCGGCGCCCGCCAGCACCGCCGCCGCCAGAACGAAAGGCACCGCGATAAACGCCGCCCGCGAGCCCGCCAGCCAGAGGCCGACCAGGGTCGTCGCCATCATGGCGATGCCCGCAGCGCCGTTCGCCCGCAGCACGATCAGCGCCGCGAGCACCAATGTGAGCATCAACGCAAAGGCGTTGGGATTCTGCGACAGCCCGGCGACGCGCCTCTCGACCAGGCCCGGGGACAGATCGACGCCGAGCTGGTCCAGCACGACCAGGCCGATATCGAGTGCGGCGATCGCGACGCCGCTCGCCGCGAAGGTTTGCAGCAGCCGGGCAAAGCCCGCGTCTTGCGCGCGCCGGACGATCAGCGCGCCGGTGGCCGCGTAGCAGAGCAGCATCAACCAGCCGAGCCCCTTGTTGACGAAGGCCCAATCGGTCCAGCCGAAAGCCGTCCATCCATGCACGATGGCCAATGCAAGCACGGCCGTGGTCGCGCCAATCCAGCGCGTGACGCCGCCGATGCGCCATTGCGGCCAGCCTTGGCCGACATGATGCAAAACGAACAGGACGGCACCGACGACCACGACGGGATCGGCGAGATTGACGCTGATCCTGCCGCTGCCGGTCGGAATATGGATCTGAAAAAAGACCGCGGTGGCGGCCGCGAGCGGCAGCAGCCAGTCCATCGCGGCGGCATAATCGGGGCGTTCCGATGCGGCGGACGACGAAGGCACCGCCTGCCCCGGCTTCCAGCCGATCATGACGACCACCGCGGTGGCCGCAACCACGGTCAGCGACAGGAACCCGATCAGCAATGCAACCAGCAACGCGGACGCGCTGGAAAGCCCAATCGCCTGCAGCGCGACCACCGCGCTCAATTCGCGCAGCCCCCATCCGCCGAAGCTGACCGGCAGGCTTGCCGCCAGCATGACGATGCAGGAGGCCGCCGCGAGCGAGGCAAGGCTGATGCTCGGGGCGAGGTCATTGGCCAGGGTCACGTAGGCTGCGAGCGTGGTGCCTTGAATGATAAGCGAGATCAGGAAGCTTCGCACGATCCGCCGGATCATGTCCCGCGTCAGGCCGCGGACGAAGTCCATGACGGCGGAACCCCAGGCCCAGAATGCGCCGGCGGCGGTCACGGCGGCCAATCCCAGGCCGAGCTTGATCAGCGGGACGCCGCCGGACGAAAGATCGATGCTCAAGGTGCCGAACAGATACAGCGCGCCGCCGGCCGCGAGCAGCATCGAAACGCTGAATGCCGCGATGCGCTCGTAGCCGGAGATCACGACGGTTGCGGCGGGAGGGATGCCCCGGCGCGACAGCACCGCGCCGCGTCCGAGAAGCTGACCGGCAAACTGCAGAAACGCCGTTCCGGCGAGCTGACCGATGCTGAGCGTGAACGCCGCATCGCGGAACGTCAGCGTATAGCCGAGATCGGCGGTGATGAGCTTGAGCCGCAGCGACGACAGCGCCACGCCGCAGAGCAGCAGCAGCAGGACCAGCGCCAGCGAGGGCAGAAAAATCTCCGACGCCGCGGCGGAGAGCGCGCTCCAGTCGGACACCCAGAACACCGCTGCGATCGCCGACACCAGCAGCGCAGCAGAAACCAGGAGCCGGGCCATTCCGCGAATCGGCATTCCGTCCCTCCGGCGACGTTAAGAACATTGCGGGCCGAGTCGCGCAATGTTCCCGTCGCCCCAAGGGTGACTTGACCGGCTCACGTGGCATCAGCAGCACAGATTGCGAATCGATCGACAATGACGAATCAGGCTCGTGATTCGATTCGCCGCGGAACCGACACGCGCCGCGCGAAACGCGCTGGCCACCGCATTGACAAGGCGCCGGCTACCTCGAAGGATGCGGCGCGCCAGAGCCGTCATGGCTAAGTAAGCATTGGCGAACAAGTCTCGAAGAGCAGGTTTGGGGAGTCAGATGGAAAAAAGACCAGTCCGGCGCGTCGTCACCGGCCACGATGCCGACGGCAAGGCCGTGATCCTCATGGACGCGGCGACGCCGTACGTGAACCAGCGCGGCGAAGGCAACGTGGTCCAGCTTCTGTGGATCACCAACGAATCGCCGGTGGATCTGTCGCACACACGCGACCAGGCGGCGCAGAAGACCGGGGTGCCGCCGCCCCGCAACGGCTCGATCTGCCGCGTGGTCGATTTTGCGCCCTACGACGGCAAGGTGCCGCCCGGCATCGACCACCACGAGATCCTCAAGCAGATGGGGATCGATCCGGCGACGCAGGGCTACCAGCGGCACATCTTCACCCACCGCACGCGCTCGATCGACTATGCCATCGTGCTCGACGGCGAGATCGACATGCTGCTCGACGACCAGCAGGTGCACCTGAAGGCCGGCGACATCATGGTGCAGCAGGGCACCAACCACGCCTGGGTCAACAATTCGGGCAAGCCGTGCCGCATCTGCTTCGTGCTGATCGACTCGGACGATCCGCCGGCGTGGAAGAAGGACTGGAAGCCGAAAAAGTAAGGCCCGTTGGCTACCGGTTTGTGGGGTGGGTTGGGCGCGCAGCGCCGTAACCCACCCTGGGACTCGCGGCGCCGTCGATGGTGGGTTACGCGCCTTCGGCGCTAACCCACCCTACCCTTGGCCCTCTACTCCGCTTTCCAGGGAATGACCTTGCGCTCGATCTCCTGCAGCGCCACGGTCGCGACCAAACCGAGAATGCCGACGGTGACGATGCCGACGA
This sequence comes from Xanthobacteraceae bacterium, assembly GCA_019746135.1. Taxonomy (GTDB): domain Bacteria; phylum Pseudomonadota; class Alphaproteobacteria; order Rhizobiales; family Xanthobacteraceae; genus Z2-YC6860. Next base: position 42,387 of record JAIESI010000256.1, read on the forward strand.
ACATCACGTCGACCTGCAGCAGCTCCCACGAATTCCAGATCAGATAACCGATGCCGGCCTTGGTGGCGACGAACTCGGCCGCCACCAGCACGATGAACGACACGGCGAGCGCGATCCTCAAGCCCGCAAAGATCATCGGCAAGGCGCCGAAGAACACGATGCGGCGGAACATCACGCCCTGGCTTGCGCCGAAGTTCCTGGCGACGTCCCAGTAGATTTTCTCGATATTGGCCGCACCCGAATAGGTGTTGATGATCACCGGGAAGAACACCGCGATCGCCACCAGCACGATCTTGGAGGCATCGCCGAAGCCGAACGCGAGCAGCAAGAGCGGCATCAGCGCGATCTTCGGGATCGGGAACAGCGCCGCGATCAGCGGATCGACGAAAATGCGGATCGGCCGGAACATCGCCATCAGGAGACCGACGGCAATCCCCGGAATGCTGCCGAGGAAGAAGCCGGCAAAGACGCGATAGAGCGTCACGCCGGTGTGCTGGGCGAGCTCGCCGTTGACGATCATCTGCCAGTACCGCACGGCGATATCGCTCGGCGTCGGAATGAAGCGGCGGTCGCCGAGCCCAGCCATCAGCAGCAACTGCCACAGCACCAGGAGCCCGATCGGCGAGATCAGGTAGAGCAACCGCTCCTTCGATTTGCTGGAGATGCCGCTCATTGCTCGGTCTCGGCCCGCGCCCGCGTGACCTCCTCCTCCAGAACCCGCCAGATGTCGAGCTTCAGGGCACCGAACTCGGGCGACGCGGAAAGCTGAATGAGGTCGCGCGGATGCGGAAACGGCACGTCGATGATCTTTTTGATGCGGCCGGGCTGCGCGGTCATGATCACCGTGCGGTCGCCCATCAGCAGCGCCTCCTCGATGGAATGCGTCACGTAGACCACCGTCTTGCCGGTCTGCTCCCAGAGCCGCACCAGCTCCGTCTGGAGAATGACGCGGTTCTGCGCGTCGAGCGCCGCGAACGGCTCGTCCATCAGCAGCATGCCGGGATCGGTGACGAAGGCGCGGGCAATTGCCGTGCGCTGGCGCATGCCGCCGGACAGCTGATGCGGATAGTGCCTGCGGAACTTTGCCAGGCCGACGAGCTTCAGCGCCGCGTCGACGCGGGGATCGGCCTCGGCGCGCGGGACGTTCCGGGTGTCGAGGCCGAAGCGCACATTGGTCTCGACGTTCATCCAGGGAAACAGCCCGCTTTCCTGGAACACCATCGCGTTCTCGACCGCCCAACCGCCGGCGTCAACCTTGATCGAGCCGGACGTTTGCCGGTCGAGGCCGGCGAGGATCCGCAGCAGCGTCGATTTTCCGCAGCCGCTGGGGCCAACGATGCAGAGGAATTCGCCGGGCGCGACGGCGAGGTCCACATGGTCGATGGCGACGACCCGGCCCTGGCCGCCGGCGTATTCGCGGCGCAGGCCCGCGATTTCAATCGCTGCACCGCGGCGCTGTTGGGTCATGGGCTGGATCTTGGCCGGCGCAGCGCGGGTCACGGAGCTAGCGGCAGCCCGGATGCTTGCTGTCCTTGTTCTCGACGACGAACGGCCCGAGCTTCTGCACGGCGTGCTGGATATAGCTCATGTCCATGAGCCGCTCGGCCGGAAATTGCGCTGCGATCATCTTGCTCTTCAGATACCACGACTGGATATCGAGCATGCTCGCGACGTTGATCTGGCCGTTCGGGCTGCGCGCCGGCCAGGGATATTTGTGGAGAAGTTCGGGCCGGCGCTCGGTGCCGCTCTTGACCAGCGCATCGATCACGTCGGCACGCAACGGACTGCCGTGGAACGCCTGGCAGTAGTCGCGGGCACCGCGGAGCCAGGCGACGAAATAGTTGTTCAGCATCTCCTTGTTCTGCTTCGCCCAGTCGGTGTTGACCATGATCACGGCGATGGTCATCGGGCTCGGCTGAATGAGATCGTCGGCCTCGCCGAACTTCACCGCGATGTTCTGGTCCTCGAACGCCCAGACGAACGGCGGAATGACGATGGCCGCGTCGATCGCCTTGTTGGTGAAGGCGACCGACATCTGCGGGAACGGAATGACCTTGATCTCGACATCGGCGATGGTCAGCCCCTCGCGCTCCAGCATCTTGCCGATCTCGTAAGTGGAAACCGATCCGGTGGCATTGCTGGCGATCACCTTCCCCTTCAGGTCCTTGAAGCTCTTGACCTTGTCCTTGAGGTCGGGACGGATCATCAAATTATGCCGGATCGGCGTCGAGACGCGGTCGGACACGATGGTGATCGGCAGGTTCTTCTCGATGGCGTTGAAATAGCCGGCCGAGATGCCGCCCGCGACCATGTTCAGCCGCCCCTGCGCGAGCAGCGCGATCACGTTCGCCGAGGACTCGATGTCCTCGATCTCGAGCTTGATGCCGAACTCCTTGAAGTACCCCTTGTTGGTCGCCATCAACTCGGCGGAGTTGGAGGTCGAACGCGCCATGCCGACCTTAATGGTCATTTCTTGCGCGTTTGCGCCGATGGTGGCCACGTTGAGGACGGCCAGCAAAGCCCATGATGCAAATCGCATGGTCGTCCCTTCCCTGTCCGGACCGGCGGCCAGCTTATTTTCGTTGGTGGAGCCGCTCTATTTGATGAAGTAGCGCCCTTCCCCGTCACGGTCGAGGGAAAGCTTGTCGCGGAGCGCGCCCAGCGTGCGGACCACCTCGCGCCCATCGCGGCTGCCCACCGCGGTCATCAGCTCCTCGAAGAACTTCGGCCCATCGGCCAGCGCGGCTTCCACCGATGGAAAACGCTTGCCGGCAAAGGCCGGCGGCGCGGGCACCTTCACCTCCAGCCGGTCGTGGGTGCCGAACGGCCAAGTCAGGTCGTAGCCGGCCTTGGCGCCGACGCGGGAGCCCGGTGGCAGCGACGGATCGAGCGGCAGCGTGCGCAGCCCGCTCATGACGATCAGGTCGCGGTCGGGCTGAAAGCGCGTCGCCATCGCCCAGTCCATCTGCTCGTCGGAGAAGATGTCGACGTCGGGATCGACCACGTAGACGTTCTTGCAGTTGGCGAGCGCGGCCATGCAGGCGCCGATGGCGTTGCGCGCCTCGCCCGGCACGCGCTGACGGATCGCCACGCGCACGTTGAACGCGCCGCCGCTCGAGGTGGTGGCATAGACCGCGACCGGCTCGCGCACCGCCGATTGCAGCGCGTTCCAGATCGCGACTTCGGTGCGCAGGGCCGAAAGCTGCGCGGTGTCGGTGCGCCCGAGCGTCTTGCCGCCGATGGTCGAGGTCTGGAACAGCGCGTCCTTGCGGTGCGTGATCGCGGTGACGTGGAACACCGGGTTGCGCTTCACCGCGCCGTAATAGCCGAGGAACTCGCCGTAGGGACCTTCCGGCTCCACATGGCCGCGCTCGTCGAGATAGCCCTCGATGACGTATTCGGCGTCGGCCGGCACGCGGATGTCGTTGGTGATGCTCTTGACCACCGGCAGCGGCGCGTCGCGCAGCATCGACACGAGGCCGATCTCGTCGACCGGCAGCCGCATGGTGCCGGCGACGTGGTCGATCGGATGCGCACCGACCACGAAGCTCACCGGCGTGGGCTTGCCGGCCGCGGCATTGGCCTCATAGATCGCCTTGAGATCGCTAGGCGCGACGAGATCGATGCCGGTTTCCTTGTTCGAGCGCAGCATCAGCCGGCGCAATCCGACATTGGTCCAGCCGGTCTTGGGATCGATCACGTAGTCGATCGACGCGGAAATATACGGCCCGCCGTCAGCACCGTGCTGCAGATGCACCGGCAGCCGGGTCACGTCGGCGTCGTCGCCGGTCAGCACCACCTGCTGGCAGGGCGCCTCCGCGCGCGAGACTTCGAAAATGTCCGGCTTGTTGCGCAACCGCCGCTGGATTTCCTTGAGCAGCTCGCCGGGCTTCACGCCGAACGCCGCGGCAAGGCGGGCGCGGCCGCCCATCACGTTGCCGGCGAGTTCTGCCTTTTCCGGTCCCGCAGAACGGAACAGCACCGCCTTCGAATTGCCTTCCATCACCTCGGCGATGCCGGCGAGGTCGACCGGACTGGCGCGGGTGTCGAGTTGATCCTGGTCCAGCCACTCGACGAAGCGGCGCAACCGGAAGCGGTCGAAATCCGCGACGTTCGATCTCAGGTGTGTTCCGGGCTTTTCGACCAGGTTCATCGGCGTTCTCCCACGGCCGAATTATAGATGTTTCTACCGCGCATCCAACTTGGTTGCGCTGGCAACGACCGCCCGCGTTCGATAGGCTGCCGCCCGCAAAACCACAAGAAGCAAAACCTTAAACGAAGCCTGCCGGACATCATGGATCGCAAACCGAGAGCCGAAGGCGGCCCCTATATCGGCCGGCCGATGCCCCGTTTCGAAGACCTGCGCCTCGTGCGCGGCGCGGGGAAATACTCCGACGACATTTCGCTGGAGGGCCAGGCTTACGCCGTCTTTGTGCGGACGCCGCACGCGCATGCAACGATCAAGACGATCGACACAGCCGCGGCGGAGAAAATGCCCGGCGTGATCGCGGTGCTGACCGGCGCGGACTACATCGCCGACGGCCTCAAAGGTGCCTTGCAGCGCGCCAACCCGGCCGGCGCCATCGACATCAAGGTCCGCGCGTTCGACCCGGCCAAGCGGCCCGTGCTCGAGGAGCAGCAGTATCCGCTGGTGGCCGACCGCGTGCGCTATCCGGGCGAAGCGGTGGCGATGGTGGTGGCGGAGAGCCGCCTGGCCGCGCGCGACGCCGCCGAGGCGGTCGCGGTCGAATACGACGTGCTGCCGGCGGTGACCGACGTTCGCAAGGCGCAAGGCGCAGAACCGATCTGGCCGGCCCCCTGCCCCGACAATGTCGCGCTCGATGAATCGTTTGGCGATGCGGCCGCCGTGCGCGCGGCCTTCGACGCCGCCGATCTCGTGGTCGAGCAGACCTTTATCAACCAGCGCATCGCCAACTGCCAGATGGAGCCGCGCTCGGGGGTTGCGTCCTACGACGCCGCGACCGACGCCTACACGCTGATCTCGGGCAACCAGGGCGTTCACGCGCCCCGCATGGTGCTCGCCGAAAGCTGGGGCGTGCCGCTGGAAAAAATCCGCTTCATCTGCCCCGACGTCGGCGGCGGCTTCGGGCTGCGGAACAATCTCTACCCCGAGCAGACGTCGATCCTGTGGGCGGCAAAGCGCGTCGGCCGGCCGGTGAAATGGACCAACGACCGCTCCGAGTCCTTCCTCACCGATTATGCGGGCCGCGACCTCGTGACCACCGCGAGGCTTGCATTCACGCGCGACGGCCGCATCGCCGCCTATCACGTCGATCACATCGGCACCTGCGGCGGCCAGACCGTGACCTATGTGCCGCTGTCCAACGCCTACCGCGTGGCGACGACGGTCTACGACATCCCGCTGATGCACATGCGCTGCCGCTCGATGATGACCAACACGGTGCCGACCGCGCCGTTCCGCGGCGCCGGCCGGCCGGAGGCGACATTGGTGCTGGAGCGGCTGATTGATCTTGCCGCGGACCGGCTCGGCATGGACAGGCTCGCGATCCGCAGGAAGAACGTCATCCCGAGGACGAAGCTGCCCTATCGCACCGCGAGCGGGCTCCTCTACGACAGCGGCGACTTCGCCAACAACATGAAGCGCATGATCGAGGCCGCCGACTGGAAGGGCTTTGCGGCGCGCAAACGCGAATCGAGGAAGCGCGGCAAGCTGCGCGGCATCGGCATCTCGAACTACCTCGAAACGCCGGTCGGCATCCCCCACGAGCGCGTCGAGGTGACGGTGCTCGGCAGCGGCAAGGTCGAGCTTGCGGTCGGCACGCAATCGACCGGCCAGGGCCACGAGACGAGCTTCGCGCAGGTGATGGCTGATCTGCTTGGCGTCCATCCCGAAGACATCGTCTTCATCGGCGGCGACACAGCGAAAATTCCCTCCGGCAGCGGCACCCATTCCGACCGCTCGATGCGGCTCGGTGGCACGCTGATGTTCCAGGCCTCCGAGGACGTGGTGGCACAGGCCAAGGCCGCCTCGGCGAAAATCCTCGGCGTTCCGGAAGGCGACGTCTCGTTCGACGACGGGCTGTTCTCGACGCCGAAGAGCAACCGCCGCCTGACCGTCTATGACGTGGCCAAAGCGATGGACGAGAACCCCGCGCTCTCGGGCGGCAAGCCGCTGCAATCGAAAAAAACCTTCACCGGCCGCATCCCGGCCTATCCGACCGGCTGCGCGATCTGCGAGGTCGAGATCGATCCGGACACCGGCGCGATCAGCATTCCCCGCTACGGCTCGATCGACGACGCGGGCCAGGCGATCAATCCGCTCATTCTGCATGGACAGGTGCACGGCGGCATCGTGCAGGGCGTCGGCCAGGCGCTGCTCGAGGACGTGCGCTACGACGACCACGGCCAGGTGCTGACCGGCAGCTTCATGGATTACGGCATCCCGCGGGCGAACCTTGTTCCCTCGTTCGACATCGCGCTGACCGAGGACCCGACCAAGGGCAATCCGCTGCGCGTCAAGGGCGGCGGCGAGGCCGGCATCACGCCGGCATTGGCCGTGGTGATGAACGCGATCATGGATGCGCTGAAGGACCACGGCGTCGAGCACATGGACATGCCGGCGACACCGCATCGGATTTGGGAAGCGATCCAGAAGGCGAAGGCCGCGTCCTAGTCCCTGCCGGATCCGGCAGCCCGCCGTTCCTCGGCCGCGAAGATCATGCCGGAGCCCGCGCCGACCTCCGCGCGCACCCGCTGCGCCGGGCGAATGTGCTCAAAAGTCTCGAACGTCGAACGGAACCGCTTGCCGTCGATCACAACGACGTATTCCGAATCGAGGCCATATCCCCCGGACTTGTACGCGCGGTCGACGTGCCCCTCGACCACGCGCCTCGGCAATACAATGTCTCGGATCGCAATAATGCCGAAGCCCATGACGATCGCGAGGCCCACCAGAGCGAACCCCGCCCGCACCAAGCCGGGCATCTTCCGGGGTTGACCGCCGATGTGCGTCTTCGCAAAAGCTTTTGCCGAAAGCCCCACCCACGCCACGAGCGCACCGAGGAGGATCGCGAACATCTGGCCGTTGAGAACCGATAGCCGCGTCCAGTCCCAGCAGATAAGCAGCACCACCCATCCGGCCAACAGCAACAGGATCAATGCCACGACGGCCATCTCAATGAGCGTCGGGTTCTGTGAGCCCTGCGACGCCGGATATCGCCCGAACCGGCCTTTGTTCAGATAGGACAGCGCAGCCCTTTGTGCATGGAGAGCGTTCGACCGCCGCCCGCGGATGAACACCAGAACGCTGATAGCGGACACGAGCAGCCACCAGGCGACGAGGAACCAGTCAGGTGCGCTCATGGGCGAACGAGCCAAAGCAGGTCGAAAACCGCCATCCGGCCCAATTATGCCGCAGCGTGCCGGACGACCCAAGCCGCAAACGACTACCAGACATAACTTGACCCCGCGAAACGCCCCGTCGAATAATCCTTATCACTGTTCTTATTCGCCGCCGGGATGCAGGAGCGGAGGACGCGATGAATATCCAGATCGGCCACGATGCCGCGCTGATCGAGAGCAAGAAAAAGCTCGTCAGCGGGACCTATCTGCACAACGCCTGGTACGTCGCGGCCTGGGCCCACGAGCTCGAAGGCGGCAAGATCATCGGCCGCACGTTCCTCAACGAGCCGGTGGCTATCTACCGCCAAGGTGACGGCAAGCTCGTCGCGCTCGACGACCGCTGCGCGCACCGCTTCGCCCCGCTGAGCATGGGTCAGGTGCTCGACGGCAACCGCATCCAGTGCCCCTATCACGGGCTCGAGTACGACGGCACCGGCGCCTGCGTGCTCAATCCGCACGGCAACAAGCACATCTCGTCGCGGTTGCGGGTGAAAAGCTACCCAGTGATCGAGAAGCACAATGCGATCTGGATCTGGATGGGCGACAAGGCGCCCGATCCGTCCAAGGTTCCGGACTTCTCGGTGATGGACAACGTGCCGGAGCTGCACTCGACCAAGCGCGACAAGATCGTGATCAAGGCCAATGTCGAGCTGATCATCGACAACCTGCTCGACCTGAGCCACACCGCCTATCTGCACAACGGCATTCTCGGCAATGCCAGCACGGTCGAGTCCGACATCGAGGTGGTGCAGGACGGCGACAGCGTCACCGTGTCCCGCTATGCGAGCAACTGCGAGCCGCCGGGCATGAACAAGATGATGTGGCCGGAGGTCCCGGACGTCGTCGACAAGTTCTCGTTCATCAAGTGGATGGCGCCGTCGACGCTGAAGCTCCTCGCCGGCGTCTGCCTGCCGGGCAAGGAACCGGAAAGCGGCAGCGGCTATCATGCGATCCACCTGCTGACGCCGGAGACCGATCACACCACGCATTACTTCTTCACCGCCATCCGCTTCGGGGTCTACAGCAAGGGCGACGAGATCAACCGCCAGATCCAGGAAAAGGTCGCCGCCACGCGGAGGTTCGCCTTCGAGGAGCAGGACGCGCCGGTGATCGAGGCGCAGCAGCGGTTCATCGACGTGTCGCAGACCGAGATGGACCCGGTGATTCTCGCGATCGACGTCGGCCCGGTGCGCTACAAGCAGGTGCTGAAGAAGCTGATTGCGGCCGAGCAGGCGCCTTAATCGGCGGCTGTAGGATGGGTTGAGCCGAAGGCGAAACCCATCGAACCGGCGCATGATGGGTTTCGCTGCCGGTCAACCCATCCTACAGCCCACCGCGGAAATCACAGGTTTTCGTTGAAAACCCCCTGTCGTGGCCTAGATGACGTCTAGGCGAACGTCTAATTTCGGGGTTTCTTTTCACCCTATGCAGGATCGCAACGTGGACGCCCCAACGGCCGGACACCCCAAAGCCCTTTCCCTCGGCGCGCTGGTCACCGAAGGAAAGACCAAGAAAATCTTCCGCATCGTCGGCTCCGACCTCGTGTCGGTCGTGGCCAAGGACGACATCACCGCAGGCGACGGCGCCAAGCACGACATCATCCCCGACAAGGGGGCGCTCGCGACCGCGACCACCTGCAACGTGTTCCGCCTGCTCAAGGCCTGCGGCATTCCGGTCGCCTTCGAGGAGCAGAACAGCGCCACCTCGTTCATCGCCCCGCCCTGCACCATGCTGCCCTACGAGGTGGTGGTGCGGCGCGAGGCGCACGGTTCCGCGCTCAAGCGCAGCCCGCATTTCAGCAAGGGGCAATTGTTCCCCAAGCTGATCGTCGAGTTCTACCTCAAGACCAAGGACAAGAACTGGAAGGGCAAGCCGCTGGTCGCCGACGACCCGTACATGGACTACGAGGACGGCAGCGCGCACATCAAGTTGTTCAATCCGGCGAAGCCGATCCTCGGCTCCGAGCCGTTCCTGGTGCTCGACACCGCCGACGTGTTCAGCCAGCCGAACGAGTACAAATTCTTCCCCGAGATGCGCAAGATCGCGCGGCAGGCGTTCCTGGCGCTGGAAAAGGCCTGGGCGCTCGAGGGCGGCAGGCTCGTCGACTACAAGGTCGAGTTCGGCTTCGATGCCCACGGCCGGCTGCTGCTGGCCGACGTGATCGACAACGACTCCTGGCGGGTGATCGAGAACGGCGCCTATATCGACAAGCAGGTCTATCGCGACGGCGGCGCGCTCGACACGGTCGCGGCGAAGTACAAGCAGGTGGCCGAGACCACCGCGCACTTCCGCCTGCCCAGCCAGCGCATCATCCTGTGGCGCGGCTCGGAGACCGACAAGACCGAGCCGTTCGCCGACGCGCTCGGCGACCTCAAGGAGATGATGACGGTCGTCACCTGCTCGATCCACAAGGAGCCGGTCGCCGGATACAACAAGCTCGCGCACCTGATCCAGGAGGTGCCGGACAGCGTCGTCATCGCCAACATCGGCCGCTCGAACGGCGCGGGCCCGGTGCTGTCGGCGCAGTCGACCATCCCGGTGATCACCGTGCCGGCCAGCGCCCGCGACTTCCCCGAGGACGTCTGGTCGTCGCTGCGGGCGCCGAGCAAGGTGCCGGTCATGACGGTGATGGAGCCCGCCAATGCGGTGCTCGCGGCGCTGCAGATCCTGTCAGCCCGCAATCCGCGGATTTACGCGCATCTGCGCTCCGAGATCGAAAGCCGCGCGGTCAACACGCTGACGATTTAGCGCTTCCACCGGTTCCACCTGCCGCAATCCCCGCCCATTCGTGGCAGGGATTTGCATTTCTGTGGCCGCTTCGTGGAACCAGGAACTCCGGCCGGCGTTGTTGGGCACACGTTCCCACCGCAAACATTCCAGCCACACTCTTGGGGCGGGAGAGGGCCAGTCATGTCTTTCCGTGGAGCGATGCTTGCTGCCGTTTGCCTTGTTGCGTTCGTGCCGGCCGCACCGGCCATGGGCGAGGAAGCGGTCAAGGTGAAGGCGTCCGACAAGGCCGCCTGCATGCCCGACGCGATGCGGCTCTGCCGCGATGCGGTGCCGAACGTCCGCAGCGTGCTGGCGTGCTTCAACCGGAACCGCGACAAGATCAGCGGCCGCTGCAACGCGGTGCTGGCGAGCTACGGGCTGTAATTCACGCGTCCGCACGATGTCGGGGGGGGGGCGTGAGCGTCACGCCGCCCGAAACACGCGCACCTTATTCACCTGTCAAAAAGCCCGCATAGCGCCGGGTAGGCGAGGAAGTTGCCTCCCTCGCCCCCCACAGACCCGGACGTGCAGGATTCCCGCATCCGGTTCC
>JAIESI010000029.1 GCA_019746135.1 Xanthobacteraceae bacterium
TTCCAGCGCATCAAATACGGCACCACCCTGAGGCTCCAGGATGTGTGAATCAAAGAGCCCCGCGAGGGGAGGGTGGCGAGCGAAGCGAGCCGGGTGGGGAGAAGTCTCCGTTTCTCGCTGGCTTCTCCCCACCCCCGCGCCATAGCGCGTCGAAGACGCGCGTGAACGCGCTGGTGGCGCGGACCCTCCCCTCGCGGGGAGGGATAGCGCCGCCAAGGCTGCGCCTTTAATTCGCTTCCTTAATTCCCTTCTCGCGGACGACCTTGCCCCAGCGGTCGAGCTCGGCCTTCAGCGTCGCGCCGAATTCCGCGGGCTTGTCGGCAACCGGCACGGCGCCTGAGTCGACGAGCTTCTGCTTCACGACAGGATCGTTGATCGCCTTGACGAAGGCATCATTGATCTTGGCGACGATCGCGGGCGGGGTCTTGGCCGGAGCCAGCAAGCCGTACCAGTTGTCCGACGACGTGTCGGCATAGCCTTCCTCGGCAAGCGTCGGCACGTCCGGCAGCTTCGGATTGCGCTTGCCCGACGCCGCGGCGAGCGGCCGCACCTTGCCGGCGATGATCTGCGGCATCAGCACCGGCACGTCGGCGAAGAAGGCGACCACCTGGCCGCCGAGGAGATCGGTCAGCGCCGGGGCCGCGCCGCGATAGGGCACGTGCACGAACTTGATGCCGGCCGCGGTCTGGTAAAGCTCCATGGCAAGATGGGTGGTGGAGCCGACGCCGGTCGAGGCGAAGGCGAGCTGGCCTGGCTTCTCCTTTGCGGCCGCGGCGAGGTCCTTGGCCGACTTGTACGGGCTGTCGGCGCGCACCACGAGCACCGTGGTGTTGCCCACCACCATGGTCACCGGCGCGAAATCGCGCAGCGTGTCGTAGGGCAGGTCGGCCCGCATGTGCGGCGTGATGGTGACCGCGCCGACGGTGGAGAGGAACAGGGTGGTGCCGTCGGGCGCGGCCTTGGCCACGGCGTCGGCCCCGAGCGCGCCGTTCGCGCCCGGCTTGTTCTCGATGATCACCGGCTGGCCGAGAATGTCCTTGACCTTGTCGGCGACCAGGCGGCCGACGAAGTCGGTCGGCCCGCCGGGCGGGAAGGCGATGACCATGCGGATCGGCCGGCTGGGGAAGTCCTTGGCCAAGTCTTGCGCCTGCGCGACGGGCGCGACGGCGGCGAGCGCAAGGGCTGCGCCCGCGAATACCGCAAGTCGTGACGGCATCGAATCCTCCCTGGAAGTGGCCGGTTTGTCCGGGTCTTGCATGAGCCTAGCCGGTCGAATGGGGCGTGGGGAGAGGTTCCCGCCGCGCCTTGACCCCCGTAAGTCCCGCCGTTAGGTCTCAGCCGCCGCCCCGCGTTTGGACCCCCTGATGGCCGAAGAACTTCCCGCCCATATGCGCCCGGAACGTTCGTTCCAGGGTCTGATTCTTCAGCTTCAGCGCTTCTGGGCCGACCGGGGCTGCGTGATCCTGCAGCCCTACGACATGGAGGTCGGCGCGGGCACGTTTCACCCGGCGACCACATTGCGGGCGCTCGGCCCCAAGCGCTGGAACGCCGCCTACGTGCAGCCTTCGCGGCGGCCAAAGGACGGCCGCTACGGCGAGAACCCGAACCGGCTGCAGCACTACTACCAGTTCCAGGTGATCCTGAAGCCGTCGCCGCTGGACATCCAGGATTTGTACCTGAAGTCGCTTGCGGCGATCGGCGTCGACAGCGCGCTCCACGACATCCGCTTCGTCGAGGACGATTGGGAGAGCCCCACGCTCGGGGCCTGGGGGCTCGGCTGGGAGTGCTGGTGCGACGGCATGGAGGTATCGCAGTTCACCTACTTCCAGCAGGTCGCGGGCTTCGAATGCGCGCCGGTCGCGGGCGAACTCACCTACGGGCTCGAGCGGCTGGCGATGTACGTGCAGGGCGTCGACCGCGTCTATGACCTAAACTTCAACGGCCGCGAGGGCGCGGACAAGGTCACCTACGGCGACGTCTTTCTGCAGGCCGAGCAGGAGTATTCGCGGCACAACTTCGAGCACTCCGACACCGACATGCTGTTCGAGCAGTTCCGGATGGCCGAGGGTGCGTGCAAGAACTACCTCGAAGCCGGATGGTCGGAGGACGGCGCGCGGCACCTGATGGTGCTGCCGGCCTACGACCAGTGCATCAAGGCGAGCCACGTGTTCAATCTGCTCGACGCGCGGGGCGTGATCTCGGTGACCGAGCGGCAGAGCTACATTCTTCGCGTGCGCGAACTGGCCAAGGCCTGCGGCGAGGCCTGGCTGAAAACCGAGGCAGGAGGTGCGGCATGAGTGCGACTCCGGAAATCGGCGGACGTAAGCCGCTTCCGATCAACGTGGAAGCCGGCAAGAGCTACTGGTGGTGCGCCTGCGGGCGCTCGAAGAAGCAGCCGTTCTGCGACGGCTCGCACAAGGGCACGGAGTTCTCGCCGCGCGAGTTCAAGGCGGAGAAGTCGGAAGAGGCGTGGTTCTGCGCCTGCAAGCGCACCGGCAAGCAGCCGATGTGCGACGGAAGCCATAAGAAATTGACGTGATGCCCGACCTTCTGCTCGAATTTTTCTCCGAGGAAATCCCGGCCCGCATGCAGGCGCGGGCGGCCGAGGATTTGAAGAAGCTCATCACCGACCGGCTGGTGGATGCGGGCCTCACTTACGAGGGCGCGACCGCGTTTGCGACTCCGCGCAGGCTTGCGCTTGCGGTCGCCGGCATTCCGGTGCGCCAGCCCGACGTGAAGGAAGAGCGCAAAGGCCCGCGGGTCGATGCCAACGAGAAGGCCATTGCCGGCTTTCTGAAAGCGGCGGGGCTTGCCTCGGTCGACCAGGCCAAGATCGAGAAGGACCCGAAGAAGGGCGACTTCTACGTCGCGGTGATCGAGAAGGCCGGGCGGCCGGCGATCGAGGTGATCGGCGAGATCGTGCCGGACGTGACGAAGTCGTTCCCCTGGCCCAAGGCGATGCGCTGGGGCGAGGCGTCGGCGCATCCCGGTGCGCTCAACTGGGTGCGGCCGCTGCATTCGATCATCGCGACGTTCGGCCCGGAGACCGAGGAGCCCGACATCGTCAAGTTCGAGGTCGGCGGAATCGCCGCGGGCGACACCACGCATGGCCACCGCTTCCTCGCGCCCGGCGAGATCAAGGTGAAGCGGTTCGACGACTACGTGGCCAAGCTGGAAAAGGCCAAGGTGGTGGTCGACCCGGCGCGCCGCGCGCAGATGATCCTCGCCGACGCGAAGAACCTGGCGTTTGCGCAAGGGTATGAGCTGGTCGAGGACGAGGGCCTGCTGGCCGAGGTCTCCGGCCTGGTCGAATGGCCGGTGGTGCTGATGGGCTCGTTCGACGAAAGTTTCCTGTCGATCCCCGAAGAGGTGATCCGCGCCACCATCCGCAACAACCAGAAGTGCTTCGTGCTGCGCGACCAGAACACTGCGAAGCTCACCAACAGGTTCATTCTCGTTTCCAATATCGAGGCGACCGACGGCGGCAAGGCGATCGTCGCCGGCTGCGAACGCGTGATCCGCGCGCGGCTCTCGGACGCCAAGTTTTTCTACGAGACCGATCTGAAGCATCGTCTGGAAGACCGGCTGCCGAAGTTCGAGCACATCGTGTTCCACGAGAAGCTCGGCACCCAGGCCGAGCGGATCAACCGCATCGTCGCGCTCGCGGGTCATCTTGCGCCGGTCGTCAACGCCGACGTGGCGCTGGCCGAACGGGCGGCTTGGCTCGCCAAGGCCGATCTTCTCACCGAGGTGGTCGGCGAATTCCCCGAGGTGCAGGGCCTGATGGGCCGCTACTACGCGAAGGCGCAGGGCGAGAACGAGGCGGTCGCGCACGCCATCGAGGATCACTACAAGCCGAAAGGGCCGGACGATCTGGTGCCGGCCGACCCGGTGGCGGTGACGGTGGCGCTCGCCGACAAGATCGACATTCTCACCGGCTTCTGGGCGATCGACGAGAAGCCGACCGGATCGAAGGATCCGTATGCGCTGCGGCGTGCAGCGCTGGGTGTCATCCGGCTCGTGCTCGACAACCAGATCCGCATGCCGCTGTTGCCGGTGTTTGCGCAGGCGCGCGGCGACACCGACGGCCGCGATCTCCTGTCGTTCTTCGGCGACCGTCTCAAAGTCCAGCTTCGCGAGCAGGGCGCGCGGCACGACCTGGTCGATGCGGTGTTCGCGCTTCCCGGCCAGGACGACCTGGTGATGATCGTCCGGAGGATCGAGGCGCTCGCCAAATTCCTCGACACCGACGACGGCAAGAACCTGCTCGCGGGAACGAAGCGCGCCGCCAACATCCTTCGCATCGAGGAGCGCAAGGACAAGCTGCAGTACACCGAGCCGCCGGATGCGGCGCTCCTGCAGCAGGACGAGGAAAAGGAGCTGGCCAGGGCGATCAACGGGGTCAGGCTCGAGGCCGATCTGGCGATCGTGCGCGAGGACTTCGCCGCGGCGATGACCGCGATTGCCAAGCTGCGTCCGTTCGTCGATGCCTTCTTCGACAAGGTCACGGTCAATGTCGACGACGTGGTGCTGCGCGCCAACCGGCTGCGGCTGCTGAACGAAATCCGCGTGGCGACGTTGTCGGTGGCGGATTTCAGCAAGATCGAGGGATAGGTTGTGGTGTACCTGTCCTCCACAGAGGTGTCATCGCCGGGCTTGCCCCGGCGATCCCGATGAGGTGAGCATCCTGCCCGCCTAAGCGAGATGGCCGGGACAAGCCCGGCCATGACGTGGCAGAGAGTGCGAACAACAAGAAACGTCATCGTTCGAGGAAGCGCCGGGAATGGGCCAATAGAAAATCCCGATTGAGGCAGCGAGAAATCTAATGGCACGCCGTCCTGCATCCCGGAAGAAAGCCAAAGCCGCGCCGGCAAAGCGCAAGGCCGCGAGCAGGCCTGCGAAGAAGCCGGCTCAGAACTCAGCCAAGTCCGGCCAGTGGGTCTACACCTTCGGCGGCGGCCGGGCGCAGGGCCGCTCCGGCATGAAGGAGCTGCTGGGCGGCAAGGGCGCAAACCTCGCCGAGATGGCGAACCTCGGCCTGCCGGTGCCGCCGGGCTTCACCATCACCACCGCGGTCTGCACGCACTATTACGCCAACGACAAGAAGGTCCCGAAGGACCTGGAGAAGCAGGTCGAGGCGGGGCTTGCGCATATCGCCAAGATCACCGGCCGCAGATTCGGCGATGAGAAAAACCCGCTGCTCGTCTCGGTGCGTTCGGGCGCACGCGCCTCGATGCCCGGCATGATGGACACGGTGCTCAATCTCGGGCTCAACGACGACACGGTCCGCGCGCTCGCCGAGCAGTCCGGCGACCGCCGCTTCGCCTTCGATTCCTACCGCCGCTTCATCCAGATGTATTCCAACGTGGTGCTCGACATCGAGCATCACAACTTCGAGGACATTCTCGAGGACCAGAAGTCGCGGCTCGGCTACACGCTCGACACCGAGCTGACCGCCGAGGACTGGCTGATCGTGGTGTCGCAGTACAAGGAGCGGGTCGAGGAGGAAAGCGGCAAGCCGTTCCCGCAGGACCCGCGGGAACAGTTGTGGGGAGCAATAGGCGCAGTGTTCGGCTCGTGGATGAACGCGCGCGCCATCACCTATCGCAGGCTGCACAACATCCCGGAAAGCTGGGGCACCGCGGTCAACGTGCAGGCCATGGTGTTCGGCAACATGGGCGACACCTCGGCGACCGGCGTCGCCTTCACCCGCAATCCCTCGACCGGCGAAAAGAAGCTCTATGGCGAATTCCTGATCAACGCCCAGGGCGAGGACGTGGTCGCGGGCATCCGCACGCCGCAGGAGATCACCGAAGCGGCGCGCAAGGAGGCGGGCTCGGACAAGCCGTCGATGGAAAAGGCGATGCCCGAGGCGTTCAAGGAGCTGACGCGGATCTACGGCACGCTCGAGAAGCACTACCGCGACATGCAGGACTTGGAGTTCACCGTCGAGCAGGGCAAGCTCTGGATGCTGCAGACGCGCAACGGCAAGCGCACGGCGAAGGCGGCGCTGCGGATCGCCGTCGAGCTCGCCAACGAAAAGCTGATCGGCAGGGAAGAGGCGGTGGCGCGGATCGAGCCGATGTCGCTCGATCAGCTGCTGCACCCGACCATCGACCCGGAGGCCGAGCGCAACATCATCGCCACCGGGCTCCCCGCGTCGCCGGGCGCGGCCTCGGGCGAGATCGTGTTCAGCTCCGACGAGGCCGCCAAGCTCAAGGCCGACGGCAAGAAGGTGATCCTGGTGCGCGTCGAGACCTCGCCGGAGGACATCCACGGCATGCACGCGGCCGAGGGGATTCTGACGACACGCGGCGGCATGACCTCGCATGCGGCCGTGGTGGCGCGCGGCATGGGCAAGCCTTGCGTCTCCGGCGCGGGCTCGCTGCGGGTCGACTACAACGCGCAGACGCTGACCGTGGGCAACACCGTGCTCAAGCGCGGCGAGATCGTCACCATCGACGGCTCGACCGGGCAAGTGCTGACCGGCAAGGTGCCGATGACCGAGCCGGAGCTGTCCGGCGAATTCGGCACGCTGATGGGCTGGGCCGACAAGGTGCGCTCGCTCGGCGTGCGCGCCAACGCCGACACGCCGGCCGACGCGCGGCTGGCGGTGAAGTTCGGCTCGCAGGGCATCGGGCTCTGCCGCACCGAGCACATGTTCTTCGACGAGGACCGCATCCAGGCGGTGCGCGAGATGATCCTGTCGGATCAGGTGGAACAGCGGCGGAAGGCGCTGGCCAAGCTCCTGCCGATGCAGCGCGGCGATTTCGTCGAGCTGTTCGAGATCATGCAGGGCCTGCCGGTGACGATCCGCCTGCTCGATCCGCCGCTGCACGAGTTCCTGCCGCACACCGAGGAGGACGTGGCCGAGGTCGCCGCTGCCATGGGCGTCGATGCGAAGAAGCTCGACCACCGCGCCAAGGAGCTGCACGAGTTCAACCCGATGCTGGGCTTCCGCGGCTGCCGCATCGCCATCGCCTACCCCGAGATCGCCGAGATGCAAGCGCGGGCGATCTTCGAGGCGGCGGTAGAGGCCGGAAAGCGCACCGGCAAGCCGGTGGTGCCGGAGGTGATGGTGCCGCTGATTGCGACCAAGGCCGAGCTCGACATCGTCAAGGCGCGGATCGATGCGATGGCCGACGCCGTGCAGCAGGAGACCGGCGCGAAGCTGAACTACCAGGTCGGCACCATGATCGAGCTGCCGCGCGCCGCGCTGATGGCCGACGAGATCGCGCAGAGCGCCGAGTTCTTCTCGTTCGGCACCAACGACCTGACGCAGACCACGTTCGGCATCAGCCGCGACGATGCGGCTTCGTTTCTGGGCATCTACACCCAGCGCGGCATCCTGCCGGTCGATCCGTTCGTCTCGATCGACCAGGAGGGCGTGGGCGCGCTCATTCGGATCGGCGTCGAGCGCGGGCGGAAGGTTCGCGGCAAGCTCAAGGTCGGCATCTGCGGCGAGCACGGCGGCGATCCGGCGTCAGTCGGCTTCTGCCACGAGGTCGGCCTCGACTATGTGTCATGCTCGCCGTTCCGCGTTCCGATTGCCCGCCTCGCAGCGGCCCAGGCAGCGCTCGGCAAGAAGGCCGTGGGCGAGGCGTAGCGAGGCTCAAGCCGCACGGGCGGCCCTGTCGACCCACGCATCTCTGCGTGGCGATCCCGTCCGCGCGCCGAGATCGCACGACCTTCGACAAACCGACGGTTGTGGATTTCGGGGAAGTTGTTTTTGCCTCCAATTGCAACGAATGGGTACGCGCGAGAACGTCGCCCATCGACCCGCGCTTGCCTGCGCCGCTCAAATCCATGCCTGCAGGGTTACCGCCGAGCCGATTGCTCGCGCGGGATGGCGAAGTCCCAGGCAATGCCCTGCGTGAGCACGCAGCTTGGGCCAACCGGCGGCGTTGCGACGATGGTCCATGATCGGGTGGGACTGACGAAAATCTCGACAACGTAGCCGGCGCTGGCCAGGCCGCGGGCGTCGATGCGCTCGCCGTAATGGGTGTGGAGAAAATCGACGATGGTGTCGTGGTCGGCGCAGGGAGGGCCGGTCGTGTCTTGCGAGGCGGCTGGACTTGTCATGAACAGGCCCGGCAGCAAGGCGGCGATCAAGAGCGACGGTCGGCTGCGATGCAACATGGAAGCCTCCATCCTCAGAGGGACCCCAAGGGCCTGTGAACGAGGATTTTGACTGACCGCGAGGCCGCTCTGCGGGGGGGATGTGGGGTTCCATCGGCGGTTTTCCAACGACGTCGCAACCCACTGACTTGGCTGCAAAGTTGGCTTCGGCTCGCCTTTCGTCGGGTGGTTGCGGGCTCCAAGGCCATGCTAGCGTGCCGCCTGGGGGGAGCCACCGGCACCGGCAAAACCGTGCGCAGAGGGGAATTATGTCGGAGGGGAAGGAAGCGGCCGGGGCCGCGACGTCGGGCATTTCCGACGAGGCGCTGAAGAAGGCCGAGCATTACATCGAGGCGGAAGAGGGCGCGCAGAACCGCCTGTCGGGCCCGGCCGGGACCGCGGCCATGTCGGTCGCGGTGGCGATGTCGGTGTTTCATCTCTACGCGGCGATTGCCGGCGCGTGGCCGTTCCAGGATTTCCCGATCATTGCCACGCAGCCGTTGCGCTACGCGCATGTCGCTTTCGTCCTGGTCCTGAGCTTCCTGTTGTTTCCGATGGCGATGCGGTTTCGCAACCGCATCCGTTGGTGGGACGTGGTGCTGGGCCTCGCTGGAGCTGCGATCCTCGTCTACGCGATCGAGGGCGGCGAGGACTTCACCGACCGCGCCACCATGCCGACGCGGCTCGACACCATCCTCGGCATCATCTTCATCGTGCTGCTGCTCGAAGCGACCCGCCGCACCACCGGCTGGATCGTGCCGGTGGTGGCGATCGGCTTCCTCGCCTACGCCTATTTCGGCCCGTCGCTGCCGCAGCCCTGGACCCATCGCGGCTTCGACATAGGCCAGATCGTCGGTCAGCTTTTCATCACGCTGGAAGGCATCTTCGGCATCCCGGTCGACGTATCGTCGTCGCTGATCATCCTGTTCACGATCTACGGCGCGTTCCTGCAGCACTCCGGCGCGGGCAAGTTCTTCATCGACTTCTCGATGGCGCTGATGGGCAACAAGGCCAACAGCGCCGGCCGCACCGTGGTGCTGTCGTCGTTCCTGCTCGGCGGGCCGTCGGGCTCGGGGGTGGCCACCACCGTCACCATCGGCGCGGTGGCCTATCCGATGATGGAGAAGGCGGGCTTCGAGAAGAACGCCGCGGGCGGCCTGCTCGCGGCCGGCGGGCTCGGTGCGATCATCTCGCCGCCGGTGCTGGGCGCGGCCGCGTTCCTGATCGCTGAATTCCTCAAGATCAGCTATCTCGACGTGATCTGGATGGCGACCATCCCGACCTGCCTCTATTACCTTGCGCTGCTGTTCATGGTCGAGCTCGACGCCAAGCGCTTCGGCGCGAGCGCCGTCGACGTGAGCCAGGACCTGTCGTTGTGGCAATTGACGCGCCGCTACGGCTTCCACTTCATCTCGCTGATATCGATCGTCGTCTTCATGCTGTGGGGCTATTCGCCGACCCTTTCGGTGTTCTGGTCGACCGTGCTCACCTTCGGCTTGAGCTTCCTCGCCCGCGAGACTGCGCTGACGCCGAAGCGCCTGGTGCGCACGCTTGCCGACGGCTCGACCGGCGTGCTGACCGCGGCGACCACCTGCGCCACCGCGGGCATCATCGTCGGCGTCGTCACGCTCACCGGGCTTGGCCTGAAGTTCTCGGCGATCGTGATCGCCTATGCGGGCGGAAGCCTGCTGCTCACCGCGCTCTATACCGCGCTGATCGTCTGGATCATCGGCCTCGCCGTGCCGGTGACGGCGTCCTACATCATCTGCGCGGTGATCGCCGCGCCGGCAATGACCAAGCTCGGCGTGCCGGACGTCGCCGCGCACATGTTCATCTTCTATTACTCGGTGCTGTCCGAGGTCTCGCCGCCGACCGCGCTGTCGCCGTTCGCGGCGGCGGCCATCACCGGCGGCGATCCCTACAAGACCACCTTGCAGGCGTGGAAATACACGCTGCCGGCGTTCCTGGTGCCGTTCGTGTTCGTGCTCGATCCGCAGGGACTTGGGCTGCTGCTCAAGCTGCCGAAGGACGGCTCCTGGATCGACATCGTCGAGATCACGCTCAAGACCGCGGCGGGCCTCGCCGCGCTTGCCGCCGCGGCACAAGGCTGGGCGCTGCGCCGCACAACGGCGAGCGAGCGCGGGCTGCTGACGCTCGCCGGCCTGCTGCTGGTGTTCCCGAGCCTGATCGAGGCGCTGATGGAAGCCATAGTCGGCCACGACATCAGCTACACCGCGACATTTGGCTTGGCATTGGCCGCGGCCGTCCTGCTAAAACAGCGTATGCAACCGGCGACGCCAGAAGCGCCGGCCACGCGCGGATGAGATTTTTGGGTTCAAGGGAGAATGGACATGAAACGTAGAGGATTGGTCGGCGGATTGTTTCTGGGTGGCCTCGCCGCGGCAGCGGCGCTGTTCGGCACCGCGGCACTGGCGCAGCAGCTCAACATTGCGATCGCAACCGGCGGCACCGGCGGTGTCTATTATCCGCTCGGCGGCGGCATGGCGAACGTGCTGACCAAGTACGTGCCGGGCGCAGCCGCGACCGCGCGCGTCACCGGCGGCTCGGTCGACAACCTCAAGCTGATCGGCTCCAAGCAGAGCGAAGTGGCGCTGGTGATGGTCGACGCCGCGCTCGATGCGCTCAAAGGCGAGGACAAGTTCAAGGGCAACAAGGTCGAGGTCCGCACCTTGATGGTGCTCTATCCGAACCGCATGCATGTGGTGACGGCGGAAGGCAAGGGCATCGAGAAGATGTCCGACCTCAAGGGCAAGCGCGTCTCCACCGGCTCGCCCGGCAGCGCGACGGAGGTGATGGCGTTTCGCGTCATCGAAGCCGCGGGTCTTGACAAGGACAAGGATATGAGGCGCGAGCGGCTCGGCGTCGCCGAGTCGACCAACGCGATCAAGGACGGCAAGATCGACGCCTACTTCTGGGTCGGCGGCCTGCCGACCGCGGCGGTGACCGATCTCGGCGCGTCGCCCGGCGTCAAGATCAAGCTGGTCGATCATTCCGACGTGGTCGACAAGATGAACGCCAAGTATGGCGGCATCTACAGCGCCGGCGTCATTCCGGCCAAGACCTATCCGGGCCAGGAGAAGGACAACGCGATCTCGGTGGTGCAGAACATCCTGGTCGCCAACGCCGACATGCCCGACAAGGTCGCCTACGACATCGTCAAGACCTTCATCGAGAAGCAGGCGGAGCTCGTCGCCGTGCACGGCGAGGCGAAGAGCATCACGCTCGAGAACCAGGGCCCGAAGAACTCGCCGATCCCGTGGCACCCGGGCGCGGCCAAGTACTTCACCGAGAAGGGCGTGAAGATGTAATTCGCGCGGCAGCATTCGCGCATGCAGCGGCCGGCGGAAACGCCGGCCGTTTGCATTTGGATCTGGCTGGGCGACAAAGCACAACGCGCTCGTGCTATTTCCGGCGTGGAACCCGTTGCTGCCGCGGCGATCCGCTGTGAGCCGGGCCTTGTCATTCAATGGCCTTTTGCCTTGAATTGTCGCGGCGACGAACAGGTTCGTGCGCTGGGATGGGGGGCCCGTGCGCGAGGTGGAACGGCTCATAGCGCTCGCAATCTGTCGGCGGTTGCGGCGCGCCGCGATTGCGGCCGTCGCGGCTGTGGCCGCGTCGCTCGCGGGCGGCGAGGCGGCGCGGGCAAGCTGCGATCCCGCCGCGGGCAGCAACGTCACAGCCACCTGCACGGCCACGACCACCGATCAGGACGGCACCAGCGGCTACGGCACTGGAGGCGAGACCAGCCTCAACGTCACGGTCGTGCCGGGCGCAAGTGTCACCGGGACGGACCGCGGCATCTTCTTCAATACCGCGTCGAGAATTTCGGCTCCATCTCGGGCGGGTCCAGGGGCATCGACGCCGTCACCGTGACCGTGAACAATTCCGGGACCATCTCCGGGAGCCTCGAAGCCATCAGAGCCACCACCGCGAGCGTGATCAATTCCGGCACCATCACGGCGGGCCAAAGGGGCATCTTGGCCAGCGGCGCAGCCAGCGTGATCAATTCCGGCACGATCTCGGGAGCCACCTTCGGCATTGCCGGCGCCAATGCTGCCAACGTGATCAATTCCGGCACCATTTCGGGGGCTGACGGAATCGCCGCCCCGATCGCCAACGTCAGCAATTCCGGCACCATCGCGGGGGGCGACTTCGGCGTCCGCGCTTCCAACAGCGCCAACGTGACCAATTCCGGTACCATCTCGGGCACTCGAGGCATCGACGCCACCACCGCCACAGTGAACAATTCCGGGACCATCTCCGGAAATCTCGAAGCCATCCGAGCCACCACGCGCAAGCGTGATCAATTCCGGCACCATCACGGCGGGCCAAAGGGGTATCTTGGCCAGCGTGATCAATTCCGGCACGATCAGAGCGACGATCGGCATCGGCATCGAAGGCCTCACCGTCAACGCGACCAATTCCGGCACGATCTCGGGGGCCGTCTTCGGCCTTGTCGGCGCCAACGCTGCCAACGTGATCAATTACGGCACCATTTCGGGAGGTGACGGAATCGCCGCCCCGATCGCCAACGTCAGCAATTCCGGCACCATCGCGGGGAGCGACTTTGGCGTCCGCGCCTCCAACAGCGCCAACGTGACCAACTCCGGTATCATCTCCGGCGGCGTGGCCGCGCTCCAGTTCGCCGGCAATCCCGACATGCTGACGCTGTTCCCCGGCTCGCGCATTGTCGGCGCGATCAACCTCGGCGGCGGCGGCGATACGGTGACCTTCCGTGGCGGCAACCACAACCTCACCTTCGACACGCTCGCCGGGGCGACGGTGGCCGGCACGACGCCGTTCGTCGTGTCAGGCAATCGCGCGGTCGCGATCGATCCGACGCCGTTCGCGATGACCGACCGCAACCTGCTGGACTTCTCGCGAATGGTCGCGGCGGTGATCCCCGAGATCGAGAACACGGGCACAGCCGGCGGCGCGCCGCTCGCTTTTGCCGCCGCGGGCCGCAGCTCCGCCGATGTCGTCGCCGATGCTTTCGCGGCAGCGATCCCCGGGCTCGCCTATGCCGGAGAGGCCACGGTGTTCAGCAATCCGACCATGGTCTATGCCGGCGGCACCGCGGTGTGGGCGCGCGGCTTTGCCGGCAAGCGCGTGCAGCAGGGTGACGATGTGCTGCTGCGCACCGAGAATCAGTTCTACGGCGGCATGCTCGGAGCCGAGTGGCAGGCGGGGTCGAACCGGCGGCTCGGCCTGTTCGCCGGCGGCGGCGAGGCGAAGAGCAGCCTCGATCTCAACTATGGCGGGACGAAAAGTACGCTCGTGCTCGGCGGCGCTTGCGCGCGCTATCGTGTTGCCAACGCGTTCCTGCATCTCACGGTGCAGGGCGGCCACTCCGGCAACGATACGCAGCGGCTGATCAACAACAACCTCGCGGCAGGCGGCACCGAGACAGCCGCCGCGAGCTTCAACGGCTGGTACGTCACACCGGAGGCGCACTTCGGCTTCAACCGTGCGCTCGGCACGTGGGGCGGCGCGGCCTATGCGCTCAGCCCGAGCTTGCGCGTGCGTTATCTCTACGCCGCGTTCGACGGCTACACGGAAAGCGGCTCGACCGCGAACCTGACGGTGGGCACGCGCACCGTTCAGGACTTCGAGGAGCGCGGCGAGCTGAAGTTCACCCGCACCCAGACGCTCGGGACCACGGCGGTCATCGCCACCAGCATCTATGGCGGCGTGCTGGCGGTGCAACGCATCGGCGACAGCACGGTCGATGCGGCGCTGCTCGGCCAGGCAATTCCGTTCGCGACACCGGGCGAGGAGCAGGTGTGGGGCGGTTACGGCGGCGCAAGCCTTGCATGGCGTACCGCCGAGCGCGTCTCCGTATTCGGCGCGGCCGAATACACCGCGCCGTCCGACGACAGCTCGATCATCAGCGGCCGCGCCGGATTGCGCGTGGCGTTCTGAGCGGATTGTTTGCTTTTCGTTTCCCGCATGTTCGCGCGTTGACGAAGCGTTTACCAACCCATGTTGGCGCAGCGGCACGTCCGTTCTCCCTCGCGCCGCGCGAAACGCGCGCCTTAACCGCTTCGCAAGGTTAATCGGACCATAAATAAATCCGTCGCCTTGGAGTCTTTGTGGGCTCCGACAGCCGGCGTTTTGTGTGCGTTGCGTACCGTCCCGTTGCGTTCAGTGGCGTGAGCGTTTGAATGGTTGTGTCGCGTAGCCGGCCGAAGGGAGCCAAGCACTACGCTTCCTTCGGCCTCGGCGTCCTGGTGATGGGGCTGATGCCGAGAACGATCGGCTATCAGGACCTTGCCGCGCTGATGGCGCGGCAGCCCGACGTGTCGCAGCGCGCGCGCGCCCACATGCTGGCGTCGCCGTTCGGTACGATCCACGCCGCGACCTTCAGCTTCCCGCAGCCGGTCGGCACTGTGATTCCCGAGCCGCCGCTGGCACGGCTTGCCAGCGTCACGAGCGATCCGGTCATCACCGGCTCGATCCAGTTCGACTCCGGCATGCCGATGCAGCTCTACCGGCCGCGGCTCGACTTCCCCTCGGTCAACCGCACGCTCAAGGGCGACCTGCTGGTGCCGCGGCGGCGCGAGCAGCCGCAGCCGGCGCCCAAGCGCGATCTCGTGCCGGGCAAGGTGAAGACCGTGTCGTTTCCGCGGCCGGCGGACATGCCGGCGGGCGAGCCGCCGGAGGCCGCCGTCCCGGTGCCGGCCGCGCTGGAGCCCAAGATCGAGCCCAAGATCGAGCCCAAGATCGAGACCAAGGTCGAAGCGAAGCCCGAGCCAAAGTCCGAACCGGGCGCGCTGACGCCGTCCGACCTGGCGCTGAAGCCGGACGCTGCGCCCGCGCCCAAGGTCGAGACGCAGATCGAGACCAAGCCCGAGGCAAAGCCCGAGACCAAGGCCGAGGCGAAGCCCACAGGCTTCGCGCTCGCGTCGGCTTCGCCCGAACCGCGCGACCTGCCGGCGCGCGTTGCGCCGCTGCAGCAGACCATCGACGAAAGCAACGCCGCGGTGCGGCTCGGCCGGCTCTACTTCGGCAACAATCCGGTCGGCGACGAGGTCGGCGCGATCCAGCCCTGGCCGATGGACGAGGAGTGGCAGGTCGAGGTTCCCCGCGCGCGCGATCCCGACCTCAAGCAATCGGCGCTGACGCCGGCCGATGCCGACTTTAATTACGAGACGCCGGGCGCGACCCCGGTCGAGCCTTCCGCCGGCGAGACCGTTGCGCCGAAGGGCGAGGTGACCGGCCCGCTCAGGCGTCCGAAGACGCCGGCCGAGCGGCTCGGCCTCGATGCCAAACAGCGGGTGAAGTCGGAGAAGTGCCTCGCCGACGCGGTCTATTTCGAGTCGCGCGGCGAAACCAAGCGCGGGCAGATCGCGGTGGCGCAGGTGGTCCTAAACCGCGTGTTCTCCGGCTTCTATCCCAACAACGTCTGCGGCGTGGTCTACCAGAATGCGCACCGCAAGCTCGCCTGCCAGTTCACCTTCGCCTGCGACGGCATTCCCGACGTTGTGAGGGAGCCGGACATGTGGAAGCAGGCGACCGAAATCGCCCGCGACATGCTCGACGGCAAACTCTGGCTGCCCGAGGTCGGGCACTCGACGCACTACCACGCCTACTGGGTGCATCCGGCCTGGGTTCGCGAGATGAATCGCAAGCAGAAGATCGGCGTGCACAGCTTCTACCGGCCGCGCGCCTGGGGCGACGGTTCGGAGGTGGGCCCGCTCAATGCCTCGCAGGTGCCGGCGCAGCCGCAGGCTCCGGCCGCGGACGACGCAGCCAACAAGGCGAAGCTGTAAGGAACAGCCGCAGCGGTTCGCCCGCCGGATGGCAACAGGGTACCGATCCGGGCCGGGACAATGCGGCCAGTGACAATTGTCACATGTCAGTCGCAGCGGCTGCGATAGTCTGCAACCAGACTTGAGCCGCTTCCCAACCGGTGCCTGGCCGGACTTTTCAGCCAGCTACGCTTTTCAGAATTGACTTGCCAAGGAGGCCACCATGTTAGGCCGAATCCAGTTTCAACACGTTCGCTATTTCCTGGCGCTTGCCGCCGAGGCAAACTTCACCCGCGCGGCGAAGCGCTGCGGCGTTTCACAGCCGTCGCTCACCAATGCGATCAAATCGCTGGAGCTCTCGCTCGGCGGCCGGCTGTTCGAGCGGGGCATGAAGGGCTGCCGCCTCACCGAGCTCGGCACGAGCCTGCGCCCGCACTTCGAGCGGTTGCAAAGCGGCGCGGAGCAGGTCGGCCGGATCGCCAGACGATTTCAGACGGCCGGCGAGCCGCAAGCGTCCGGCAAACAGCCGATCGTCTACGCCCGCAGCGGCCCGCGACCGGCGCGGAGTGCTGGGGCTGCGACGGCGATGCTGTAGCAGCAAACGATTTGTTTATCGTTGTGGCACCGGCGCTCGCATTTGCCCCGTTGCAGCGCTGATGCTGCCATGCGGGTTCCATATTCCGCTCGCATCTTCGCGCGATGGAATTGGATCAGCCGTTGAAGTTCGGTTCGCTTTGTCCCCGGTGCGACATAGGCATGATGCGGGTTGAGCGCCGGGCTCCCGACTGGCGCAATCCCGGCAAGAGCAGGGTGACCTACCGGTGCAGCGAGTGCGAGCACGAGGTCGCGCAGACGCGGGATAATCGGTTTGTTTGATAACGCAGTGTCGGAAACGGCCGGCTTGCGCAACTCTCGTGTCCCAGCCGCAGTGTACCGCGTAGCGGTGCACTGCAGACCCGGGACAAGGGAGTGCCTTACATCTCGATATCGAGGCCGACGTCGAGCGCGGGGGCCGAATGCGTGAGCGCCCCCGACGAGGCATAGTCCACGCCGGTTGCGGCAATGTCGGCGATGGTGTCGAGCGTGATGCCGCCGGAGGCCTCGACCACGAGGCGACCGCCCACCAGGGCCGTCGCCTTCCGCATCGAGGCGATGTCGAAATTGTCGATCAGCACCACGTCGGCGAGGCCGCATTCCAGCACGTCGGCAAGCTGCTCGAGCGAGTCCACCTCGATCTCGATCTTCACCAGATGGCCGGCATTGGCGCGGGCGCGCTCCAGCACCGGGCGGATGCCGCCCGCGACCGCGATGTGATTGTCCTTGATCAGGATCGCGTCATCCAGGCCGAAGCGGTGGTTGAAGCCGCCGCCGCAGCGCACCGCGTATTTCTCGAGCGAGCGCAGCCCGGGCGTGGTCTTGCGGGTGCAGCAGATGCGGGTCTTGCCGGAGCCCACCTTGCGCACGAACGCCTGGGTCGCGGTGGCGACGCCCGAGAGGTGCTGCACGAAATTGAGCGCCACGCGCTCGGCCGAGAGGACGGCCCGCGCATCGCCGTTGATGTGCATCAGCGCGGCCTTGGCTTCGACCGTAGCGCCGTCGCGCACCACCGGCACGATCTCGATGTCGGGCGAGAGCTTTCGGAAGCAGGCGACGGCGAGGGGGAGGCCCGAGATGGTGCCGGCCTTGCGCGCCGCCATCACGGTGCGGCTCGGCGTGCCGACCGGCACGGTTGCGATGGACGTCACGTCGCCGGCGCGGCCGAGATCCTCGGCGAGCGCGCGCGTCACCGCGTCCTCGATCTCCAGCGGCGAGATGAAGCCGCCCGGATAGGTCAGGGTCTCGATCAGACTTTCCGTCGCCCGTGTCAGCATGATGCCACTCGCCGTTTCACGATTTCAGATAAATCATGCGCTCGACCGCACGCCGCGCCTTCGCCGCGACCGCCGGATCGATCACCACCTCCTCCTTCATGTGCAGGAGGCTGTCGAGGATCTTCGGCAGGGTGATGCGCTTCATGTGCGGGCAGAGGTTGCACGGCCGCGTGAACTCCACGTCCGGCAGCTCGGCCTGCACGTTGTCGGCCATCGAGCATTCGGTCACCAGCACGACGCGCTTCGGCTTGTTCCTGCGCACATAATCGATCATGTGCGCGGTCGAACCGGTGAAGTCGGAGGCGGCGATCACGTCGGGCGGGCACTCCGGATGGGCGACGATCTGCACCTCGGGATCGCTCTCGCGGATCAGCGCAAGCTCGTCGCCGGTGAAGCGCTCGTGCACCTCGCACGCGCCCTTCCAGGCGATGATCTTCACCGTGCTCTGCGAGGCGATGTATTTGGCGAGATACTGGTCGGGCACGAAAATGACCCTGTCGACGCCGAGGCTCTCCACCACCTGAAGCGCGTTCGACGAGGTGCAGGTGATGTCGCTCTCCGCCTTCACCTCGGCCGAGGTGTTGACGTAGGTCACGACCGGTACGCCCGGGAAACGCTCGCGCAGCAGCCGCACGTCCTCGCCGGTGATGGCGGATGCGAGCGAGCAGCCGGCCCTGAGGTCCGGGATCAGCACGGTCTTTTCCGGATTGAGCACCTTCGCGGTCTCGGCCATGAAGTGCACGCCGCACTGTACAATCACGTCGGCCTTCACTTTCGTCGCCTCGCGCGCGAGCTGCAGCGAGTCGCCGACGAAGTCGGCGACGCAGTTGTAGATTTCCGGCGTCTGGTAGTTGTGCGCGAGGATGACGGCGTTGCGCTCTTTCTTCAGCGCGTTGATCGCGCGCACATAGGGCGCGAAGAACGGCCATTCGACCGAGGGCACGACGTTGCTGATGCGGGCGTAAAGGTGCGCGGTCTCGCGCTCGACCTCGGAGTTCCATTCGAGCGGCGGCGCGGGCAGGGCACCGAACCGCCTGAGCGCCGCGTTTCCAGCCGAAGCGGGCGGCGGCAGCGGTTGCCGCGCATGGAGCGGCCCCACAGTGTCCACAACCGGCATGGCAATATCCTCACTCTGCCAATCTGAAATATGCTCAATATGAGCATATTAGGAGACGAAAACTTCCGGCCTGCCGCCGGCGCTTCCCGTACCCTTATTCTCACTTCGAGTATAATTTATAGCACTTCACCGGTCTCTGCGCCAGTCCCCCTTTCGGATGATTTTTTCCGGCGCTCCAGCAAACGCCGCGGGTCAGCCATGCAGCCATGTGCCGCGGAAATCGAAACCATCACGAAGTTTCGCTTTGGCCAACAACGACCTGTGCCTAAATGATCGCGACTGGTGCGGCATTTCCCGCGCCGATTCTCTTGCCGGGCTTCTTTTAGGAAATTTTGGGAAACGCCGATGTCGACAGCCGCCACGCCTGCGCCGTTGAAGCTCGCACCGTGGCGGACGCCGATGGTGCTCATTGCCGTCGGCTGCGTCATCGCGCTGATTGCGTTCGGCCCGCGCTCGGCGCTCGGTCAGTTTCTTGCGCCGCTCTCGTTCGAACGCGGCTGGGGTCGCGAGGCGTTCTCCTTCGCCATTGCCGTGCAGAACCTGCTGTGGGGCGCGGCACAGCCGTTCACCGGCGCGCTCGCCGACCGCTTCGGCCCGGTGCGGGTGCTGTGCGTGGGCGCGGTGCTCTATGCCGCGGGGCTCGCCTGGATGTCGCAGGCGACGTCGCTCGCAGGCCTCAACCTTTCGGCCGGCGTGCTGATCGGCTTCGGCCTCGCCGGCTGCTCGTTCCCGATGGTGATCGGCGCGCTCGGCAAGCTCGTGCCGGAAAGCTGGCGCGGCCTCGCGTTCGGCGCCGGCACGGCGGCGGGCTCGTTCGGCCAGTTCCTCTAC
The DNA here is from genome assembly GCA_019746135.1 of Xanthobacteraceae bacterium. GTDB lineage: Bacteria > Pseudomonadota > Alphaproteobacteria > Rhizobiales > Xanthobacteraceae > Z2-YC6860. The sequence goes on from JAIESI010000029.1 coordinate 19,710, forward strand.
TCGCCGCTCGCCCATTCGCTGATCCAGGCGTTCTCCTGGCAGACGACGCTGCTGGTGTTCGCCGGCACGCTGATGCTGGTGCTGCCGCTGTCGCTCGCGCTCGCGAACCCGTCGTCCGCTGCGGCGTCGGCCGCCGCGAAGCCGCAGTCGTCGCGGCAGGCGCTGGTCGAGGCGTTCGGCCATCGCAGTTACGTGCTGCTGGTGCTGGGCTTCTTCACCTGCGGCTTCCAGCTCGCCTTCGTCACCGTGCATCTGCCGTCGTATCTGGTCGACCGCGGGCTCGGGGCCGATGCGGGAGCCTGGACCATCGCGATGATCGGCCTGTTCAACATCATCGGCTCGCTCTCGGCGGGCTGGCTCTCCGGCCGGATGCCGAAGCGATATCTTCTTTCCATCATCTACTTCGGCCGGGCGGCGGCGATCGTCGGCCTGATCACGCTGCCGCCGAGCGCCACCTCGGTGCTGCTGTTCGGCGCGGTGACGGGCCTGCTCTGGCTTTCCACCGTGCCGCCGACCTCAGGCCTCGTCGCGCTGATGTTCGGCACGCGCTGGCTCACCATGCTGTTCGGCTTTGCCTTCTTCAGCCATCAGGTCGGCGGCTTCCTCGGCGTCTGGCTCGGCGGCTGGGCCTTCGAGGCGACCGGGTCCTACGACGTGATCTGGTGGCTCGCGGTGTTCTTCGGCGTCGCGTCGGCGGTGATCAACCTGCCGATCGTCGAGAAGCCGGTGGCGCGGCCGGCGACCGCCGCGGCATAATCGCGCCATGCCGGACCGCCTTTCCGCCACGCTGTCAGCTTTGCTGACTTCTTGGCGCACGCCCCTCGTCATTCTCGTCTGCGGCTGCCTGATCGCCCTGATCAGCTTCGGTCCGCGCTCGACCTTCGGCTTCTTCCTGACGCCGATGACCACGGCCAACGGCTGGGGCCGCGACGTGTTCGCGCTCGCCATGGCGATCGAGATGCTGCTGTGGGGCGCAAGCCAGCCGTTTGCCGGCGCGCTCGCCGACCGGTTCGGCGCGGCCTTCGTGCTGATCGGCGGCTGCATTCTCTACATCGCCGGCACCGTCTGGATGGCCTATGCGCGCACGCCGCTGGAGTTCCATCTGTCGGCCGGTGTGCTGATCGGCTTCGGCCTCGGCGGCTGCTCGTTCGGTCTGGTGATGGGCGCGTTCGGCAAGCTCCTGCCGGAGAGCTGGCGCACCATCGGTTTCGGCGCGGGCACAGCGGCAGGCTCGTTCGGCCAGTTCCTGTTCTCGCCGCTCGCGGTCGCGCTGATCGACAGCGTCGGCTGGCAGAACACGCTCCTGATCTTCGCGGCAATGCTGCTGACCTGCGTGCCGCTTGCGACGATGCTCGCAGCCCCGCGTGGGCCGCACGGCCGGGTCATGGCGATGGTGCCCGGCCAGACCGTGACGCAGGCGCTCGCCGAGGCGTTCGGGCACAGAAGCTATGTCCTGCTCACGCTCGGCTACTTCACCTGCGGCTTTCAACTTTTCTTCATCACCGTGCACCTGCCGGCCTATCTGGTCGACCGCGGGCTGTCGTCGTCGATCGGCGGCTGGACCATCGCGGTGATCGGCCTGTTCAACATCGCAGGCTCGATCGCCTCGGGCTACATCGCCAACGTGATACCCAAGCGCTATCTGCTCGCGGCGATCTACTTCAGCCGTTCGATCGTGATCCTGGTGTTCATCCTGCTGCCGCCGAGCCCCTTCGTCACGCTGATGTTCGGGGCGATGATGGGGCTGCTCTGGCTCTCGACCATTCCACCGACCTCGGCGCTGGTCGCAATCATGTTCGGCCCGCGCTGGCTCACCATGCTGCTCGGCATCGCCTTCTTCAGCCACCAGGTCGGCGGCTTCCTCGGCGTCTGGCTCGGCGGCGTGCTCTATGAGCGCACCGGCTCCTACGACGTGATCTGGTGGGGCGCGATCATCCTCGGCGTCGCGTCCGCGGTGATCAACCTGCCGATCGTCGAGAAGCCGGTTGCACGGCCTGCTCCTGCGGCGGCGTAACGGGAACTGTTTCTGTACGGCCGGTTTGACCCTTTCCCATAGGAGGAGGGTGGCGGCGTCCGGCGCGACGGCCCGATTCAATCCGGGCCGTTCGTGGTTTAGTATGCATGGCGATCGGGGACGCGGAGAGCAGCGTGGCAAAATTCAAGGCAATCGTGATCGAGAAGGCCGACAAGGGCCAGACCGTCAATCTCACCGAGTTCGACGAAGCGAACTTCATGGACGGCGACGTCACCGTCCGCGTCCGCTGGTCCACCATCAACTACAAGGACGGGCTCGCGATCACCGGCAAGGCCCCGGTGGTGCGGCGCTTTCCGATGATCCCCGGCATCGATTTCGCGGGCGAGATCGAGGCGTCGTCGCATCCCGAGTGGAAGCCCGGCGACAAGGTGATCCTCAACGGCTGGGGCACCGGCGAGACGCATCTTGGTGCCTTGGCGCAGAAGTCGCGCGTCAAAGGCCAGTGGCTGGTGCGGCTGCCGTCGGGCTTGAGCGAGCGCGACGCGATGGCGATCGGCACCGCAGGCTACACCGCGATGCTCGCGGTGATGGCGCTCGAACGGCACGGCCTGACGCCAACCGACGGCGCGATCCTGGTGACCGGAGCCGCGGGCGGCGTCGGCTCGGTCGCGGTGGCGATCCTGGCCAAGCGCGGCTTTACGGTCGCTGCCTCGACCGGGCGGGTGGAGGAGGCGGAGTATCTCAAGTCGCTCGGCGCAACCGAGATCATCCACCGCGCCGAGCTCACCGGAGCGCCGCGGCCGCTGAACAAGGAGCGCTTCGCAGGCGCAATCGACTCGGTCGGTTCGACGACGCTCGCCAATGCTTTGTCGATGACGAAATATGGCGGCGCGGTCGCAGCCTGCGGGCTCGCCGGCGGCATGGATCTGCCGGGCAGCGTCGCGCCGTTCATTTTGCGCGGGGTGTCGCTTTTGGGCATCGACTCCGTCCAGTGCCCTATCCGGGTAAGGACCGAGGCCTGGCAACGCCTGGCTTCCGACCTTGACCGGGCGAAACTTGCGCAGATTACCCGCGAAATCGGGCTCGACGAGGTGATTTCGGTCGCTGGAACCATCCTGGAAGGGCGGGTCAGGGGCCGGATCGTGGTCAAAATTGAGTAAACACGTTCAGGATTTGGCTACGAACGTCGGGCATGATCAGTGAATCTTATGGTAAGCGGACCGTTAAAGCCGTAAGGCTTCGACCTGCAGCAAAGTGGAGTTGGGGGAATGTTCGGCAAAACCAAGCGCTTGGCTCTAGTTCTCGCGGCCCTTGCTTGTGCGGTTCCAGCGCAGGCCGAGCAGCTCGGAGCCGAACAGGCGCGGACTTTCGTCGCCGGCAAGCACTTCGCTTACACCTGCTTCGACGGCACCAATGGCAGCGGGCGCATTTACGCCGACGGCTCGGTCGCGGGCTACATCCAGCCCGGCGGCTCGGGTCCGCGCCGTTTCGTCGTGCTCCCGGCGAACACATTGCAGATCAAGGGCGACCGCTACTGCGCCGCGCTGCGCGGGCTGCCGTTCGAGCCGTGCTTCAACGTCAATCGCACCAGCCAGGTCAGCTTCCGCGGCGCGGTCTCGGGGCTTGGTTTCGCCTACTGCGACTTCTATCGCCGCAGCACCCGCGCCGATCTCGTCCGGCCGGCGAGGCGCGACGTGCGCGCCGACGCGGTGCAGCGCGACTGAGCGGCTTCGACATTCAGGCTTCCGCGCGCCGCGAAAGCGGCGCGTTTCGTTTGTTGGAGCATTCAGCCGCCGCGCCGGGTTGGCATCCGCGCGACCAGTAGCTTGTCGATACGCCGGCCGTCGAGATCGACAACCTCGAACCGCCATCCGCCGAACTGGAAACAGTCGCCGACCGCGGGCAGGTATCCGAACTCGTTCAGCGCCAGGCCGGCGGTCGTGTGATAGGTCCGGCCTTGCGGCAGCCGCAGCCCGAGTTGATCCGCCATCTCGTCGGCCGGCATGCTGCCTGCGATCAGCCAGGAGCCGTCGGGCCTTCGCACGGCATCCGGCTCCAGCGCCCCGTCGTCGGTCCGAAACGCGCCGGCAATCGCTTCGAGAATGTCTTCGTTGGTGACGATGCCTTCGAAGTGTCCGTATTCATCATAGATCAGGCCCAAGTGAACCGGCGACTGCTTGATGATCTCGAGCACGTCGAGCGCATCGGCGGTGTCGGCAATGGTCGGGGCTGAACGGAGCAGCTTGCGGATATCGAGCGCATCGCCCCGTATGGCGGCGTTGAGCAGGTCCTTGGCCTGAACGACACCGAGCATGTTTTCGGGCGGCCCCTCGTAAACCGGAATCCGCGAATGGATGCTCTCTGTGATCGCGCGGCGGACAGTCTCGGCATCGTCCGAAAGATCGATCATGTCGACGTCGCGCCGCGGCGTCATGAGCGCACGAACCGGCCGGTCGCCGAGCCGCATCACGCCGGCAATCATCTGCCGCTCGGAGGGCTCGATCACGCCCGCGGTTTCCGCCTCGGCGATCAGCGAGCGGATCTCCTCGTCGCTGACCTGATGCGCCGGCTGCGATTTGTGCCCGAGCAGCGACAGGAGGACACGGCCGGACGCATCGAGCAGCCAGACGATGGGCGAAGCGATCTTCGCGAGCCAGGTCATCGCGGGCGCGATGCGCACCGCGATCCGCTCGGGATTGCGCAAGGCGATCTGCTTGGGAACCAGCTCGCCGACGATCAGTGACGCATAAGTGATGGCCGCGACCACCAGCCCCACGCCCAGCGCGTCGGCAACGCGGTCCGGAACCCCGATCGTCGTCAGCCACTGCGAAAGGCGCAGGCCGAGCGTTGCACCCGAGAATGCTCCGGACAGAACGCCGATCAACGTGATGCCGATCTGCACCGTGGAGAGGAACCGGCCGGGGTTTGCGGCCAGCGCAAGAGCGCGCCGCGAGCCGACGACGTGCTGGTCGACGAGCGTCTGCAGGCGCGAGGGGCGGGACGAAACCACCGCCAGTTCGGCCATTGCAAGAAGCCCATTGATGAGTGTGAGAACAATGACAACCGTCAGTTCAACGAGCATGTCCGATCCGCATCAGGTGAGTCTGCAGCCGCCTGACTTTGTGCTTCATGCATATTGCAAGACTGGCGCGCTGTCGCGCCGTTTCCTTATTCGATCACCTCGTCGTGCACGCGGGTATAATTTGGCGGCGTGGTGCTTCACGCAGGGCGGAGCGGCGACTAAGGAAGCATGCTTCGTCGGGGGCCAATCAGTGGCTGCGCGGCGCTACCGTCTGGCTGCCTTCTCGATGCGCCACGCTCGAAGGCGGTCATCCGCGATCCGGAGTACCAGGCGATCTCCGATATAGTCGGGGCCGGCGACACTCACCCATCGATCGACTTTGTATATTTCGCCGCCTTCGTCCGCGCCGATGCGCACCAGGTGAGGACCGAACAACCCTGCGAGTTCGGATCGGCTCATGCCAGTCCGCAAGCGCTCGGTCGGCAATGGCTTATAGTTGTGATCGTACTTGTTGAAATCTGCTTCTGCCCAATTGGAACCGACGGGATTGCTCCCGCAGCCGGCCAGTTGTGCAGACAGGATGACAGACAGTGCTGTTAGCAACGACCGCATCATAATCGTAGCCTAGCGGAGACTTGGCACATTCATCAACTCGCCGGAAAAATCATGCAGGTCGTCGTGGCATGGGCGAGGAGCTTTCCGGCGCGATCCTTCAGCGTGCCGTCGGAGGTCGCAACGGTGCGGCCGCGGTGGATGAGCCGGCCTTCGGCGCGGATGACGCCGGTGTCCGCGGTGATCGGCCGCACCATGTTGAGCTTCAGCTCCAGCGTGGTCCAGGCTTCGCCGACCGCAAGCGTCGAGAAGATCGCGCAGCCGAGCGCGGAATCGAGCAGCGTCGCGGCAAGTCCGCCGTGCACGGTGCCGATCGGATTGTAGTGCCGCTTCTTCGGGAGGCCCTCGAAGCAGGCGAAGCCTTCCTTCACCTCGACGAGATGAAAGCCGAGCGTCTGGCACATCGGCGGCTGCGGCAGCCTGCCCGCCGCCATGTCGCTCAAGAATTCGAGGCCGGTGCGAGTCATGATCTCGTTCTGCGGCACGAGCCCGTAGGTGTAGCTCTCGGTCATTCGCTCACTCGACGATTGCGAAACGCGGTTGATTGGTTAACCCCGCGCATGAACGCGCCGGCGTTACCGCGATTCATCGTAAACCCGCGCGGCTCCCGCGTTTGCGCGGCACGCGAATTAACCGTCGGAACAGAACAGACGCGACGGATGCGCGCAAATAGTGGATGGTCGCCCATCGAAGGGGAGGCCTGAGAAAATGATTTCCTTCAGTGCGGCGACGAGTATGGCAAGCGCCCGGCGGTTTGTCTGCGCCGGATTTGTCGCTGCAATCGTGATCGGCGCGACGCTTCCGGCGGAAGCGGGGCGGCAGGTGCACGGCGGCGACGTGGCGCGGATGCTGATGGGCCGCGCAGTCAAGATCGAATGCGTCGACGGCACGCAGGGCCGTGGCCAGATCACCCAGGCGGGCGTGATCAATGTGCTGTATCGGCGGCCGCAGTCGCAGCGCGAGGAAAGCGACCGTGCGGCGATGCGGGTGAAGGGCGTGGAAATCTGCCTCGCCTGGAAGCACTTCGGCGGCGGCGGCGACGGCTGCTATCCGGTGTCGGAAGAGGCCGCGGGCCGCTACCGGCTTTCGACCGGCCCGGCGTGGTGCGACATCAGCGCAGCCAAATGATCTCGCGCTGAAGCTCAGGCGCGACTTTCAGTTTCAATTGGGCGGCGGCGTTCCGGGCACACCGGACGCCGCCGTTGCTGTTGGCCGCGGCGGGAACAGGAGCCGCTGGTAGAGCCAGCCGATCCCGACCAGAACCAGTCCGAGCCCGATGAACGACAGCGCGCGGTAGATGCCGGTGAGCCCCGCCATGTCGAGCAGGAACACCTTGCCGATGGTGAGCAGCGTGATCAGCGCCGACGCAAAGCGGGCCGGCTGAGAGCGCAAGACGATGCCAAACAGGAGCAGCGCCACGCCATAGGCGAGCCAGACCACCGAGTAGGTGTACTGCTCGGCGTTCGACATGCCGCCGCGCGAGAGCACCGGCCCCTGGTAGAGCGTGCGTACCTCGAGCGTCAGATAGCTCAGCATCAGCAGCACTGCGAAGGCTGCGGCGGTAACGCGGTAGGCTTCCGGCCGTGTGCCGCGCGTCACCATCGCAAGCCAGATCGCGAGCACCGCCGGGATGCCGTAGCCGAGCAGGATCAGGTTGAAGAACGCGCCGCCGACATTCTCGCCGGTGAGCCAGGGATTGACGGTCATCCAGAGGCCGAGCACCACGCCGGCTGCGGTCAGCGCGGCGATGATCAGTGCGCCCGCGTCGTGCACGACGCTCCGGGTGCGGTGGCGCACGTGCTCGAGGCCGATGACGGTGGCGAGGCCGGCGCAGACCTGCAAGGCGAGTTCGCCGAGGCGGCTCGCCTGCTTGTAGATGTCACCGCCGTGCATGTAGTGGCGGATCTCCAGGAACAGCGTCAGCACGGTGAACAGGATCGCCGCCGCCTCGACCATGCGGGTGGGCTTGTCGTCGGCACCCTTGCGCAGAAGATGTCCGGCGACCCAGAACGCGACCGCGGGTACGCCGTAACCGTAGAGGATCCAGTTGAAGATCGGCGTGGTGCCGACGCTCGAGCCGACGATGCGCGGCTCCCAGCCGACCCGCGCGACCACCAGCACGGTGGCCGCGGCGGCGAGCGCGCGGAGAAGCGGCACCGGCCGCGCATTGGCGATCCAGGCAATGCCCGGCACCATCAGCGCGAGCGCAACCGTGAGCCAGCCTTTTTCCAGCGACATGGTGAGCGCCAGCGCGAGCGCCGCGACCGTGCCGGTGGCGTGCAGCGCGCCGGCGGTGATGATGGCTCTGGTCTGCTCGCGCTTGGAAAGCTGCTCGGCGGCAAAGCCGTTGATCGCGGCGAGCAGCAGCGCGAGCCCGGCAAACGGGATCGAGCGCTCAAAGCCGGCGATGCGGTAGTAGAGCGCAACCAGCATCAGGAGCGGCACCAGCACGCCGCAGCCGCTCCACAGCATGGCCGCGGCCTGGCAGCGTTGCTCGGCTCCCGGGCGGATTTGCGCGAGATAGCCCAGCGCGCCGAACAGGATGGCGAAACCGAAACCGAGCACGAGATGCGGCCCGGTGGCGAACTGTGCGGGCTGCGGCGCGGCCTGGCCCGCGGGGCCGGCGGGCGCGATGAGCTGGCCCAATTCAGGAGCGAGTGCCCAGCGCAGCACGACCACGGTCGCGAACACCGCGGCGACCGGAATGGTGCCGCCGGCAGCATCGGTGCGCCAGGCGATGCCGAGCGTTGCGACAATCATCAGCGTGAATACGATCAGCGCCGCGGCGTCGTGGCGGGCGGCGAGCGTGATCAGCAGCGCGCCGAGCAGACAAGCCGACAGCGTCGCCGACGAGACCGGATCGATCTCGCCGGGCGTGGCGTCGGGACCGTAGAGGAAGCCGGAGACGATCAGGGCTGCGACCAGCGCAAAGCCTGCGATCACGTGGAACAGGTGCGCGGCAAGCCCGTCTACGTGGGTGCTCTGCAGGCCGGGCAGCGTCCAGAAAAAGCCGAAGGCGACGGCGGTCACCGCAAGCCACAGCCACATCCGCATGCGCGCGAGCCCGAAGGCCGCGCCGGTCACCACGGCGATGTAGATGTAGAGCGCCCAGTAGTTCGGCGTGCCGGTCGAGATCAGCAGCGGCGTGACGAACGCGCCGACGAGGCCGAGAGCCGCGAGCGCCGGCCCGTGCAGCAGCGCCGCGGCGAGCGTTGCGAGCGCGACGATGCCGAGCAGCACGAAGGCTACGGCCGGGTTGAGGAAGCCGTAGAGGCCGTAGGCGGCGTAGACCGTGGCGTAGGCACAGGTGGTGCCCGCGGCAGTGAGGATGCTCGGGATGTGCGCACTCGACACGCCGGCAAGGCCTGAGACGAGCTCCTGTCGTCGCGTCCATTCGCCGCCCGCGACCAGCGCGGCGGCAAGCAGCCCGCCGAACAACAGCCGCAGGCCCGGCCCGATCAGGCCGGCCTCGATCGAATATTTGACGAGGAAGATGCCGCCGAGCGCGAGCGCCACGCCGCCGATCCAGACGGTCCAGCGGGTGCCGAATTTTTCCTCGAAGCTTTGCGCTGGCTGATCGTCGGCCGCGGGCGGCGGCGGGGGAGGTGGCGGCGCGGCGGCAGCAGGCGCAGGCTCGGGTGTTGGCTCCGGTGCGCGGGCGGGCTCAGCCTTGACGCTGTCGGCCGGCGCAGCGGCAGGCGCGGGCGGCGGTTCGGCGGGCCTTGGCGCAGCGCTGCCGGTGGGTGCTGCGGCTGGTGCAGGTCCTTGCGCGCCGGTGAGCCTCGCTTCGAGTGCCTGAAGGCGCGCCTCCATCGCCCGCAGGCGGTCGCCAGCATTGATCGATTTGACCAGCGCCGTGATGGCGATGATCGGGAACGACAGCAGCAGCAGTCCGAGCAGGACAAATTCCATGGAGCGCCCCCGACGCGCGAATCTAGGCCAGCCGAGCGGCCGTCAAAAGCGCGCCAGGGCGCAACGCACAGGGCTGCGCGGGCATTGGTCGCGCTATCCCCAGCAAAAGTTCAAGAAAAGGAAGGGTTATGCGGATGCTGCCGAGACGGCGGCAGGCGTTGCTGCGCCCATCCCGGAGGGAGAGCACATCCGGGAATGCTCAATAATTCCCACGGGTAAGGGGCTACGGCCTGTCGATCAAACCGTAACCCCTCACCTCAGTCTTTGTGCTGTCCGTTCTGCATAGCCCTCTCACTTTGGAAGAGGGGGCAAATTCATGCGCTTACTTGATCCGGAAGTTTTCCTTCTTGAGCTTCGTGCCCTTCATTTCATCCTTCATCCAGCGCGGCGTGGCGCCGCGGCCGGACCAAGTGATCGTCGGGTCTTTCTTGCTGCGGAATTGCGGCGCGACCTTGCGGCCCTTGAGCGACTTGCGTTTGCGACCCCGGCGGCCCGGGCCACGCGCCTGGCGCTCTGCGCCGCCGCCAGCGCCGTAAGCTGCCGTTTCAAATCATCGGCGCGGCGCGACAGTATTTCGCCGATCTCATCGCGCATTTTCAAAAGGGCATCGACCGACATAGAGGCGAGTTTGGCCATAGGTATCTCCGCAATTAACAATTGAAGGGGCTTTCATAGTGCCATTCAACCGGAAGGCAAGCACGGCAGGGTAGTGCGGAATTTCAATACATCCTCTGCAAGATTTCAGCCTCATAGCATGAGGCGCCTGCAGCCTGCTCTTTGACGGCGCATTATGCTACCAGTTATTTGGCTGAAAGCGATGACAATCGGTAAATACCTATTTGCCGACGCGATGATTTGGACCGCGCCGTCGGGCTTGATCGCCCGCCGAGGCTCGAGGCTCAGGACCTGAAGCTCAAAATCTGCCGCCCAGCCGCAGGCCAGGCGCGGGCCGCTCCTGCACCACGTCGCGGCGGAATCGAAACAGCGCCGCGGGCCGCCCGCCGGTCGCGGTCGAGGTCTCGCCGGTCGGCTCGACCAGCTCGGTGGTCTCGACCAAGCGGCGGAAGTTCTGCTTATGCAGATGCCGCCCGGAAATCGCTTCGACGGTGCGCTGCAATTCGGTCAGCGTGAACTCGTCGGGCATGAGCTCGAACACCACCGGGCGGTATTTCAGCTTGGCGCGCAGCCGCGCGATGGCGGTGGCGAGGATGCGGCGGTGGTCGAAGCGCATCGGCTCGCCCAGCGTCGGCAGCTTCGCGCGCGGCAATCCCGCGTCGCGGCCGTCGCGCCGCGCCTCCTCGACGAGGCCCGCTTCATAGAGCAGCTCGTAGCGGTCGAGCACTTTCTCTTCGTCCCAGGGCGAGCCGCCGGCGGCAAAGCAGTGGCGCAGGCGCTCGCGCCGTGCGAGCGGCCTCGCGGGCTCGGCCTTGCCGCTTTTCGCCCATTGATCGAGCAGCGGCACGATCACCTCGTCGAGAATCTCCGGCCGGCCGTCGCGCCAGTCCTCCCACGGGAAAAACCGGTACCACGGCTCGAACGCAGCGCCGGCCGCGCGCAGCGCCGCGGCGTTGTCGGACATGCGGGTGAGCGCGAGATAGCCCACGGAGATCATGTGGGGGCCGGTGTCGCCCGGCCGCGCGTGGCGGCCGCGGTCGCCGAACGTATAAAGCTGCTCGACATAGCCGACGGTGAGCGCGGTCTGCTGCTCGACCCATTCGCGCAGCCCGATCTCGAAGGTCCTATGCGACAGCGGATCGAACGGGCCGAACGGCAGGCCAGCACGGGTGTCGCTTGCCGGACCGGCGGACACCAGGATGCGCGGCTCCTCGGCCTCGACCGCGACGATTGCCGCGGTCAGCCCCACTTCGATCGGCGTGAGATGCGCCTCGGGCATTGCCGGCACTTTGGCGGCCCCTCTCTTCAAGCGGGGCCAGAATGGCTCATTCGAGATCGAGCCGGAAGGGTTCGCCTTCGAGCGCCGGCCTGCCCGGGCCGAGCGCCTCGACCGCGGCGACCATCCGTCCCTTGCGGCCGAGGATGCGGTCGGCGTGGCCGACCAGCATGGTGTTCGGCATGGCGGTGGTCGACGAATTGCGGATCGCACGGGCAATGGTGAGCTCGTCGCGCCCGGGGTTGAGCGCGCAGGCGGTGATGAACGCGCCCGCGGTCGAGCGGCTGATGCCGGCATAGCAGTGCATGACGATCGGCGCGCGGCGGTCCCAGGTCTGCACGAAGCGGATCAGGTCGTACACGTGCTCCTCGGCCGGGTGGGTGTAGCCGTCCATCGGCGTGGCGATGTCGTCCATGCCGAGGATCAGGTGGTTGGTCTCGATGATGCTGGCGGGTCGCTGCACGCGGTCGATCAGGCGCAGCAGCGTGACGATGTGGGTCGCGCGGGTTTCGGCAACGGTGTCGTGGAGACGGGCGAGGGAGCAGACGTGAATCATGATGGGCTTTATATAGATGCCAATTATGCCGGCGTCATGGCCTATGGCTTGGCCAGCGCGGCGAAGCGTTCGAGAAAGTGTCTCTCCGCGGTGCCCGCGGACCAGGGCGTCAGGTAGTCCCGTTCGATCGCGGGCGTAAGCTTCGGCGGCGGGCCGAAAAACCGCTGCGCTTCGGTTGCGCTGAAGCCCGCGAGGTGGGTGGCTTCGAGAAACGCGGCCCCCGCGTCGGCGGTCTTGATGATTTTCAGGACCGGCTCTGTGTGTTTCGGTGGAAGGCCGAAGCGGACGTGAATGGCCGCGAGCAGCCGCGCCTCGACCACTTTGTACGAGCCGCCGATCACCGCCTTGAACGGCGAGATCATGTCGCCGATCACGTATTCCGGCGCGTCATGCAGCAGGATCGCAAGCCGCGCGGAGCGGTCGAGGCTCGGCCACTTCGCCCGCGCCACGGTCTCGACCAGGAGCGTGTGCTGCGCCACCGAAAAGATGTGCGCGCCATGGGTCTGGCCGTTCCAGCGCGCGACGCGGGCAAGGCCGTGGGCGATGTCCTCGATCTCGACGTCGAGCGGGGAGGGATCGAGCAGATCGAGCCGCCGGCCGGACAGCATGCGCTGCCAGGCGCGGGTGGAGGTTTTGGTGGTTGGTTTCGCGGGCGTGCGGCTCACTTGCGCCTGCGCATCTTCTGCACGTTCTCGTGGCAATGGCACCGCACCAGATGGTCGTTGACCATGCCGACCGCCTGCATGAAGGCATAAACAATCGTCGGGCCCACGAACTTGAACCCGCGCCCAGCAAGGTCCTTTGAAATCTTCTTCGACAGCTCGGTCTCGGCCGGCACCTGCTTGGTGTCGCGAAACTTGTTCACCTTCGGCTTGCCGTCGAGATAGTCCCAGAGCAGCGCCGAGAAGCCCGAGCCTTTCTCCATCACGTCGAGATAGGCCCGCGCCGAAAGCACCGCGCCTTCGATCTTGAGCTTGTTGCGGACGATGCCTGCATCCTGCATCAGCTTGGCTTTGCGCCGCGCGTCGAAGCGGGCGACCTTTTCCGGCTCGAAGTTGTCGAAGGCTTTGCGGAAGTTGTCGCGCTTTCGCAGGATGGTGATCCACGACAGGCCCGCCTGGAAGCCGTCGAGCATGAGCTTCTCGTAGAGCGCGCGGTCGTCGTATTCCGGCACGCCCCATTCAGTGTCGTGATAAGCAACGTATAAGGCGTCGTCCTTGCCTGGCCACGGGCAGCGGTGCAGGCCATCGATGTGCAGCAATGCTCCGGCCATTACGCTTTCTCCTCGTTGCGGGAGGCATTGGGCCACTCGAAGGTCGCCCAATCGGGCTTGCGCACCTCGATCGGCACGCCGCCGGCCAAGAGCGGCAGGCCCGCCGCGCGCGCGTCGGCGACGCGATCGAGCCGCAGCATGGCAAGCCCGCGCGCGCCCGCGGTCGAGCCGGTGATGCCGACCTGCTTGTCGCCCGCCATCACCGGCAGGCCTGCGTCCGGCAGGAAAGCCTCGGTCGCGACCGGTACGATGCGGGTGCGCGCCGAGCCGCGATGCTCCATGCGCGACACCACCTCCTGGCCGACATAGCAGCCCTTGTCGAAATCGACACCGGAAAGCTGGTCCATGTCGGTCTCGTGCGGGAAGGCGTCGCCATAGATGAAGTCGACGCCGCCGCGGGGAACGCCGAGCGAGATGCGATTCGCCTCGTAGGCTTGAGCTTCGAGAAGGTCCGCGCCGAGATCGGCCGCGGTCTCCTTGGCTAGATGCGGCGGCAGCATGATGCGAAAACCGAGCGCCGGCAGGCGCGGGTCGGCATAGACCAGGCCGTAGTCGGTGTCGCCCGCTCCATCCCAGACCGCCATGACCCCGAGCACCTCGCTCAGGTCCTCGCAGATCACCTTTGACCGGAGCTTGTAGAAATTGAGCTTCTGCACGAACTCGAAGGCGAGCGCCCGGGGCACATCGAGGAAGAAGCCGCCGCCGTCGCCGGCCGGCGCTTCGGCGACGATGCCGTCGACGATGATCTTGCCCTGCGGCGTCAAAAGCGCGCCGAAGCGCGCCTGCTCGGGCGTGACTTTGGTGACATCGGCGGTGAGGAGCCCGTTGAGAAAGGCGCGGGCGTCGTTGCCCGCCACCTTGACCACGCCGCGGTCGGGGAGAAGTGCCGCTTTCATGCTATTCCTTGTTGCCCCCGGCAACGTAAGCCGCTGATGTTGGCTGCTCAAGGGTGTGGAATTGGCTGTGGGTTTGAATTGGTGCAAGAACGCGTGAGGCGGCGATGGCAGGCGGTTACGACCTGATTTTGAAGGGCGGCACGGTCGTCAACCAGGACGGCGAGGGGGTGCGCGACCTTGCCATATCGGGTGGAAAAATCGCCGCGATCGGCGATGTCGGCACCAGCGCCGCGGAGACGATCGACTGCCGCGGTCTGCACATCCTGCCGGGCGTGATCGACAGCCACGTGCATTTCCGCGAGCCGGGCCTGACCCACAAGGAGGACCTGGAGGCGGGCTCGCGCGGCGCGGTGCTGGGCGGCGTCACGGCAGCGTTCGAGATGCCGAACACCGATCCGACCACGACGGATGCCGCAGCTCTCGCCGACAAGGTCAAGCGCGGGCACCACCGCATGCATTGCGACTTCGCGTTCTATGTGGGCGCGACGCGCGAGAACACGCGTCAACTCGGCGAGCTCGAGCGGCTTCCCGGCGCGTGCGGCGTCAAGGTGTTCATGGGCTCCTCCACCGGTTCGCTCTTGATCGAGGACGACGAGGGCGTACGCGATGTGCTGAAAGCGATCCGCCGCCGAGCCTCGTTTCACTCCGAGGACGAGTACCGGCTGCGCGAGCGAATGCATCTGCGGGTCGAGGGCGATCCGTCGTCGCATCCGGTGTGGCGCGATGCGCAGGCGGCGCTCCTCTGCACGCAGCGGCTCATTCGCCTGGCGCGCGAAACCGGCAAGCGCGTGCACGTGCTGCACGTGACCACCAAGGAAGAGGCCGAGTTTCTTGCCGAGCATAAAGACGTCGCATCCTGCGAGGCAACGCCGGCGCATCTCACGCTCGCCGCGCCCGACTGCTACGCGCGGCTCGGCACGCTCGCGCAGCTCAATCCGCCGATCCGCGACGCCTCGCATCGCGACGGCGTCTGGCGCGCCCTCGCCCAAGGGGTGATCGACACCGTCGGCTCCGACCACTCGCCGCACACCCGGGAGGAGAAGGCGCATCCCTATCCGAAGACCCATTCCGGCATGACCGGCGTGCAGACGCTGGTCCCGATCATGCTCGACCACGTCAACGCCCGGCGGCTCACGCTCGCCCGCTTCGTCGATCTCACCAGCGCCGGGCCGGCCCGCGTTTACGGCATGTCAGGGAAAGGCCGGACAGCGGCGGGTTTTGACGCGGACCTCACCGTGGTCGATCTCAAGCGCCGCGAAACCATCACCGACCGCTGGATCGCCTCGCGCTCAGGCTGGACGCCCTACCATGGAGTGACCGTAACCGGTTGGCCGGTCGGAACTTTTGTCCGCGGCCACCGGGTGATGTGGCAGGGGGAACTGGTCACGCCGTCGCGCGGCGAGGCGGTGAAGTTCCAGGAGGCGCTGCCGGCCGCGTAACACGCGCGGGAGTGAGCGGCGCGCAGCGCTCGCGTGATTGCGCGCGCTACCCGGTGCCGGCGGGTTTATTCCCGAAAAATACCGGTTGCCTTTGATCCATTGGCCACTACAACCTCTGCCTGCGGGCCCGTGGGGGCAATACTTTTTCGAGAGAAAGGCGGGGCGTGGTTCGTTGGGTGCGACGCCCGGGTGCATGCGCCAGCATCGCACTTGAGTTTGAATGACTGACGATTTCGTTTCCCTGAAAGCCATGATCGTCTCGGAGGCTGCGGCAGACCGCGAGCTCATTCGCCGCGGCGCGGCCGGCGCGTCGCTTCCGGTGATCATCTCGGAAGTCGTCACCACCGGCGGCGAGTCTGCAGCCCTCAGGAACCTGGCGAGCGAAACATTCGACGTCGTGCTGTTCGACGACGGGCTGGCTTCGTCCGACAAAGAGGTGCTGCTGGCGGCGGTTCGCGGCGAGGCTTCGCGGCCGCTCGCGGTGGTGATCGGCGAGGCTGCGGGCCTCGACGTCGACGGCGCACTGGCAAAGCCGCTCGCGCAGCAGCACGTGGCGGAGCTGATCGGAGAGTGCATTGCCACGCGGCTGCCCAAGCGCGTGCTGATCGTCGACGACTCGGCCGCGGTGCGCCAGGTGATCCAGAAGGTGCTCAAGGCGAGCCACTTCCCCATCGCGGCCGAGGAGGCCGACGGCCACGCGGCCGCCTGCTCGCATGTGACGCAGCAGGCCTACGATGTGGTGATCCTCGACTGCCATATGGCCGGCAAGGACGGCTTCGACACGCTCGAAGCGCTGTTGCAGATCCGTCCCGACGCGAAAATCCTGATGACCACCGAGCGGCAGGACCACACGTTCGCCGATCGCGCCCGCAGGGAAGGGGCCGCTGAGTTTCTCTACAAGCCGTTTTTCGCGCGCGACATCGATGCGGCGTTCAGCCGGCTGCTCCGGTTCGCGCACCTGCGGTGGAGTTGAACCGGAGGGTGCCGACAAGGAGCCTGCGCCATTCGCGACGCAGGTCTCCTGCGCCGGCCTGCTTCCGGGCATGCCAGCGCTCCCGCCGCCTTACGCAACGCGCGGCGGGGGTCACGTGTCGCGGCCGAAGGCGCGCTGTTGCGCGAGCCACTCGGCCAGGGTGATTTTCTTTTCGGGCTGCTTGGCCCGTTTTGTTCGAGTCCTGACGCTTCGCACATGCTGCTGGATGCGCGCCTCTTGCGCGAGGCGCAGCGCCTTCAGCCGCTCGGTGCGCTCCCGGATCGCATCGAGCTCTGCGTTGCGTTCCGCAATCCCGGATTCGCAGGTCCGCGCCTGCTGCGCGCGTTTTCCGCCAGCCTGCTCGCCGGCATTCTGGTGGGCCTTCGGCCGCCTGGTGCTCATTTTTTACCCTCGGCTCAGGCGCATGCGCACGGCAACGGACCGCCCGCGGCGCGCCCCATGGGAACCGATGTTGGATAGATGGATCGCCGCGGATTCACATCGCGCGGGAGCCGAGAGCTATATAGGAGCAGACGCGGGCTTCGCGAGTCCCGCGGACACTGGCTTACCGAATTGTAAGACAGCCGCTATTGCGGCGTGCGGACGAGCGTGAACTCGCCGTTGCGGATGCGCTTGGAAAGGCTGTCGGCGTATTGCGCCGCGGCTTCCTCGCCGTAGGTCGAAACGAGCTCGGCAAAGGCCGCGAACAGGCAGGTCATCGCCATGCAGTCGTCGTCGACGCCGTCGAGGCGCGCCTCGGCCCAGGCTTCCTGGACGTAGTTGAAGGCCGCCATCTTCTGCTCGCGCGCGTCTTGCGCGGCGTCTGGCGCGTTATCCCGGCCCGGGTCGCTCGGTCCCACGATCTGCCTGCTCAAATTATGGCGAGAACGCGCCACCCGCTGCCACATCCCGAAAGACGCTAGCACGCGCGGGGGCGGCGGCCAGAGCGGAACCCCGCGAGACAGTTAACCGGCGCGGTTAATAGCGGGGATTAGTTGGTGTAGCGCGCGGTGATCTCACGGGAAATCTTCGCGCCTTCGTCGAGATAGCGCCGCACCGCTACATTCGCCGCCGGCGTGCAGGTGCGGTAGGCCTGCTGGAAGCTGCGGTAGCCGCGGTTGAAGTTCGCCACCATGCGATTCTTCCGGTCGGGGGTGACCGCCTCGGCCTCGATCAGCGCCTGCATCTCGTCGCGCCATTTCTGGCCTTCGTTCGCGCCGCACAGCGCGCGGAGGTACTGCAGCGCGCCGAGGATCTCGGACAGCCGCATCAGGTCGGCTTCGAACGGAGCTGGGCCGCCCTGGATGGCCGGCGCAGGCGCAGCCGGCGCGGGCTCGCGCTGGGCCTGCGCCAGGTTAGGCACGGCGACCGCAAGGCAGATGGCGAGAATGACGGGAACACGCCGGATCATGGACCGGCAGATATGCGCCGGGGCGGGACGGTCCGCAAGCGGCGCGGCATCGGCGGTCTCATCCCTCCGCGCGAGGGGAGCGAAGCGAGCCGGGTGGGGAGAAGTCTCCGTTTCTCGCTGGCATCTCCCCACCCGGCGGCTTTCGCCGCCACCCTCCCCTCGCGGGGCCTCGCGGGGGAGGGAGGGCACCGCCCGTGTCACTGGCGATTCAAACTCAGCCCTCCATTTCCATCCGCTCGAAGGCGGAGGCGACGATTTCGGCAAGCCCCTCGGTGGTTTTCAGCTCCTTCAGCTCGGAGGGCATCAGCCAGCGTGCGTCGGAAAGCTCCTCGTTGAGCCGGGGCTCGCCCGCGATCCAGCGCGAGGCAAAGCACAGGATGACGAAGTGACGGGAGACTTTTCCGGCGACGTCGCGCATCACCACCTCGCGGTGGCCGGCGAGCGCCACCGGCTCGATGGTCAACTGCGTCTCCTCGAGGATTTCGCGCCTGAGCGCCTGGATCAGCGTCTCGCCGGCCTCGACCACCCCGCCAGGCATGGTCCAGATGCCGAGCGCAGGCCCGCGCGCGCGTTGTGTCACCAGCACGCGGCCGTCGCGGATGATGGCGGCGCTGACGGCGAGATAAGGGCGGTCGGGATAGGTGCGGGGGTCGGCTGCGGCGGTCGTCTGGTCGCTTGCTTGGGGCGTCATCAGCGGAACATAGCATCGATCGCGGCCTGCGACCGCTCTCGTTCGGCATGTCCGCTCCCCGAGCCGTTGATCAGCGCGGTCAGTTGCCCGATCAGCGGGCGGATGTAGTCGGTGGTGTGCCCGGGCGCGAAGTCCGGCGCGCCGGTTTCGGCATGGTGCACCGCGCTGTCGCGCGCCTCGGCGAGCCTGGAATTGAGCACGTCCGCGAGCCCGTCGAGCGCGTCGCGCAAGCTGCGCGGCGCGGCCTCGTAGGTCTGGATGATCGCCTCGCGCTGGCTGAGCCGCGAGCCGGCGAAGTGCTCGGCATAGGTCTTTGGCACCCAGGCGCGCAGGTCGTCGATGCATTCCGGCATGTCGCGCACCATCTCCAGCGCCATCAGCGCCTCGGAGAAATGGTTGAGGTAATCGGTGGAAAGTCCGGTGACCGGGTTGATATTCGGGATGCCGGGGCCAGATGCTTCCGGATCGGGCGCGGTGGCGGCAGGCGCGGGCATCGTCGGGGTGCGGTCCGGTTGGGTGCGGGAGTGTTATCGCGCCGGGTTAACGTCCGGCTAAGATTTGGGGCGCGGCCATGTGCGGACTAAGATTTGGGAAGCGGATATGTGCGGACGCTACAACATGACCAGCGCGCCCGAGCAGGTCCGGGCGCTGTTTCGCTATCCGGAGCAGCCGAACTTTCCGCCGCGCCATAACATCGCGCCGACCCAGCCGATCGCGATCGTGCGCATGGCCGAGGGGCGGCGGCAGTTCGCACTGGTGCGCTGGGGCCTGATCCCGCCGTGGGTGAAGGACCCGCGCGCGTTCTCGCTGCTGATCAACGCGCGCGCCGAATCCGTCAACGAGAAGCCCGCCTTCGCCAACGCCATGAAGCGGCGGCGCTGCCTCGTTCCGGCCGACGGCTTCTACGAGTGGCAGAGCGAGGGCGGGCGCAAGCGCCCGTTCGTGGCTCGGCCGAAACGCGGACGGCCGCAAGGCACGCTCATCGCGTTCGCAGGCCTCTGGGAAACCTGGACCGGGCCGAACGGCGAGGAGATGGAGACCGCGGCAATCATCACCAACGAGGCCAACCGCGAGATGGCGGCGGTGCATCACCGCGCACCGGTGATCGTGCCGCCCGAGCAGTTCGGCTTCTGGCTCGATTGCGCAAACGTGAACGAGAAGGAAGCGGCGTCGCTGTTTCGCGCAGCGCCCGACGGCACGATGGAGGTCTACGAGATTTCGCCGGCGGTGAACCGGGTGGCGAATGATGCGCCGGAGCTGCTCGAGCCTTACGACGGCAGCGCGGAGCCGGCACCGGAAAAGCCCAAGCCCGTGCGCAAGCCGCGCGTCGTGGCCGACAGCGGGCAGGGGTCGTTGTTCTGATCGATTGAAATTGGGCTCGACGCCTTCGCGGGAACCGGACAACATCTCCGGCGTTGTCGTTCATCATGACCCGCCCATCTCCGCCGGCCGAACCGACTGCAGCCGAATTGCAGGCACGCGCAGCGCGCCGCCGCAAAATCCTTGAAACGCAAAAAGCCGATGCGCCGGTTGCCATGGCCGAGTACCGGGCCGCGGAACAAGCGGCGCGGGAGAAAACCGCGCGCCTTCGCGCCGAACGGCTCAAGCGCGAAGCGGCGAAGCCCGGCAAATGAAGCCCAAATGAATGCGATGGCGCGGTCGCTACCGGCCCGTGTTGGCGCAGTCCGACAGCCGGTCATTCCTTCGTTGCGGCCACATCGGCGTCTAGAACCGCGGCGGTGGCGGCCGATAGCCTGTGCCCACGCCGCCCACGCCAGTCGACCTTGCGCCTGGCCGCTGGCCGTTTCTCATGTCGTCGGGCCTTTTCTTGCGGGTGTCGGGAATAAGGCCCTCGCGTTGCGCCTTCTTGCGCGCGAGCTTTCGCGCCCGCCGCACCGCTTCGGACTTTTCGCGGGCCTTGCGCTCCGAAGGTTTCTCGTAGGCGCGTCGCTGCTTCATTTCGCGAAACAGACCTTCGCGCTGCATTTTTTTCTTCAGCACGCGAAGCGCCTGCTCGACGTTGTTGTCGCGAACGAGTACCTGCAAGGACATCACCCTCTCGTTTGAAATCGAAAACGCAGCGCATCAGCTTGGCACTGACTTGGCACTGACTTAAGCACTGATTTGGCAAAAGCCAGCGGGCATCGCCGGCACCCGTCAGGGTGCGCGGTCATCTGAGCGATTTGTCGGCTTTGCGTGCGGACGCGACGTGTTCGCGTCGAAGTCTGCGGACGCTAGGCGCTTGGCGAGGGCAAGTCCAGCACAATCGGCGGAGCGGGCCGCAATGGCCGTATGGCGCAATGAAATCCGCGGTTTCGGAATAACCGGGACACACCGGCGCAAGGCTGCTAAGGATGGGAATGCCGCTGGCACGCTCCGCTGCCACCCAGGCAAAACCGATCACCGGGAGCGCGCATGACGTTGTTTGATTACAACGCGCCCGCGGATCTGTTTCCCGCGCGTAGCAAAGGCGGACGCCGTCCGCTCGGCTATCGGCGGTTCAGCACCGCCGCCGAGGCGATCCGTTACGCGGTGGAGCAGATGCCGCCGGAACTCCTCGACGGAACGGTTCTGGAATCGGGCGACGAGCGGTCCGACGGCCCGCGCATCCGGGCCCTATACGACAGCCAGGATTATCCGCTGGCGCGAAAGTGAAATTACTGCTTGCCGGACGTTTCTCGGGCCAGGCGCTCGGCCCGCAGCCGCGCGGTGCGGTCGCGCAACACCTGTTCGGCCTCGCGATACTCGCGCATGGCCAGCGGCGCATCGGCCTTCTGCTGCTCGGTTTTCCTGAAACGGGCTTCAGCCTGGACCCGCAACTCGTCGGGAGTCAGCTGGTGGAGAGGTTTCTGCCGGTATTTGAATTTGGAGCGCATTGTACCCAATGCCTGTCTCCGCTGATTCGTTCCCCGACGCGGTCCCTTGTAGCACGGTGCCGGGGCGAATGCGCGCCCATCAAAGTGTGCGCGCTGGCCGCTCGCCTATCCCGCAGGCTCGCCGACGCGAAAGGTCAGTTCCACAGCCCGTAATCCTCCCACTTGGCTTTCGGGATCGCGTCGCCGGTCTGATACTCGAACGACAGGATCTTCATGTGGTCGGGTGTCGCCTCGCAGACGAAGGTCAGGCCGTACCATGCGCCCTTGCTGCGATAGGCCGCGCCCTTGGCGGTGAGCTTGTGGCCCTCGGTCTTCGGTTCGGCGCTGGCCGCGCCCTGCGCGCGGTCCACCGGAAGCTTCTTTTCGTCCTTGATGCGCCGCATCGCCTCGCGGTCGCAGATCTGCTCGAGGCGGGTTTGCGGGTCGAGACGGGTCAGCGCCTGCTGAAATTGCGCCTCCGGCGGGATTCTCGGGCCTTTGCGCGCGCCCTTCTTCCCTTTCTTCTTCGTCGCCGCCACCGCAGGATCCGCCTTCTTCTTCGCTGCCGCGGCGTGATCGACAAAGGAAATTGTCAGGGCGCAGGCGAGCGCAGTCAGAAAAATCTTTCGCATGTCATCGTCCTGTGGGGCCGTGCTGAAAGCATCATACCTGCAGCATCGAACATGAACCCGTGATGACCGGCCCACCACTCCACTCGGGCCCGCGGGCGAAACAAGCGGCCGGGAAGAGAATGCCGTGTGGCTACAACACTTTGCCCGGGTTGAGAATTCCCTTGGGGTCAAGCGTGCGCTTCAACGTCTTCATCAGGTCGTAGGCGACCGGGTCCTTGATCTTCGGCAGGTAGTCGCGCTTGACGATGCCGACGCCGTGCTCGGCCGAGACCGAGCCGCCGTGCTTGAGCACGATCTTGTAGACCACGTCGTTCATGTCGTCCCAGCGCTTGAGATACTCGGCTTTGTCTGCGCCCACCGGCTGGGTGATGTTGTAGTGGATGTTGCCGTCGCCGACATGGCCGAACGGCATCGGCCGGCAGCCGGGAATGAGCTTGATCGCCGCGGCGTTGGCCTCCTCGATGAAGGCCGGGATTTTCGCGACCGGCACGGACACGTCGTGCTTGATCGAGCCACCCTCGCGGCCCTGCATCTCGCCGAACAGCTCGCGGATGCGCCAGAACGCCTTCGCCTGCTCCATGCTCTCGCAGATCGTCGCGTCGAGCACGAGGCCCTTTTCGAGGCCCGCCGCGAGAATCTCTTCCATCGACTCGCGCAAACCTTCAGCGCGCTGTGACGACAGCTCGATCAGCACCGAGTAGGGCGATTTCGTTTGCAGCGGATCGCGCGTGCCCTGCGAATGCCGCAGCACGATGTCGATCCCTTCGCGCGACATGATCTCGAAGCTCGTCACGCCGCCGGCGGTGAGCTCGCTGGCAAGCCCCAAGAGATCGACCGAGGCCTGCACGTTCGGGATCGACGCCCAGGCGGTCTCGACCGAGCGCGGCCGCGGCACAAGCCGCAGCACCGCCGCGGTGATGACGCCGAGCGTGCCCTCCGCGCCGATGAACAGGTCGCGCAGGTCGTAGCCGGTGTTGTCCTTCTTCAGCTTGTTGAGATTGTTCATGATGCGGCCGTCGGCCAGCACCACCTCGAGCCCCAAGGCGTGAGAGCGCGCGATGCCATGCGCCAGCGCCGCGGTGCCGCCGGCATTGGTCGAGAGATTGCCGCCGATGGTGCAGCTTCCCTCGGAAGGTAGAAGCTGCGGATAGAGCCGGTCGACGCTGGCCGCGGCCTCGCGGGCGCGCTGCAGCGTGACGCCGGCCTCGCAGGTGATGGTGTTGGAGACCGGGTCGATCTCCCGGATCTTGTCCATGCGGTTGAGCGAAAGCACGACCTCGCCGTTGTGCGGGATCTGGCCGCCGACGAGGCCGGTGTTGCCGCCTTGCGGGATGATCGCCGTCGAGGTCTCGTTGGCGATCTTCATGATCTCGGAGACCTCCTGCGTCGAGCCCGGCCGCAGCACCACCGGCGTATGCCCGGTCCACAGCGCGCGGAACTCGACGAGGTAGGGAACCTGCTTCTCCTTGTCGGTGATCGCGTTCTTCTCGCCCACCACGGCGATGAGCCGCTGCAGCGTCTGCGGCGAAACGGCGGTGAGGGGCTTGCTCATTTCGTTCATTGCCAATACCCGCGGTAGGGAGTCCGATCCGTTCAGACCGCAACTTCGGTGTTTGTCTCTCTGGGTCCCCGCAGCCGCGGGGACAAACGCGGAGGGAGCGCGCGATCTCTCAACCGTTCGTCCCCGCGGCAGCGGGGACCCATCTCTTGCTTCGGGATGATCGTACCCTGCTTTCAGCGCACGATGAAGATCACGATTCCCGCGACGATCCAGCAGGCGATGATCGCGACCACGGCGATCCGGACGGCGCGAACCCACCACGACTCCGGTGGAAGCTTGACCTCCGGCCGGTACCTGCTCAGGCCGGCCGGCAGCGGGTTGTCGTCCTGGCAGTCGCCCACGAATGCCGAGCCGGGGCTTTCCCTGTCGAGGTTCATCGGATGGCCTGAAATCCAAGCGCCGCGGGGTGTCTCCTTTTAGTGCCGCGTTGCCTGGACGCGGTTCATTTGACGTCCTTCGGCGCAGCCGCTCGCGCCAGGCGGTCGTTGATCGCCTCGCCGAGGCCTTCCATCGGCACCCGCATGACGGCGATGGCGGCGGCGTCGGCGGCGTCGAGCGTGCGCAGATCGGAAAACAGATTTGCCGCCGCCTCGACCAGATCGCCCGCGGGCGAAAGGTTCAGCACCGACACTGCGCGCTCGCTGCCCGGCGGCAGGTTCGGCCCGAAGGCGAGCACCGCTTCGCCCGCATTGACCGACGTGGCGTTGAGCCTGAGCTTCGCCCGCGGCGCGTAGTGCGAGGCCATCATGCCGGGCGCGATCAGCACCTCCGGGTCCATGCCGGAGAGCGGCACGTCCTCGAGATCGGTGCCGAGCACCACGCGGATGTCATCGCGCGGCACCCCGCCGGGCCGCAAGAGCAGCGGCCGGTCGAGTAGCGCAACGATGGTCGACTCGACGCCGACATGCGTCGGCCCGCCGTCGATGATGAGGTCGATCCGGCCGCCGAGGTCGTCGAGCACGTGCTGCGCGGTGGTCGGCGAGACGTGACCCGAGCGGTTGGCGGACGGCGCGACCACCGGGCGGCCGAGCTTGCGGATGATGTCGCGCGCGACCTCGTGGCTCGGCACCCGCACCGCGATGCTGTCGAGGCCCGCGGTGGCAAGTTCCGCCACTGCGCAGCCGGCGCGCTTCTTCAGAACCAGTGTCAGCGGCCCCGGCCAGAATTTCGCGGCCAGCCGCTTGGCCGCCTGATCGAACACCGCAAGCCGCTCGGCGGCGAGCAGATCGGGAACGTGGGCAATGAGCGGGTTGAACGACGGCCGGCCTTTCGCTTCGTAGAGCCTGGCCACCGCGGTGGCGTTGGTGGCGTCGGCTCCAAGGCCGTAGACCGTCTCGGTCGGAAACGCGACCAGCCCGCCGGCGGCGAGGCATGTCGCCGCGTCGGTGGCGGCTCCGACCTGCGAAGGGATAAGGCGCGTGGAAATGTTGCCGGTCATTTGGCTCTGACCCGCTTCAGCGGCCTGCGCCGGGCTGCAGCCTGTTTGACCGCGCGCTTCTTCTTCGCGGCATCCACCTTGACCCAGTCGAGGGTCTTTTCGTCCTCAATATTCTGCAAGCGCTCGAACAGCCGCGCCATCGCCCTGTCGTCGCAATGGCGCGTCAGCAGCAGGAATTTCTCGCACATCTCGGCGCGGCTGAGCGGCTGTTCCGGCGTGCCCTTGAAGCTGTCGACGCGCCTGGTCAGCACGCGGCCGTCGTGCAGCGTCACCGAGACGGTCGAGGCGATGGTGTGGCCGTGCCTGGCTTCCTCCGACACGGTGATGGTGACGCGGCTTGCGAGATCGCGGATCGCCTTGTCATTGAAGGTCTTGAGATTGAACGACGCCGGATCGCGCGCATCGTGATGGTGCGCGAGCGCGACGCAAAACGGCAGCGAGTATTGCGCCATCATCAGGTCGGCGGGCGAGGGGATGTTGTTCACCGTCGCCATCTTCTGGTTGCCGGCGATGGCAATCGACGCAACGTCACCCGCACCATAGCCATGCTCGCGTTTCAGATACTCGACCGCCTGCACCGAGGTGTGCGAGGTGATGTGCACCGGAAAGCGCTTGAGCATGATGCGCAGGCTCGCCCATTCGCTGCCGAGCCCGCCGGTGAGCGCGGGCGCGTCATGCTCGCCGCAATAGACGTTGAGAAAGCCGAACGGCCCTTCCAGCACGCTGCCCGGCCCGGTGAACCCCTGTTCGGCGAGATGCGCCGCCATGATGCCGGCCTCCGCGGCGCGGCCGAGGTGCAGCCGCTTGACCATTGCGCCGCTGCCGGCCTTGGCAAACTCCAGCAATCCCGCCGAGGTGGAGCCGGCGATGCCGAGCGCGTTCTGCATGGTCGGCGGGTCGAACTTCAGAAGCCGGCCCACGGCCGCGGCCGAGCCGAACGGGCCGGTGGTGCCCGGCGCGTGAAAGCCGCGGCCCTCGTTGTTATGCTTGGTCGCGCGGCCGACCCGGATCATCAGCTCCGAGCCCGCGACCACCGCCTCGATCAGGGCGCGGCCGCCGATGGCGCGCTCCTGCGCCACGGCGAGCGCCGGCATCGCCATGGTCGCGCCCGGATGCACGCCGGTGTTGGGCCAGGTGAGATTGTCCATCTCGAAGGCGTGGGCGAGGGCGCCGTTGGCGAAGGCCGCCATCGGCGCCTGCAGCCGCGCCCCGCCCGGGGCGAACACGCGTGCTTTGCCGCCCGCGCCGCGGCTTTGCGCATAGCCGAGGATCATCCGGCTCCACGGCAGATGCGCGCCGAAGGCGATGGCCGCAATGGTGTCGGCGATGGTGTCCTTGGCGCGTTCGACAACCGGCGCGGGGATGTCGGCATAGCGCAGCCCCGCCGCGTATTGCGCCAGTTGGTAGGTCTCCTGTGCCATCCCCACCCACTCTCGCCGGCCCTGAAAAACCGGCTCCGGCACCCTTCTATAGCCAATAAATCCCTGTGCTTGCGAGGGGATGGAGCCACCGCTATAAGACCGCCCTTCTAGGTCGGAGTGTAGCGCAGCCTGGTAGCGCACTTCGTTCGGGACGAAGGGGTCGCAGGTTCAAATCCTGCCACTCCGACCAGAAATCTCAACGGCTTGGCGTGCTGCTCCCGATCAGCCGTGCACCGCGGCAGCGTTGCAGATGCAGGCCGGACCGGCGGCCCAACGCGCCACCGTCACCGCCGCTCGAACTCCAGCTCCATCCAAATCCTGGTTGTCGCATCTGTATCGATCAGAAAGCCCATCGCCTCGGCCGCCTCGGCGAAGCTTGCGTATGGACCGAAACAGCCGGTGTCGTCGTCGCCGAAAAACGCCCCGCGAAACCTATAGATGTCGATGACGCCGGCGCCTATTCCGGGTGCTCCGCTGTCCCACTCGTGCCGGCCGACCAGCGTGCCTTCGCTACGAACCAGATCGTCACAGGTCTCTATCCACTCCTCGTCGAGCACCTCGCCCGGCTTGGCGAAGCGACGAAACAACTCGTTGGGATCGACCTCGTTTCTTTCAATGGATTTTTTTGCCATGGCCGGCTTTGTTCTTCGTTGTCTGCCTTGAGAGTGACAACGACTGGTTGTATCATGAACCGGAAGTCAGTTTGTCAGAAGCATGCCGGCTCGCTATGGCGCTGTGCGGCGCTTCCGGGCGGCCTCTTTCATAGGAGCCCTTTATGAAATCCATTCATCATTGTCAGATCGCGTTGGTGCTGGCCGCATATGCGGCGGTTGCAAGCCCGGCCCACGCGAATCCCCGGATGGGCGGTTCAGTGGCCGCCGGAGCCGCGTCGGCGGGCGCCGCCATTCGCGGCGGACCCCCTCAACTTCAATCCGCCGAGAGTTGACGTGAGAGCCGGCGTGCCGACGGCGACGGGTACCGGCACCCGGCCGACCGTGAATGTGAACACCGGAACGACGCGGCCGACCACAAACACCGGAGCGTCCGGCAGTTCTTCCGCCAGCGGACCAGCCGGGCCGGGCAGGCCGATGACGGTCAACACGTACACGATCACGGGGGCGGACGGCACGCCCACGACCTTGACCACCAGAACGGCCAATGGTGCTGACCTGTCGGCCAGCGGAAGAGCCAATCAGCTTTCCATTGAGAACGATCGATACACCTCGGGAAGTTTCCAGCTGTCGACCTTGGGAAGGACGCGTCTGGGAATGACAGAAATCGGCCGACTCGGACGCAGGACTGTGCCGGCAACACAATCGAGAATTTGTATGGCATCAAAAATGCAAACGTGGGCGCGCACGGATTCCATGACGCCTTCGTGAAGAGCGGCAACGCGCAAGAGGTCACCAGCTCGACGGATGGAATCGATTGGAGCAAGGTCAACGACATGGCCACGGCCAGCTCCACCAAAAGGCAGGTGGCGATCTATTATTATTCCGATGGAAAGCCAGCACACATCGTCACCATCAAAGATCCCGCAAATGGAACCATCATCTCAAAGGACGGTATGCAACGGATCTATGAGGGCAAGCTGGCAGACGGCGACGACCTCCAGAAAACGTATGGCGGCAAGGTCGTCATCTCCAACATCGATACCTCAAAGGTGAATCCGGTTTTGCAGCCGCCGCCAAGCAGCAACAAGACCGCGAGCAACAGCAAGAAGAAGTAGGTCTGCTGGATTGCCCGGCACGCGAATTCAGACGTCGAGGGCCTTCCTCGGAAACGGGGGAGGCTGTTGTAGTATCGGCCGATGAGCTTCTTCGAACGACTAAAGGCTGAGGCCTCCGCCGAGTGGCGCGCCTACACCGAGCACGCCTTCACCGCGGGCCTCGCCGACGGCACATTGCCCGAGGCGGCGTTCCGTACCTATCTCGTGCAGGACTACCTGTTCCTGATCGACTTTGCGCGCGCTTATGCGCTCGCCGTCTACAAGTCGCCGCAACTTGCCGACATGCGCGAAGCCGCGTCTGGCCTGTCGTCGATCCTCGACGTCGAGATGAACCTGCATGTGAAGCTTTGCGCCAACTGGGGCCTGTCGCCGGCTGACCTCGAACAGGCCACGGCTCTGCCTGAAACGCTGGCTTATACGCGCTATGTCCTCGACGCCGGGATGCGCGGCGATCTCCTGACGCTGAAGGTCGCGCTTGCGCCCTGCGTGGTCGGCTATGCCGAGATCGCGACGCGGCTCGCCGCGCGGCCCGGCGGGTGTGCCGCGACCAATCCCTACAGCGTCTGGATCAACGAATATGCCGGTGCAGCGTACCAGGAGGTCGCCGCCGCAGCGCGGGCGCACATGGACCGCCTGGCCGACCGCTACGCCACGCCGGCGCGCGAGGCCGAGCTGATTACGGTGTTCAAGGAAGCGACGCGGCTGGAGGCCGAGTTCTGGGAGATGGGCTGGCGCGCGGGGCAGAACGCTCTGACTCACGCCCGGTAGAACTCCGTCATTGCGGCTCAATCCCCGCGGCCTTCACCACCTTGGCCCACTTGTCCGTGGCCCTGGCGATCAGCTCGGTCATCTCCGCGGGCGTCGCACGGATCGGTATGCCGCCGATGTCGGCGGCGCGCTTGAGCAGGGCCGCATCCCGAAGGCCCGCGTTGATCTCGCGGTTGAGACGCTCGACGATCTCGGGCGGCGTGCCCCTCGGCGCGCCGACCCCGTTCCACGACGTGACCTCGTAGCCCGGCGTGAGCTCGCTCATCGTCGGCACGTCGGGAAGCGTGGGCGTCCGCGCGCGCGACAGGACGGCGAGCGCGCGCAGCGCGCCGCTCCTGATGTGCGGCAGCGCATTCGGCAGCGCGTCGACACCGGCCTCAATCTGGCCCGGGATCATGGCGGCCAGCATCGGCGCGCCGCCGGTGTAAGGCACGTGCTGGAACTCGATGCCGGTCGAACTCTTGAGCAGCTCGATCGACAGGTGGCTGATGGTGCGCACGCCGAACGAGCCCATGTTGATCTTGCCCGGATTGGCTTTGGCATAGGCAATGAACTCGGCGAAGTTTTTCGCCGGCACCTGCGGGTGCATCACCAGCACCAGCGGCAATTCGAACAGGCCGGCGACGGCGACAATGTCGCGCTGGAAGTCGAACGGCAGCGATTTGTAGAGCGACGGATTGATGGAGTGAGTGGAGACCGTATAGAGCAGCGTGTAGCCATCGGGCGGCGCGTTCACCACCAGCTGGGTCGCGATGTTGGTGCCGCCGCCGGGCTTGTTCTCGACGACGAACGATTGCCCGGTTCGCTCGCTGAGCCACTGGCACATGAGGCGGCCGACGATGTCGGTGCTGCCGCCGGCGTTGAAGGGAATGACCAGCCGCACCGGCCGCGACGGATAGGCCTGCGCGAGCGCGGGATGGCAAAGAATGGAGCCTGCGGCGGCAAGCCCGGCAACACGAAGGAAGTCGCGACGCGGAAGGTTTTTCATTGTTACCCCCGAATGACTCCGAACGCGCCTGCAACTATCCGCGCTTGATCCCCGTCCCGCAAGGCATCACCGTCATCGGTAACCGGTAGCGGGGATCGAAGTGTCGCAGGAACGCCGACCGAACGATCCCTGTCGTTCCGGGGCGACGTCACCGCAACAACAACATTCAAGGGAGCAATTCATGCTACAGGACACCGTGCCGTCACGCTTGTGGCTGCGCTCGCGGCGACTGTCGCGCTGTCGCTGCCTTCGGTCGCGCAACAGCGACAGAACGGGCAGCGCGGGAAACAGACCGATGGCACGAAGCCCTATGGATATTGGGCGGCCTGTCCCAAGCCGGAGCGGCAGGCGCGCGCCGGCGCGCCGCAAACCACCGGGGCAGGCTCCGGCTCCGGGCAATGCTGGACGGCGACCGACGGCACCAAGTCCTACGGCTACTGGACGGCATGCAACGTGCGCCGTCGATCGGACGGCGAGCATCGAGCGACTGACATGACGATGCGGTGCCGTTGGCAAGCGCTACGAGCCCGTGGCCCAGCATCCGGTGCAGGTCGCCGCTCCCACGGCGGGGCCGGCAAGCTCGGCTCCGGTCGCCGCCGCGCCCGCGCCGGCAAGACCGGAAGTGTCGGTCGCTGCGCCGATGCCGGCCGGCGAGACCAGGCAGCCGATGACGCTGCAGTCCGCGCCCGCAGCGGTGCCGTCGGCTCCCGAAAACCGCATGCCGCACGAGGTTGCGCCGCCGCGGAGCACGGCGGAAACCGCTGCACCCGCCGCGGCCGAACCGCCGCGGACCACCGGAGCCCGGGACACGCCGGCTCCGAAGTGCAATCAACAGGCCTGCGCGGACGCCTATCGCTCGTTCGATGCAACGGACTGCACTTACCAGCCGGCCAACGGTCCGCGGCGCTTGTGCAGCAGGAGGTAGTCTCGCCTCCCAAAGATCGTGCGAAGACCGCGGTGGCACCATCGCGGTGACGTCCTCCGCCGAAGCGGGCCGGTTCACCTTTCCGAACGCCGCTGCCAAATCAAGTGTCGCGCGAGGACGCGACGCGGTGTAGACACGCCATCGGGACGGCTGTGCTCCAGCGGAGCATGGGTAAGGGGCGTGTGAAATGACCTTGATCGATGATCCTGAGAGCCTGCGCGCGCGGGCCGCGGACATGCGCGATCGCGCGGAGAAGGCTCAGTTTCCGGAAACCAAGAAGGGCCTGCTGCGGATCGCCGACGACTACGATGTGCTGGCAAAGCGGGCCGAACAGCGCATAGCCTGGCTGCACAAGAGCCAGGACCAGCGCGGTGACCAGCGCGCCGACGGGGCGGCGGCCGACGAGCCGGCCCGGATGCTTTCGCCATCGGATGGGATGTCGCCGGCCGTCGGATGACGGTGACGGCGGTCGCTGCGGTTCGCGGGTTACACCTGCGGCGCGATGCGAGACCGCCTGACGCGCGGCGCACGGCCGGGTTTGCCCCGATGCGCCGGAGGAGCGCGACCTCGCCGAGGTCGCCGACGCGCTGAAGCGCGTCGGGCTGGAGCATCTCGTCGACCGGCTCGACGAGGAAGCGCCGTGGGACCAGACGCTGTCGGGCGGCGAGAAGCAGCGTCTCGCGTTTGCGCGCATCGTCCTGCACAACCCGGACATCATCGTTCTCGACGAGGCCACCGCCGCGCTCGACCCGGAAAGCCAGGACCGGCTGATGCAGCACCTGAGCCGGCAGCCGGACAACACCGCACGGGTGAGCGTCGGCCACCCGGCCGGAGCTCGAGGCGTTTCACAACCGCAAGGTCGTGCTCGAGCGCAGGCGTGGCGGCGCAAAGCTCGTCAGCGACATCAAGCTGGTGAAGCTGGGCAACCGGAGACGGCTGATCAGCCGCTTGCTGCGCAGGCGCGCGGCCCGCAAGGCTGTGGCGTGATGATGCGCGCGTCGCCCTGCGGGCCTTTGTGTCTTTATGGACAGGCTGCGCGCCGCTCAGCGAATGATGTTCGCCGGTGGTGGCGGCGCGCGGCCACCCGCGGGCGCGCCGGTCGCGGCCGGGCCTTGCGATCCGGGCCCGCTGCTGCCGTCGAGAACGCCGCCGCCCGTCGTCAGCACCGACGGCCTGCGGCCGGAGGCTGCATCGCGGGCCGAACCGCCGCCGCCCTTGTTGCTCAGGATCTGCATGACGCCTGCGGCGCCGGTCGAGAAGGTGCTGCCTTGCTTGACGGCTTTTGCCGGCGCGTCGGGCGCATAGCCGTCGCAATTCTGCTTGGCGTCGCAATAGACGCCGCACGTGCCGCCCTTGCCGTTGCAGTTTTTCGTTTCGCAGGAGTAGCCCGCGCTGTTCTGGTTGAAGGACCCGCCGGCCTTGGAGCAGCTGCTGGCGAGGCTGCTGGCGCTGACCTTTCCCAAATTGACAAAATTGGCCAAGGCGGGAGCGGTAAGAATTCCAATTGCGATCAGGGAGAAGAAGGCTGTGCTCAATCTGCGCATGGAAGAACTCCTCTGCGGTTGGCAATGCGCCGCGATCATACAGCAGAACGAGTGTCATAAGGCGGAACAGGCGTCACAGCTGTGCGCTCGTTGGTAGTGGAACACCGCCGCTTCGCATCACCGCGCCGTGTTAGGCGTGCAGCCCGAACGACACGAAAGTGCGACGCGCTTTTTTTCGCAGCGTTATCCTTGGACCACGCGTGCATGCCGCAAATGGGCCTCCAAACAACCACACTCCGTCCCGAGGCTGGGCCTGCCGCAACACCTTCCCGGAAGCTGGTGTTGCGGCCTGTGACCCTGAATGGGGGACCATTGGGGGCGACAGGGTTTCACTGCGGCGTCGGCTTGGAGGTCCGCCGACCCGTGGTGGGGCCGATTTTTGCCCGCCCGCGCGTGGCCACTTGCCTCGTTGCGATGGCTCAGCCCGAATGCCATTGTAGGTTGCCGGCCGCTTCAAGCGTCGCCGAAGGACGCCTTGATCGGTGCCGGGCTGCGCAATGTAAAATGGCATGACAACATGACGAACGAAGACAGCTATCGTCAGAAGGCTGCGAAAGCCAGGCGGCAGGCCCGCCGCGAGAGGAACGTCTCGACGCGCCTTGACCTGGAGATTCTTGCGACCGGATACGACCGGCTGGCGGCGCGGGCCCAGGCGCGCCGCTCGGAACAGCGTCGCGAACGGGGACCATCGCGAAACCATTGAGAAGACGCTGGCGTCCCAGCGTCTCGGGCGGGTTGGCCGGAGGCGTAACCGCCGTCCTGGTGGATCGGAGTTGGCGGATTGCGTTTCGCTCATCCGCCCTACGGGCTATTCCGGCGCATCGACGGCGATGGTCGCAAGTTCGGAAGACAGCTCGCGCACCGCTTTTTCGGCTTCCGCGCGCACCGCGTTGAGCTCGCAGCCGAACGGCACGAAAACTGCGACGCGCTTTTCGGCGTCGTCATCCCAGACCACGGTCACGATCGATCGTTTCCGGACGAGATCGTGCGTCAAGGCAGCAATGGTCATGGATTTTGGCATGGTCGCGTTCCGCTCCTACCACATCGACAGATAGACGTCCCAGATGACCAGGAGCGCGATGGCGAGTGCGCCGCCAAGGACGCCACCGATGATCTTGCCGAGCGCGACCGACCCCCATGGGAAGCCTTCATCGTCGGCCTCGTAAACGGCGACGCCGGCTCCAACGGCCATCCCCAGGAACACGCTGAAGAAGATCACCCCGACGGGAGTCATCTAAGGCGTTTCCGAAATCATCAGGTAGTGACTGCCGGCCTCCACGGTCCAGGCCTTGTTCGAAGAGTGGAAGCGGCTCAGAAACGTTTCGCGCGTCACTTTGATCTTGGCCGGCGGAATGCAGAGGCTTTGTTCCCGTTCTGTCAGGAGCGCGTATTTGACGCGGACGCACCGCACAGTTCCGTCTTTCACAAGGCCGGCATAGTCGCTGTCGCTATCGAGGTTGCAGCACGTGTGATCCACGCCGCACGCGTTCGCAAGTTCGGCGTATTGATTGTCGCGCTTGGCGAGGTCCGGCCCGAATTCCTGCGTCGCACGTCCAGTGACGGCGCTGAAGCAGACGTAATCGTACGCGCCTACGGTAGCCGACTCCGATCTGCCGGTGGCCTTGCCTTCCAGGTCGCGCCTCACTCTGTCGCTCAGATCGGGCCAGAACACGCAATATGCGACCGTGAGCAAAAGCACGCCGGCTGAGAGGATGTGCAACGAACGGGTGAAGCGTCCGGCAGCGGCAGTCGATCGCGCGCTCAATTTGTCGCCTCAGCCGGTGAGCTAGTACCCGGAATCAGAGCTGAGTGATACGGCGGCCTTTGAAGGGCTTTTGGCGGACTCGTTTCTTGGTCC
>JAIESI010000379.1 GCA_019746135.1 Xanthobacteraceae bacterium
TCATGGTCAGAGGCCTTACTCAGTTCCACGCCATCAAGCATGGCTGGAGACTCCGAAATGTGTGAATCTCGTAGCCCTTTCAGGGGGAGGGAGCGCACCGCCCGGGTTGCACCACATGCGATGGCCTGCCCCGTATCGCTTCACGCGGCCTTGCGGTTCGCCAGGAAATTGCCCATGCGGTCGAGCGCCTTGAGGATGTTCTCGGTCGAGTTGGCGTAGGACAATCGCAGATAGCCTTCGCCGAGAATGCCGAAGTCGGGCCCGCCGATGGTGACCACGCCGGTGTCGTTGAGCAGGGCGTTGGCGAGCTCCTTGGCCTTCCAGCCGGTGCGCTTGACGTTCGGGAACGCATAGAACGCGCCCTTGGGGACCGCGCAGGACACGCCGGGGAGCTTGTTCAGGCCTTCGGTCACGACCTTCCGGCGCTTGTCGAACTCGGCGACCATCTTGACCACCTCGTCCTGCGGGCCGGTGAGCGCGGCGAGCCCGGCGTATTGGGCGGAGGCGTTGACGCAGGAGTGCAGATTGACCGAGAGCTTGCGCGCATAGTCGTAGAGCTTGCCGGGCCACACCGCGTAGCCGAGCCGCCAGCCGGTCATGGCGTAGGTCTTGGACCAGCCGTTGAGCAGGATCAGCCGGTCGCGGATCGACGGATAGGAGAGCAGGCAGACGTGGTGCTCGCCGTCGTAGACCATGTGGTCGTAGATCTCGTCCGACATCACGCAGACGTCCGGCCACTTCTCGAGGCCGGCGACCAGCTTGTCGATCTCGCTCTTCGGCGTGACGCCGCCGGTCGGATTGGCCGGCGAGTTGATGATCAGGAGGCGTGTCTGGGGCGTGATCAGCTTCAGCGTCTCCTCCGCGGAGAAGGCAAAGCCGTTCTCCTCGCGGATCGGCACCGGCACCGGCCGGGCGCCGGTGTACTCGATCATCGAGCGGTAGATCGGGAAGCCGGGATCGGGATAGAGGATGTCCGTGCCCGGCTCGCCGAACATCAGGATCGACATGAACATGGTCGGCTTGCCGCCCGGCATGATCATGACGCTGTCGGGCGACACCTCGACCTTGAAGCGCTTGTGCAGGTCGGCGGCCACCGCCTCGCGGAGCTGCGGGATGCCGTTCGCCGGCGTGTAGCCGTGATGGCCGTCGCGCAGCGCCTTGATCGCCGCCTCGACGATGAAGTCCGGGGTGCGGAAGTCGGGCTGGCCGATGCCGAGGCTGATGATGTCACGGCCCTGGGCTGCGAGCGCATTGGCGCGGGCGAGCACCGCGAAGGCGTTTTCCTCACCGATGCGGTCGAACGCCGCGATGGTCTTCAGCATGGGGATTCCTCGGGTTTTTTCAGCATTTTTGCCGGGCCTGGGGTACGGAATTTGCCGGTATTAGCGCTGGACCGCGCATCTCCGTCAACTGGACGGGAATCGCAATTGAATCGCGAGCGACACGGGCGGTCTTGTCCCTCCCCGACGAAAGGGCGCTCACGCCCGTCTTCGACGGGCTATGGGGAGGGTGACGCCGAAGGCGTCGGGTGGGGAGATGCCGGCGGCAAACGCACCATCTCCCCACCCGGCCGCTCGCATTCGCTCGCGTCCACCCTCCCCTCGCGGGGAGGGATGGCACCGCCCGCGCTGCGCTATCGGGCTTCCCTGCCGTCAACCGGACGGATCATGCCGGGCCACGTGGATGTCGGCCATCTTCATCACCTCGAAGATGATGGCGACCGACCAGCCGATCAGCAGCAGGCCGTTGAGGGCGGTGATCGGGCCGACGATGCGCCGATCCGCCTCCGGGACGAGGTCGCCGTAGCCGAGCGCGGTGTAGTTCTCGAAGGCGAGCTCGAACGGCGTCGCCTTCGCGGTCTCGATGCCATGCGCGGCGTAGTAGGCGGCCCACACCGAGATTTCCGCGAGGTGGGCGATCATCAGCGCCACCATCGTCACCATCAGCAGCGCGGTGACGCGCGCGAACACATGCAGATCGTCGGTCGCGGCCGCGGCATGCCGCGTCGCAACGATGACGATCCCGGTGATGACGGCGTGCAGGCCGAAATTGATCAGGCTGATGAGGCCACAGGCGAGCAATTGATACAGCATAGCGTGCGTCGCGCGCCTCCCTCGGGCGCGAGCACTTGAGCGCATCGTCGGGACAAAATCAAACCGGCCGCGTCAGAACGCACCGCCGTAACGGATACCGAGATCCCTGAGGATATAGGCGCGGATGTTGGGGTCGGGATCCTGGCCGATATAGTCTTGACCGTTGCAGATCGGCCCTCTCGCCGATGCCCATGTCGCGCCCGCGCAGCTGGTGGAAGCCGCATAGACCGTAGGGGCCGGGGCCTTGGCCCTCTGCTTCTTGGCCGCCTCGGCCGGTCCTGCAAGACATAAGGTAAACGCCGCGGCGATTGCTACGAACAACTCATATCGAATGCGCATGACGGACCTCGCGGTCTATGCGGACGTTGCGAAAAGAACAGGAAGCCGCCCGCTGCCTCCATGGCCGTCATAACACCGGACCAAGGCTTGAAGTCCGGCGCCCCCATCAACTCGGCGTGAATCCGAAGGTTGCCGCCGGTGACCAATCCACCTTGCGGCCCTGCCCCGCCGACATCATCCTGAGAGGGTGTGAAACATTCGCCCGCTCCCAGAGCCTGCCCGGAGCACTGGATGCCCCGCCTTCGCGGGGCATGACACCGGTGACGAGGCGGCATTTGCACCGCCGTCATCGCCCGCCAAGGCGGGCGATCCAGCGCACAGCAACAGCGATCGGTGCAGGTGAATATTTCACACCCTCTGAGGCGCAGGTGCGCAGGACCGCTCCTCAAGACAACGGTGGACAGGGAGAGAAACGTGGCCAAGAAAGCCAACAAGAAAGCGAACAAGAAGGCAAAAACGCTGGCCCCCACGGGCCGAACGCTGCGGTCGCAGCTCTGGTTCGACAATCCGGACAATCCCGGCATGACAGCGCTCTATCTCGAGCGCTATCTCAACTTCGGCCTGACCGGCGGCGAGCTTCGCTCCGGCAAGCCGATCATCGGCATCGCCCAGACCGGCTCCGACCTGTCGCCCTGCAACCGGCATCATCTGGAGCTGGCCAAGCGGGTGCGCGACGGCATCCGCGACGAAGGCGGCATCGCCTTCGAGTTTCCCTGCCATCCGATCCAGGAGACCGGCAAGCGGCCGACCGCGGCGCTCGACCGCAACCTCGCCTATCTCGGCCTGGTCGAGGTGCTTTACGGCTACCCGCTCGACGGCGTCGTGCTGATGACCGGCTGCGACAAGACCACGCCGGCCTGCCTGATGGCGGCGGCGACGGTGAACATTCCGGCGATCGTTCTCTCCGGCGGGCCGATGCTGAACGGCTGGTGGAAGGGCATGCGCGCGGGCTCGGGCACGGTGGTGTGGAAGGCGCGCGAGGAGCTCGCCGCGGGACGAATCGACAATCAGGAGTTCATGGACATCGCCGCGGCCTCGGCGCCGTCGGTCGGGCACTGCAACACCATGGGCACCGCCTCGACCATGAATGCGCTCGCCGAGGCGCTCGGCATGTCGCTGCCGGGCTGCGCGGCGATCCCCGCGCCGTATCGCGAGCGGGCGCAGATCGCCTATGACACGGGCGTGCGCGCGGTCGGGATCGTGCACGAGGACTTAAGGCCGTCGGACATCCTGACGCGCCACGCGTTCGAGAATGCCATCGTGGCCAACTCGGCGATCGGCGGCTCGACCAATGCGCCGGTCCATATCAACGCGATCGCGCGGCACGCCGGCGTCAGGCTCGCGGTCGAGGACTGGGAGAAGATCGGCTACGACGTGCCGCTCCTGGTGAACATGCAGCCGGCCGGCGAGTATCTCGGCGAGGAGTATTTCCGCGCCGGCGGGCTGCCGGCGGTGATGAACGAGCTGTTGAAAGGCAAACGCATCCACGCCGAGGCGATGACGATCAACGGCAAGACCATGGGCGAGAACGTGCGCCGCGCCAAGATCGCCGATCCGAACGTCATCAAGGCCTACGGCAAGCCGATGAAGAAGCAGGCCGGCTTCAAGGTGCTCAAGGGTAATTTGTTCGACTCGGCGATCATGAAGACCAGCGTGATCTCGGACGACTTCCGCCAGCGCTTTCTGTCCAATCCGAAGGACCAGAACGCGTTCGAGGGCCGCGCCGTGGTGTTCGACGGACCGGAGGACTATCACCTGCGGATCGACGATCCGTCGCTGAAGATCGACGAGCGGACCTTGCTGTTCGTGCGCGGCGTCGGCGCGATCGGCTATCCGGGCTCGGCCGAGGTGGTGAACATGCAGCCGCCGGCGCGGCTGATCAAGCAGGGCATCACGTCGTTGCCGTGCATCGGCGACGGCCGGCAGTCGGGCACATCGGGCTCGCCGTCGGTGCTCAACGCCTCGCCGGAGGCCGCGGCCGGCGGCGGGCTGGCGCTGCTGCGGACCGGCGACCGGGTGCGGATCGACCTGAACAAGGGCACGGCGGATATTCTGGTTTCCAAGGCCGAGCTTTCGAAGCGGCGGCGGATTTTGGACAAGGCGGGCGGTTACGATTTTCCGGCCAACCAGACGCCGTGGCAGGAAATCCAGCGCGGGATCGTCGATCAATTGGCGGATGGAATGGTGCTGAAGCCGGCGGTGAAGTATCAGCGGGTGGCGCAACGGAGCGAGCCGAGAGATAATCACTAGCGCGCATTTGCCTTGGTCGAATCGCTTGCAGCAGTGCCATCCCTCCCCGCGAGGGGAGGGTGGACGCGAGCGATAGCGAGCGGCCGGGTGGGGAGAGGCCAGAGAGAAACGCAGACTTCTCCCCACCCCCGCGCTTCGCGCGGACCCTCCCCTCGCGGGGAGGGATAAGACCGCCCGCGTTGTCGGCGATACAATCTAAAGCGAACATGCTCTAGCTCTCACGATACAGTCATGCCGGGACGCCGGTGGACCCGCTGAGGCCGTACCATGGCTGCAGATGGCATCAGCAAAGCCAACGCCGCATACGAGACGTGGCTGCGGGCGCAGCTCCGCGGCCGGCTGGTCGAAGCGGACCTGCGCGAAAAATGGAGCAAGATGGCGAGCGGGCCGTTTCCGTTCCTGCGCGCGACCTACTGGCGCTGGGCGGAAACCATTCTCGACATCTGCCCGGAGCTCGGCCGTGCGCCCGCCGTGCTCGCGGTCGGCGACATCCATCTGCAGAACTACGGCATCTGGCGCGACGCGGACGGCCGGCTGGTGTGGGGCGTCAACGACTTCGATGAAGCCGCGGTGATGCCCTATGCGCTCGATCTGGTGCGGCTCGCCACGAGCGCCACGCTGGCGCGGCGCTCGCACAAGGTCCGGGGCGGCGACGTCTGCGACGCCATCCTCGAAGGCTACCGCAAGGGCCTGAAAAATCCGCGGCCGATCGTGCTCGACGAGGAGCACGCCTGGCTGCGCGGCGTTTTCGTCGTCAGCGAGGCGCAACGGGCAAAATTCTGGGAGAGGGTGGACGCGCTGCCGCCGTGGCGAAAGCCGCCGCCCAAGCGGTTCCGCAGGGCGCTTGCGGCGGCGATGCCGGAGCGGGATACGCCGATCGCGAAGTTCTGCCGGCGGCAGGCCGGCACCGGCAGTCTCGGCCGGCCGCGCTGGGTGGCGGTGGCGGAATGGCGCGGCGGATGGACGTTGCGCGAGGCCAAGGCGCTGGTGCCGTCAGGCTGGAGCCGCGCCAGAGGCCGGCGCGGGCGCAGGCTCCTGGTCGGCGAGATCGCCGCCGGCCGCTATCGCGCGCCCGACCCGTGGTATCACGCCGACAACCGCCTGGTGGTGCGCAGGCTTTCGCCGAACACCCGCAAGATCGACGTCGACGAGGAAACCGCCAAGCTGCTCAACCCGCACATGCTGCGGGCGATGGGCTATGAGCTCGCCAACATCCATCTCGGCACCGGCGACCACCGCCGCGCGATCGAGCGCGATCTCGCCAAGCGCAAGAGCCGCTGGCTGCATCGCGCGGCGATGACCGCGGCGGCGTTCGTGACGGAGGAGTTCAAGGACTGGCGCAAGGCGCATCGGGCGCGGTGAAAGGTCCGCGGACACGGGCGGTCTTATCCCTCCCCGCGAGGGGAGGGTCCGCGCGAAGCGCGGGGGTGGGGAGAAGTTTGCGTTACTCGCAGGCCTGTCCCCACCCGACCGCTTCGCGGCCACCCTCCCCTCGCGGGGAGGGATGGCACCGCCGATGCTGCAAGCGATGCGGCCAAAAGCAAACGCGCTCTACGGCGCCACCATCAGGTGCTCGAGGCCGGCGCGGTTGAACGCGTTGCGCACCACGCCGGAGTTCTTCGCCTTCTCCAGGAACGCCGTCACGGTGGCGAGCGCATCGGGACGCGCGCGCGGCACGGCGATGGCGACGCCGGTGAGCTGGAAGCCGCCGTCGACGATGCGCGAGCCCGGCAGCCTGGCGACGAACGGCGGCAGCGAGTCGCGCGACAGCGCGAAGGCATCGGCCTTGCCGCCGGTCAGCATCTCCACCGCCTCGCCGATCGACTGCGCCGCGGTGATGGTGGTGTTCTTCAGCGAGCGCGCCGAGGCGCGGATCGTGGTCGTGCCGGCGATGCCGACGACACGAATGCCGGGCTGGTCCACCTCCTCGACGCGCTTCAGGCCCGAGGCTTGGGTGACCATGTAGGTGCTCTCGACCAGGAAATAGACCGGGCCGAAATCGATGCGCTTCTTGCGCTCCTCGTCGACCGGCATGAACGAGACGCCGATCTTGCCGGTCTCGAGCGCGTCGACCAGCTCGCCGGTGTTCGGCGCGACGTAGAACTCGGCCTCGACGCCGAGCTGCCTCGCGAGCTCGCTGCCGAGATCGACGGTGACGCCGCGCGGCGTGCCGTCCTTGTCCTTGACCACGAACAGCGGCGACGGCGACGGCGCGAAGGCGACGCCGACACGAAGTTTTCCGTCGGGGATGAGTTCTTTCATGTGGCTCGGTCTCTCGGCGGTCATTCCGGGGCGCGGGCGAAGCCCGCGAGCCCGGAATCCAGATGCAGATTCCGGATGTGTAACTGTATTTCGGGTTCGGCGCCATTGATGGAAGCACTTGCGCCATCGGCGGCGCCTTCCCTCCCCGCGAGGGGAGGGTCCGCGCGCAGCGCGGGGGTGGGGAAAGGCCTCCGTTGATCGCTGCCTTCTCCCCACCCGGCTCGCTTCGCCGCCACCCTCCCCATAGCCCGTCGAAGACGGGCGTAAACGCCCTGACGGCGGGGAGGGATGAGACCGCCCGTGCCGCTGACGATTCGAACCAAAGCGAACGTGCTGCTAGACCTTCACCAGATCGGGTGTCAGCGCCGCGAGATTGCTCGCGCCGCAAAGCTGCATGGCCCGGATCATCTCGTCGTGCAGATGCTGCATCACCGCCTGCACGCCCGCGGCGCCGCTGACCGAAAGCCCCCAGAGCGGCGGCCGCCCGACCAGCACGGCGCGGGCGCCGAGCGCCAGCGCCTTGACGATGTCGGTGCCGCGGCGGATGCCGCCGTCGACATAGACCTCGGCATTCCTGCCGACCGCATCCGCCACCTCGGCGATCACCTCGGCGGTGGTCACCGTGGTGTCGAGATGCCGGCCGCCGTGGTTCGACACCATGATGGCCTTGGCGCCGCAATCGACGCAGCGTTTTGCATCGTCGCCGCGCAGGACGCCCTTCACCACCACCGGCATGGCGCAGCGCTTCACCAGCCATTCCAGGTCGGAAAAGTTGGTCGGGAACATCACGATTCCCTTGCGATCGGGATCGTAGGCGGTGCGCGCGACCGGCTGGCCGACCATGTTGACGCTGCGGATTTTCTCCGACGCGATCACCGGCGTGCGATAGGCGCGCGGGCTCCAGCCCGGCACCGGCTGGTCGGCGGTGAGCACCAGCGCCTTGAAGCCGGCCTTCACGCAGCGGTCGAGAAGCGCGCCGGTCGCCTCGCGGTCCGGCTGCATGTAGAGCTGGAACCATTGCGGCGCGCGGCCGCGCTCCTTCGCAACGTCCTCGACCAGCGTCGCGCCGCTGGTCGACATCACGTAAAGCGCGCCGGCCGCGGCCGAGCCGCGCGCGGTGGCGCGCTCGCCCTCGGCATGGAACAGGTGATGCCGGCCGGTCGGCGCCACCATGATCGGCGTGCCGACCTTCTCGCCCAGGAGCGTCACGCCGGTGTCGATGTCGACGATGTCGCGCAGCACGCGCGGGCGGAGCTTCAAAGCGCGCCAGGCGGCGATATTCTCCCCGGCGGTGATCTCGTCGTCGGCCCCGGTGTCGCAGAACACCCACGACTCCGGCCGCATCACGCGGCGCGCCTCCTGCTCCAGCGCATCGAGATCAATGCAATCCACCAGCATTTCTTAAGCCCTGCTTTCGTCCGGCATCACGCCGGATCATGCCCTTCATCACGGAAATGCGCTGTCCCGCCGTCCATCATCGTGGGACACTGGCAGGCTGCTGAAAGTGCCCCAGCCGTCATTCCGGGGCGCGCCGAAGGCGCGAGCCCGGAATCCATACTCCGCAGCAGTGGTTATGGATTCCGGGTTCGCCGCTTCGCGGCGCCCCGGAATGACCGCGGGCGAGTTCAGCAGCTTGCCAGTTGCACCTCCATTTGCCGGGAGTTTTCCATGCCGTCCGCCCGTCCGTCTACCGCCGACAAGCGCAAGACCTTTCGCGAGTTGCACCGGAGCGGCTGCTTCGTCATTCCGAACCCGTGGAACGTGGGCAGTGCGCGCACCCTTCAGGGGCTCGGCTTCAAGGCGATCGCCTCGACCAGCTCCGGCCACGCGCATTCGGAAGGCTATGCCGACGGCGCGCAGTCGATGGACGACGTGCTGGCCCACTACCAGGAGATCGCAGCCGAGACCGACATTCCGCTCAACGCCGATTTCGAAAACGGCTTCGCCGACGATCCCGACGGCGTCGCCGCGAACGTCACCCGCTGCATCGCCACCGGCGTCGCCGGGCTGTCGATCGAGGACTCGCCGCAGCACGGACAGTTCCCGCTCTACGATTTCGACCAGGCGCTGGCCCGCGTGAAGGCCGCGCGCGCGGCGATCGACAAGGCCTCCGGCGACGTGGTGTTCACCGCGCGCACCGAAGGCTTCATCCGCGGCCGGCCGGACATCGACGAGACGATCCGGCGGCTGAAGGCGTTTGCCGACGCGGGCGCGGACTGCCTCTATTCGCCGGGCATCAAGACCCGCGAGCACATCGAGGCGACGGTGAAGGCGGTCGGCGGCAAGGCGATCAACTTTCTCAACAGCGGCGCGTTCGGGTTCACGGTGAACGATCTCGCAGGCTTCGGCGTACGGCGGATCAGCGTCGGCGGCACCCTGGCGCGGGTGGCGATGGACGCGTTCATCAAATCGGCCAAGGCGATCGCGACCGAGGGCAGGTTCGACAGCTTCGCCGGCGTCATCAGCAATGCCGAGTTGAACAAGTTCTTTGCCGAAAGCCGGAAGGCTTAAGCATGAGCGGAGTCATTCCGGCGGGCGTTGCGGTCGATCCCACGCCCGCGCCGATGCCCGGCCAGGTGACGCTCAAGGGCCGCTGCGGCTTCGTCGAGCGGCTCGATGCGGCAAAGCACGGCGACGCGCTGTGGGCGGCGATGGGCGGGCAGAACCAGATCTGGGCCTATATCCCGGCAGGGACGGCGTTCGACGAAGCCGGACTGAAGAGCTACGTCGCGGCCTGCGCAGGCAACCGGGAGCGGATGTTCTACGCGGTGATCGACGGCAGCGGAAACGCCACAGGCTTCCTGTCGCTGATGGAAATCCGCCCGGCGATGCGGGTG
The DNA here is from genome assembly GCA_019746135.1 of Xanthobacteraceae bacterium. GTDB lineage: Bacteria > Pseudomonadota > Alphaproteobacteria > Rhizobiales > Xanthobacteraceae > Z2-YC6860. The sequence continues at coordinate 9,782 of JAIESI010000379.1, forward strand.
ATCGAGGTCGGCAACATCGTCTACAGCCCCGCGCTGCAGCGCACGCCGCTCGGCACCGAGGCGCAGTACCTGATCGCCCGCTACGCGATCGAGACGCTCGGCTACCGCCGCTACGAATGGAAGTGCGACGACCGCAACGAGCCGTCGAAGCGCGCGGCACGTCGCTTCGGCTTCACCTACGAGGGAACCTTCCGCCAGCACATGATCGTCAAGGGCCAGAACCGCGACACGGCGTGGTTCTCGATCCTCGACCGCGAGTGGCCGGCGCGCAAGGCGGCGTTCGAACGCTGGCTCGCGCCGGAAAATTTCGATAGGGATGGACGGCAGAAGACGAAGCTCGGCAGCAGATAGGCTGCCGACGACAAGCACCGCGGCACGGGCGGCGCCTTCCCTCCCCGCGAGGGGAGGGTGGCCGCGAAGCGGCCGGGTGGGGCGATGTCGCGGTTGAACTCCGGCTTCTCCCCACCCGCTCGCTTCGCTCGCCTCCCTCCCCTCGCGGGGAGGGATAAGACCGCCCGTGTTGTTAAGGTACGAGCGGGGGACTGGGAGGAAGCGCATGCACGTTCTCATCACCGGCGCGGCCGGCATGATCGGCCGCAAGCTCACCGAGCGGCTGGTGACGGATCGCGGGCTTTGCGGCCAGGGCGTCGAAAAGCTGACCTTGATCGACATCGTGGCGCCGGCCCGGCCGCCGGGCTTTTCCGACCATGTGAAGACCCGCGCCGCCGACCTCGCCGAGCCGGGCGTGGCCGAGAAGGCGATCGCGGAGCGGCCCGAGGTGATCTTCCATCTCGCCGGCGTGGTCTCGGGCGAGGCCGAGCTCGATTTCGACAAGGGCTACCGCGTCAACCTCGACGGCGGCCGCAACCTCCTCGAGGCGATCCGCAAGGCCGGCGACGGCTACAAGCCGAAGGTGGTGTTCTCGTCGTCGATGGCGGTCTACGGCGCGCCGTTCCCGCACGCCATTCCGGACGAGTTCAACCTGACGCCGCTCACATCGTACGGCACGCAGAAGGCGATCATCGAGCTGATGCTCGCCGACTACACCCGGCGCGGCATCCTGCAGGGCACAGGCATCCGGCTGCCCTCGATCGTGGTGCGGCCGGGCAAGCCGAACAAGGCGGCGTCGGGGTTCTTTTCCGGGATCATCCGCGAGCCGCTCGCGGGTGTCGACGCCGTGCTGCCGGTGTCGGACAGCGTGGTGCACACCCATGCGAGCCCGCGCTCGGCGGTGGGCTTTCTCATTCACGGCGCGGAACTGCCGCGCGAAAAGATCGAGCCGCACATCAACATCACCATGCCGGGCGTATGCTGCACGGTCGGCGAGCAGATCGAGGCGCTGCGGCGCGTCGCCGGCGACAAGGTCGCTCAGCGGATCAGGCGGCAGCCCGATCCGCTGATCGTGCGCATCGTCGACGGCTGGCCGCAGCGGCTCGCCGGCGAGCGCGCGACGGCGCTCGGCTTCAGCGTCGAGCAGACGTTCGACGAGATCATCCGCGTGCACATCGACGAGGATCTCGGCGGGAAGTTTGCCGCCTAGAGCGCGATCGATTGAGATGGAGCTTATTGCGACACGAGCGGTCTTATCCCTCCCCGCGAGGGGAGGGTGGACGCGAGCGTAGCGAGCGGCCGGGTGGGGAGATGCCGGTGGCAAACGCGCCATCTCCCCACCCCCGCGCCATAGCGCGTCGAAGACGCGCGTGAACGCGCTGGTGGCGCGGACCCTCCCCTCGCGGGGAGGGATGGCACCGCCGATGCCGCAAATGGTTTAATCACTAACGATCACACTCCAAGGCCTCATGCGCTTCCCTGCCCCGCTGATCCCGGCCACGCTGGTCAAGCGCTACAAGCGCTTTCTCGCCGACGTGGTGCTGCCGGACGGCACGACCATCACCGCCCATGTCGCCAATCCCGGCTCGATGATCGGGCTCGCCGCGCCGGGCTCGCGGGTGTGGCTGTCGAAATCGGGCAATCCGAACCGCAAGCTTGCGCACAGCTGGGAGCTGATCGAGGTCGATTTCGGCGGCGGGCGCGAGCTCGTCGGCGTCAACACCGCGCATCCCAATCCGCTGGTCGGCGCGGCGCTCGCGGCCGGCGCGATCCCGGAGCTTGCCGGCTACGACGCCATCCGCCGCGAGGTGAAGTACGGCAAGAACTCGCGGGTGGATTTCCTCCTGGAAAGCGCGGTGCGGCCGGCCTGCTATGTGGAAATCAAGAACGTGCACCTGATGCGGACATCCGGCCTCGCGGAATTTCCCGATGCGAGGACCGAGCGCGGCGCGAAGCATCTCGACGAGCTCGGCGACATGGTCGCGCAGGGCTTTCGCGCGGTGATGCTGTTTCTCATTCAGATCGGGTCGGCGAAGGAGTTCAAACTCGCCCGCGACATCGACCCGAAATATGGCACGGCATTCGACCGCGCGCGCTCGCGCGGCGTCGAGGCGATGGCGTGGAAATGCCGGATCGAGCAGGGCGGGATCGAGATCGACTGTCCTGTCCCTATCGCCGAATGACACCCTCGTGTCCCGGGCGCGGTGTTCGTTGCACCACGAGCGCGCCAACCTGCGCTATTCTCGACCGATGTCCGGTCCAGAAACCCAGCCCATCCGCTTCGATGCCAACGCCCGCGGCCCGCTGCACGGGGTTCGCGTGCTCGATCTGTCGCGGCTCGTGGCCGGCAACATGGTCTCGCTCCAGCTCGGCGATTTCGGCGCCGACGTGATCAAGGTCGAGCCGCCGTCCGGCGATCCGCTGCGCGACTGGCGCGACGGCGGGAAGTCGCTGCACTGGAAGACCTATGCGCGCAACAAGCGCTCGATCATGCTCGACCTGCGGCAGGGCGCGGCGAAGGACGCGCTGCTGCGGCTCATCAAGACCGCCGATGTGTTGATCGAGAACTACCGGCCGGGCACGCTGGAGGAGATGGGCCTTGGCCCCGACGTGCTGCTGAAGGCCAATCCGGGATTGATCGTCGTGCGCGTGTCCGGCTTCGGCCAGACCGGGCCTTACGCGGAGCTGCCGGGCTTCGGCACGCTGGTCGAGGCGATGAGCGGATTTGCGGCGCGCACCGGGTTCCCCGACCGCGAGCCGGTGCTGCCGCCGCTCGCGCTCGCCGACATGATCGCCGGACTTTATGGCGCGTTCGCCACGGTCACCGCGCTGCGCGCCCGCGACAGCGGCGCTGCGCATGGACAACAAGGCAAGGGCCAGGTGATCGATCTGTCGCTGCTGGAGTCGATCTTCTCGGTGCTCGGTCCCGAAGCCGCGATCTATGCGCAGACCGGCAGCGTCAAGGAGCGCGTCGGCAGCGCCTCCAACACCTCGTCGCCGCGCAACGTCTATCGCTGCGCCGACGGGCACTATGTGGCGCTGTCCGGCTCAACCCAGGCGATGGCGAAGCGCGTGTTCGAGACCATCGGCCGCGCCGACATGATCAAGGATCCGCGGTTTGCCAGCAACAGCGACCGGGTGAAGCATCGCCCGCTGGTCGACGCGGCGGTCGGCGGCTGGTTCGCGCAGCGCACGCGCGAGGAGGCGCTGCGGCTGATGCGCGAGGCGAGCGTCACGGTCGGGCCGGTCTACACGATTGCCGATGCCATGAGCGACGCTCATTTTCGCGGCCGCGGCGTCATCGTCGACGTGGAGGATCGCGAGCTCGGCAGGGTGCCGATGCACAACATCGTGCCGCGGCTGTCGGACACGCCGGGCGCCTGGCGGAGGCCCGCGCCCGGGCTCGGCGAACACACCGATGCGATTCTGACGGAGGCGGGACTGGACCGCGAGGCCATCGCACGTCTGCGGGCGAGCGGCGCGGCGGGTTAGCGCATGATCGCCCGAAATTGAAGCGACACGGGCGGTCTCATCGCTCCCCGCGAGGGGAGGGTGGCGAGCGCAGCGAGCCGGGTGGGGAGAACTCACCGCGAAGCGCACCGCCTCGATAAGCAAGGAATTCCGTTGAATTTTGCCACACTCGAGTGTCTCGCGTGTGGCACCTTCTCCCCACCCGGCCGCTTCGCGGCCACCCTCCCCATAGCCCGTCGAAGACGGGCGTAAACGCCCTTATGCCCGCTTTCCGCGGAACGCCGCAAGCAGAAGCGGGAGCGCGCCGCCATCAGCGCGTCGAAGACGCGCGTAAACGCGCTGATGGGCGGCTCGCTCCCGTCGGGTGCAGTTACTGCTTCCTGATGAACGTGCCGTTGCGCAGCTCGCTCACCGCCTGCTGCAGCTCGGCCTGCGTGTTCATCACGATCGGCCCGTACCAGGCGACCGGCTCCTCGATCGGCTTGCCGGAGACGAGCAGGAAGCGAACGCCCTCCTCGCCGGCCTGCACCGTCACCTCGTCGCCGCGGTCGAACACCACGAGCGAGCGGTTGCCGGTCTGCTCGCGGAGCTTGATCTCCCGGCCGTCGACCTCCTTCTCGGTGAGCACGCCGAACGGCTGCGACGCCGAGACGAACGCGCCCGAGCCCGCGAAGATGTAGGCGAAGGCGTGCCGGTCGACCTCGACCTTGAAGGTCTTGCGTTTGCCCGGAGGAACTGAAATGTCGAGATAGCGCGGATCGGCGGCGACGCCTTCGACCGGGCCCTTCTTGCCCCAGAAGTCGCCGGTGACCACGCGCACCTTGGTGCCGTCGTCGTCGATCACCTCCGGCACGTCGGCGGCCTTGATGTCCTGGTAGCGCGGCGCGGTCATCTTCAGGTCGCGCGGCAGGTTGGCCCAGAGCTGGAAGCCGTGCATCCGGCCCTGCGCGTCGCCGCGCGGCATCTCCTGATGCATGATGCCGGAGCCCGCGGTCATCCACTGCACGTCGCCCGCGCCGAGCGTTCCCTTGTTGCCGAGGCTGTCGCCGTGATCGACCTCGCCGGCGAGGACATAGGTGATCGTCTCGATGCCGCGGTGCGGATGCCAGGGGAAGCCGGCGCGATACTCATCGGGATTGTCGTTGCGGAAGTCGTCCAGCAGCAGGAACGGATCGAACTCCTTGGTGTCGCCGAAGCCGAAGGCGCGGCGCAGATGCACGCCGGCCCCTTCGAGCGTGGGCTTGGACTGGATGATCTTCTTCACCGGACGGATGGACATGACACTTTGCCTTTCTGGAGCAGCCCCTGACCCGCCTTCGCTCGCCATAGCGCGTCAAAGACGCGCGTGAACGCGCTGGTGGCGAGCTACGCCGGGCTTTGAGTCCGCCGAAGCGCGTGAGCGCGAAGGCGGAAGGCAGCGGCCCCGTTTGCATGGATTGTAGCCCAGGTTAAGCGGCCACTCGCGGCGCCGACGCCAAACGGCCGACCAGCGTCGCGAATTGATCGAGGAAGCCCTTCAGGAATCCGCGCGTGCTCTCGTCGGCGATGACGCCGTTGTCGTCGATCAGGCCGGGTTTGAACGCGAGATAGGCCTCGCCCGCGGTCAGCACAACGCCCTGCGCGCCGAGGATCTGGCGCAGGTGCTGCTGCGCGAGCGCGGTCGAGATCGCGCCCGGCGACGTGCCGGTGACGGCTGCGACCTTGCCGGCCCACGAGTTCCGGCCCCAGGGCCGGGCACCCCAGTCGATGGCGTTCTTCAGCACCGCCGGAATGGAGCGGCTGTGCTCGGGCGTCACGAACAGCACACCATCGGCCGCCTCGACCTCCGCCTTGAAGCGGCCAACGCTCGCCGGCAGGTTCGCTTCGTCGTCCTGGTTGTAGATCGGCAGATCGTCAATCTGCACGAAATGGAAGGCGAGCCGGTCCGGCCGGAGCTTGCCCAGGGCCTCCGCGAGCTTGCGGTTGATGGATTCCCGGCGGTTGGAACCGACGACGACGGCGATCTTGAAAGTGGTCGTCTTGAAAGCGGTCATGGCGATGTTACCTTTCGGCACGTGGTTACGACTTTATACCGAGGCTACATAAATGACTGGACGGCGCAGACAAGAAGGCACACCGGTGTTACCGGGTAACCTGCATGTGTCCGAGGATTGCCGGCGGGTCAGCGAGGTGCTGGCGCGCATCGGCGACAAATGGACCATCCTGGTGGTCGGCGAGCTCGGCCGCGGGCCGCGGCGGTTCAACGAAATCCGCCGCGCGCTCGGCAGCATCTCGCAGCGAATGCTGACGCTGACGCTGCGCGGGCTCGAGCGCGACGGCCTCGTCACCCGCACCGTGTTTCCAACCATTCCGCCGAAGGTCGAGTACGAGCTGACCAAGCTCGGCCGTTCCCTGCTCGAGCCGGTGAACGGCATCGGTTTGTGGGCGCGCCAGCACGGGGGCGCGATCGAGGATGCGCGCCGGCGCTTCGACCATAAGCGCGTTGACGCGCGTCTTGGACGCGCTACGACGGACGGCACCGGGCGATGAGCGTCCGCGCCGAACTGGTCCGGGCCGGGCTTCACCTGTTCCTGAAGCGAAAGACCGATGATCCGCCCGATCTCGCCACGATCCGCCGCGGCATCGACCGGACGACGTGGTGGGTGCAAAATCCGCCGCGCACGACCCGAGGCGCAAAAGTCGACGCCGGCGGCAGGCCGACGGTCCGCGTGACGACGCCCCGGTCGCGCTCGGACCATCACGTCCTCTATCTGCATGGCGGAGCCTATATCTACGGCTCACCGCTGCTCTACCGCGACCTGAGCTGGCGCATCTGCGATGCCGCGCGCGCCGTGGTGTGGATGCTCGACTACCGGCTCGCGCCGGAGCATCCGTTTCCGGCCGCACTCGATGACGCCGCCGCCGCCTACCGCTGGCTGCTGGCGCAGGGCGCCGACCCCCGGCGCATTGCGGTGATGGGCGACTCGGCGGGCGGCGGGCTGACGTTTGGAACCCTGCTGAAGCTTCGCGACGCGGGCGCACCGATGCCGGCCGCAGCCGCCGGCCTTTCGCCGTGGACCGACCTCACGATCACGAGCGAATCGAGCCGGCTGTTCGCCAAGACCGATCCGATGCTGAACCTCAGCGACGCCAGGCACTATGTCGCCTGGTATCTGGGTGACGCCGACCGCCGAAACCCTTATGCCTCGCCGGTGTTCGGCGATCCCGCCGGACTGCCGCCAAGCCTCCTCCAAGTGGGGGACGACGAGATGCTGCGGGACGACGCCGTGACGATGGCGGAACGGCTGCGGGCGGCAGGCGTTCCGGCCGAGTTGGAGCTTTGGCCGCGCATGCCGCACGTCTGGCACATGCTGGCGCGCGTGGTGCCGGAGGGCCAGCGCGCGATCGAGCGGCTCGGCTCGTTTGTGCGGCAACAATGGGCGGAAAGCGCGCCATGACGGGCGCTCTTGCTTTGCCGTCTCAAGCCCTTAAATTGCAGCCATGACGTACGTCGAAGCGGCCGCAGCTCCCCTCCGCAAAACCGGCCAGATCAAGCTCCACGGCAAGGAAGCCTTCGAAGGCATGCGCAAGGCCGGCCGGCTGGTCGCCGACTGCCTCGACATGCTCACCGCGCATGTGAAGCCCGGCGTGCCGACCGAGAAGATCGACCGGCTGGTGTCCGAGTTCGCGCAGGACCACAACGCGCTGCCGGCGACGCTGATGTATCGCGGCTACCGCAAGTCGACCTGCACCTCGATCAACCACGTGGTCTGCCACGGCATCCCGAACGAGAAGCCGATGAAGGACGGCGACATCGTCAACATCGACGTGACGCTGATCCTCAACGGCTGGCACGGCGATTCAAGCCGCATGTATCAGGTCGGCGAGATCCCGCGGCGCGCCGAGCGGCTGATCGAGGTGACTTACGACGCGATGATGCGCGGCATCGCCGTGATTAAGCCTGGTGCCACCACCGGCGACATCGGCGCCGCGATCCAGAGCTTCGTCGAGGCGCAGCACATGAGCGTGGTGCGCGACTTCTGCGGCCACGGGCTCGGCAAGCTGTTCCACGACGAGCCGAACGTCGTCCACGTCGGACGGCCCGGCGAAGGCATCGTGCTGCGGCCCGGCATGTTCTTCACCGTCGAGCCGATGATCAATCTCGGCCGGCCGCACGTGAAGGTGCTGTCCGACGGCTGGACCGCGGTGACGCGCGACCGCTCGCTATCGGCGCAGTTCGAGCACACCATCGGCGTGACGACGAACGGGGTGGAAATCTTCACCACCTCGGCCAAGGGCTTCGACAAGCCGCCGTACCAAACCTGAGCCGAGCGCGGGGTTCAGATTCATCTATTCGAACTGCTCTTCTAATCGAACAGCTTTGCTATGTCCGCCAGAGGCCGGAATAGCTTCATAGGTTGATCGGGCAACGACAAGAAGCCTTCCCGCTCGTAAAAGCGCCGCGCCGCTTCATCCTTCGCGTCCACCACAACGGCAAACGACGCGATTTCGCTACGGACCGCGCGGAACAGCGCATCCGCGAGAAGAAAGCGGCCATACCCTTTGCCGCGATGGCGGAGATCCACCACAAGCCGGCCGAGCAGCGTCGCGGGTATCAACGGATATCGTGGAAGGCGCCGCGCGATGTCGGTGGAAAGCTGCGTCAGTTGCAGCGACGTCGATGCGAGCGTGTAGAAGCCGCCAACGGAACCGCCGGGCAACACAAGGACGAATGGCGCCGCGATGCTCTTGCGGGCTTCCTGACCGACCTGAGCTTGAAAATATCGATCGAGCGCCTGCGCGCCACTGTGGAATGACCTGCGGTCGTGATGAGGCCCCAGCGGCTCGACCCGGAGCGGCGCGTCCAACGCTCGCGGCACCGGCTAAACGCCAGTGGCTTCGCGATATCGGCGAACCGTTTCGCGCAGGCGGTCGCTGACCGGCTTGGGATGCAACAGCACGTCGACAAACGCGCGGCTGTCCCGAACCGATAGTTCGAGCTGCTGGTGTTGCTCGATCGCCCGCCGCGCCGCGTCCTGCACGCTGGTCAGGACAAAATCCGTCACGGTCCGGCCCTGCAGAGCCGCGGCGTGCTCGATCAAACCCTTCTGCTCTGCCGTGACGCGCGCTTCGAGACGCTGTGCCCGGGCACGGCCGCGGGCCGGTTTGGGTGCGGACTTCGTCATGGGACTTCTCCTTGGCGACATGTACGGCCAAGACCCGGCCACCTCAAGTGGCCGTCGTTGTGAAATTCTGCCCGGTTTGACATGCTCAAAAATCATGTTCATGTTACGTTCCAATCGTCAAGAAGCGTGACTGGCGATGCGGCGGCTCACTGATCCTGACGAACAGCACCTGTTGTGGGCGCGGGACGCCCAGGTGGCGCACGCCGACAGAAGTCCCGCAAAGGTTATCCGTCCCGACGATCAGCCGCCGCACTACGTGGGCCATCGCGAGCGGCTCCGGACGCGCTTCCGCAACGCCGGCGCCGATGCGGTCAGCGACTACGAGCTTCTCGAGCTGGTTCTGTTCCGGACGATCCCGCAGCGGGACGTCAAGCCTCTCGCCAAAGAGCTGATCGCCAAATTCGGCTCGTTCGCCGAAGTGCTGGCCGCGCCGCGGCCGCGGCTGGAGGAGGTCAAAGGCATCAAGGAGGCGACCAGCACCGACCTGAAAATCCTTCATGCCGTGGCCGGACGCATCACGCGCGGCGAAGCGCGGAAGCGGCCGGTGCTGTCGTCGTGGTCGGCGGTGATCGAGCATTGCCGCACCACCATGGCGTTCGAGAACAAGGAGCAGTTCAGGATCATCTTTCTCGACAAGCGCAACCAGATCATCGCCGACGAGGTGCAGCAGACCGGCACGGTGGACCACACGCCGGTCTATCCGCGCGAGGTGGTGAAGCGCGCGCTGGAGCTTGCGGCGACCGCGATCATCCTGGTCCACAATCATCCGAGCGGCGATCCGACCCCGTCGCACGCGGACATTCAAATGACCCAGACGATCATCGACGTGGCGAAACCGCTCGGCATTGCCGTGCATGACCACATCATCGTCGGCAAGGACGGCCACGCGAGCCTGAAGGGGTTGAAGCTGATCTAGAGTCTTGGTCCCACATGAGCGGAGCGGCATGCGGGCCAATTGCCGTTGTCGTGAATCCGAAAATCGCGCGGCTGGCGCTGGAGAAACAACACGCCGACGAGCTCGAATACGCGCAATTGCTCAAGGACAACGTGCCATCCGCCCCAACCTACAGCGAACTGGACGGCGGAATGAATGAGGCTTTCTCGCACGGTTTCCGGACAGAGTGACGCTTATCTCAATACCGCGAAAGAGATGCGGATCGAGATGCAAGACAACCTGCTGGCGCCCGCCGCAAGGGCGATCGGCCTGCCGGCGCCCGCTGATCGGCTCGCGCGCGACAGGTGGTTCGGCTGGGCGTCGCAGCACCCCTCAGCCCAGGTTCAGCTTGAACCTCGCCTCCCGCGTTGCGCCGCTGCCGTGTGTCACGATCACGCGGATCTGCCACACCTTGGAGCTGGCAAGCTCGTTGGCCGGAATGTCGCCGAGCACTGAATTGGCTTCGCCCGATTTTTTCACGGCACCGACCGGCTTCCATGCCGTGGGCGTCTCGCCCGCCCCGATCTCAAGGCGCGCGGCCTTGAATGCATTCGCATCGGCGATGCCGCGCACGCGCACCGCCTGCGCGTTCCCCTTCTTGACGACCTCGACGCCGCTGATACCGGCGAGCAGCAGATAGTCGCGCGGCGCCTTCAGCGCGGCGCGTGCATCGATCAGGCCATACCCTGTAAACTGGTCGACGCCCGGCGTGCCGACGTCGCGCGCCGTGCTCCTGATGATGCTCATCACCTGGCGGTCGGTCAGAGCCGGATCCCTGGCGATCAGGAGCGAAGCAAGCCCTGCCGCCAGCGGCGCCGAAAACGACGTGCCGCTGGCCCGGTAGTAGCGCTTGTCATCGCCGACGAAGGCGGTGCCCGGACTGTAATTCTTCTGCTCGACCAGCAACATGTCGGTGCGGCGGGCCCGCAGCGACAAGACGTCGACCCCGGGGGCCGCCACGCTGACCGCCGCGCCCCAGTTGGAGAAGCCGGCGCGGGCGTCGGCGGTGTCGGTCGAGGCCACGGTCAGCGCGCCGAATGCGCCCGCCGGACCGAACTGTGCGGTGTCGACGCCGAGGTTGCCGGCCGCCGTCACCACCAGGACACCGCGCTTGCGTGCCAGGTCGAAGGCCGCCTGCTCGAGCCGCGTCACGCCCTTGCCGCCGAGGCTCACGTTGATGACGCGGGCGCCATGCTTGACCGCATAGGCGACCGCCTCCGCGATCCGGCTGCTGCGCGTGCTGCCGTCGACGTCGACCACCTTGAGCGGCATGATGCGCGCCCAGGGATTGACGCCGGCGATGCCGATGCCGTTGTGCGGGCGGGCAGCGATCACGCCGGCGACGAACGTCCCGTGCCCGTGCAGGTCGCGCACATCGCCGTTGCGGTTGACGAAATTCCAGCCGCGGTAGTCGCCGACATAGCCGTTGCGGTCGTTGTCGCGGTTGCCGAAGGGAAGCTCGCGCGGATTGTGCCAGACCATGCCGGCAAGATCGGGATGCGAGAGGTCGATGCCGCTGTCGATGACCGCGACCACGACCCGGCCGCGCCGGCCGGCCGCGGCGAGCGGCGGCCAGTCGTCGCCATAGCCGATGCGCTTGAGCGCCCATTGATCATCGAACGATTGCGCCCAGCTGCCGCGCGAGCGGAACAGCGGATCGCCGGTCGCCGGCTTCGGCTGCTGGACGGTGCGGAACTCGTCCCACCCGAAGAACCCGTCGCCCTCGATCGCCGGCAGGTCGGTATCGCCGACGCATGTGCCGGCCTCGGGCGCGCCGACCGGCGTAAAGATCGGGATGTCGGTCACGCAGACCTGCTGGCCATCGATCTCCAAACCGGGAACTGGCTGCGTCGAGGCGCTGCGGGGGTCGAAGCTGAAACGCTTTTCGAGGAGCGTTTGCGCCCGCTGCACCACCGCCGGCGTATCGAGCAAGCAGCTGTGGGTCACGGCGAACGGCTTTGGCATCAACGCCGACGGAGCACGTCCCGGTCCGCCGAAGGCGGTGACGACCGGCGTGCGGCAGGCCGCGGTGCTCACCGCGACATCGCCGAGGCCGGGCGCGTCCGGGACCGAGCTCTGCGGATCACCGTCGAAGGGCACAAAGATGGTCGTACCGCCGGGCGGGGGATTCCATTCGACCCTGTCCTCGGCAGGCTTCACGCAGGGCGGCGCGTCGCGGACGATGTTGCGCATCACCGCGTCGGTCATGACGGACAATCCGGCCCAGGCCTGCGCCGTGGCCGATGCCTCGGTGTAACCACCGATCAAACCCCGGGCCGTGCCGGCAGGTCCCGCGGTGCCGGCGGACGTGCTGCGCGACAGATTCCTGAGCGTGGGGCAGTGATTGCGCGCGGCGGCGACGAGGTTCGGAACGCCATCGGCGCCTGCCACCGCGGCGAGAGCCGCACCTGCCGGTCCGCCGACGCTCGCGCCGTCGGCAACGAGGCCGCGCATCGCGACCGCGTTGGGGATCCAGGACTTCGCCTGATCGGCCGCGCCCTGCTGGAGCGCCGCACCGTTGGCCAGCACCTGTTGGAACGCCGGCCGGTCGCATTGGCCGGCCGCCTGCTGCGCCGCCTGCCGAACGTCGTCGAGGGCCCGACGGTGATTGCTCAGGTCGTCGGCGGTGGCGGAGCTGACGGCGGCGGCGGCCGGTCCGTCGAGCTGTCCCGACCCAAGGCTGCCGAGAATTGCGGGATCGATCACAAAGCCGCCTTCCTGCAGCAGCTTCGGGTCGATCGGCAACACGATGACCTTGGGCGGGATGGTCGCAGCCGGCCTGGTGCCTTGCAGCAGCGACGGATCGGCGACGATCGGCGCGTTCGCGCCGGGCGCAGAAATGACCGGCGGCCGGTCCAGCGCTTGCGGATCGATCGTGACGGGCTTGTCATTCTCCCCGGCGGTTGCGGCATTTGCCGGACGGTCGACGGTGACCGTCATCTCTTGCCTGGGACCGCTGCCGATCGAATAGGTGAGCTTGACCGTTTGGGCGGCCTGCGCTGCGGCTGATGCCGGCTTGACGACCTCGACCATCGGACCGCTGTTGGGCGTCGTCGCGGCGCTGCCGAGACTTTCGACCACAACACCGAGCTGGGACAAGCGAATGAACACCAGCGGATCGAAGAAGCTGATGCCGAGGCGCCGGTTGCCGCCCGGTCCGACCTGCAACGCCTCCATCGCCTTGATTGCGTCGCCGATCCTGATGGCCAGACTGTGCAGCTGCGCGTCGATCGATTTCAGGTCCTGCAGCTGCTTGACGAGATTTGCGCGGAGCTGGTTGTAGCGCTGCGCGCTGGCGGCCCGGTACTCGGGGGTGGCCGCCTCCCAGCACGCGTCGAGATCCTTGATCAGCTCACCGAGCGCATTCACACCTCGTCGCCGATGAAGGTGTTGAATTTGCCGATGCCGGCCTGCTCGATGGTTTGCACCAGCGACCGGAGCGCCTGCAGCGCGTCGCCGAACGCCTTCTGCATCCCGGCGATCTGCTCGCTCTTGCCGAGAATGAGCTTTTCCCATTCCCCGATCGCCTGAGCGCCCATCAAAAGGTCGGAATAGGACTGGAACGGACTGGTCAGGAAGTGGACCGCCGAGTCACGGATGAATCGCATGAAGCTGTGGTTCTTGTAGCGGCGGATCGCATCGAAGCGCTCCAGCACATATTCGATGCCGCCAGCCTGCTGGATGTAGGGCGTTGCGAACAGCACCGAGTTCTGAAGAGCCTGGCGCGCTTCCGCCTCCGCCGCGGCAGCCGTGACACCAGCGGTCGCAGGTGTGTCGCCGAGCAATTTGCCCGCCAGAGTGGCCGCGACGCCGCCGCCCATCTTACCGAGCGCCTGCGGAGAGGTGTCCTTCGACAAGGCGAGGTCTTCCTTGAAGGCTTGGATTTTTTCGTTGGTCCGGGCAATGAAGGCCAACAGCTCCTCACGGGCGAGCTGGTCCGCAGTCACGCCGCGCAGCGCAGCGGTTTGCGTCGCGCCGAGCAGGCTTTCGATCCTGGCGACATCGCCGCCCGCCTCGTACGCCGCTCTCAGAAGGCGAAGATCCGTCTCGCTGAACGTCTGGATGAAGCCGATGTAGCCATCGTCGGCCTGGTCGAAGGCGCGCGCGGCATTGCTGAGAAACTCATCGAAACTCGAGAAATTGCCCTTGATCGCCGTGACCAGTTGCTCGAGCTGCGGCGCCAGATTGCCCTTGGCGCCGCGACCGATCGCCGTATAGAGGTTCTGCAGCAGGGTGCTCGCCGCCGCAGGGATGTCGCCCGGAAGCCCACCGGGAATGAGGCCCATCCTCTTGAGCACCTCGCCGAGAATTCGCTCGTTGATCAGAGAGGACTTGAGAACGACCTCGTTGGCTCGCTCCATCTCGAGGATCAATTCCAGGACGAGACCGGGCACGTCGTCGCCCATGCCGGCGTTCCTGGCCGCGGCCATGACGCCTTTGTCTACCACCTCATCCAGCAGCTTCGCGCCGTCCGTGAAAATGACAGCCGCGTTGCCCTGAAACAGAACCTGGACGTTCTTGCCAGGGTCGATCAGTTCGGTCGGATCGATCTTCGGCGGCGGCCCCGGGAAGGTGCGCTGCCATTTCAGGAGACCCTTCGAGCCTCCAGGCGCGATCGTGGCCGCGGCACCTGGAGGAAGCGGCGGCGCGGCCCCCGGAGGGTTCACATTCTGAGTGGCAAAGCCCGGAGGCCGCGGCTGTCCGCCAGGCGCCGCGCCGCCCGCGTCTCCAGGCGGGCGTGTCGCGACAGCGTCCGGCGGGGTGCCCGGTGGACGCGTGCCGACGGCGTCCTGCGAACCGCCGGGCGGCCGAGGCCCGGCTGCGCCCTGCGCACCACCGCCGGAAGCGCCCGCTCCTGGCCGCGATGGTCCGACCGTCGCCGCGTCACCAGCCGTCCCGGCGCGACCGGCCTGCGCATCGACCCCTGCTACAACCGTTGTCGCATCGTCGGCGGCGCCCTGCAGCCCTTTGATCTTGACCTTGATGTAGGCTTTCTGGCCGGCCTTGGTCACGGCACCGGCGACTTGGACGTATCCGATGTAGTCATCGACGTCGCCCAGCTTTTGCCGCTGCAGCTCGTCCTGGGCAACCAGTGCATCGAGGCCCACGGCCGCGCCCTGCACCGACAGGAAGTTGGACTGGAAGGCGGTTATCGCGTTCTGGAACGCCTGCAGATACTCGTTCACGCCGCGCAACACGCCAAACTTCACCGGATCGTTCGGGTCGAACTTGTCGTCGACCGTGGCGATGCCGGCGAGCACATTGGCGATCCGGCTTTGCAGCGCGGCGAACTTCTGCTCGACGCCAAGAATGCAGTTGTCGGTAACGAGATTCTGCCGGCGGATGCGCGCGGCATTGTCGGCTGCGGCGGTCGCCGATGCCTGTCCCGACAGCCCCTGAAGAATGAGCATCCCGACGTCGTCTTCTTCGCAGGCGTCGGCCACGGAGGGAGCCGGCCGCGATGCAGTCGTGGCGGCCGCGGCCGGAGTCGTCGTGGTGGCGGCAGGCGTCGAAGGCGCGGCCGCAGGGGCAGCCGGCTTGCCAGTCCCGCCCTGCCCGATCGCGCGCGGCGCAACGATCGTCTCGGCGCCGGTCAGCGCAGCGCCCAATACAAGTGCAATCGCGGTACGACCAAGAAGCCGCCGCCGATGGCGACCGGCGAATGAAATTCTCGTGCTCATGCTGCGCTCCCCTGCCGGGCGCAATGCTGCCCGGCTTGCCCTGTCAGTCAGTGCAAAATGGAATTCCCAGCGGGACAAATGCCGTCACGGGACAAAAAATGCCGTCACGGGGCAAGTGCCGTCACACCCGGATACCGAGCTTATCGGCATTCGGTTTCACGTGGCTCGGATTTTTTTAAGTTGTTGCAGGCGCAATAAGCTGTTGCACGCGCAACCATGCGGTTGACCCAGCGCTTGTCTGCCGCGTCGATATCTACGCCGGCAGCGCCACCGCCGCCGGCGCCGCCTTGCCGCGGATGTCGGAGCCCTTCTCGGCGATCACCATGGTGGCCGAGGAGGTGTTGGCCGACGGCATGCTCGGCATCACCGAGGCGTCGATCACGCGCAGGTTCTGCAGGCCGTGAACCTTGAGCTCGTCACTCACCACGCTCGACTTGTCGGTCGCGGGGGCCATCCGGCAGGTGCCGATCAGGTGCCAGACCGTGCCGCCGTACTGGCAAGCCCGATGCAGGATCTCGTCGTCCGTGCGTATGCCGCCGCCGGGAAACGTCCCGCGGTCGACGAATTGCGACAGCTGCGGCGTGCCGCGCAGCCGCCGCGCGCGCTTGATGCCGCCGACCAGCGCCCGCTGGTCGGTCTCGTGCGACAGGTGGTTCGGCTGGGTCGCTGGATCGACGAAGATGTCGGTCGCTTTCGCCCGCACGTAGGCGGTGCTCTCGGGCCGGTGCTGCCAAACACCGCAGCTCATGCCCGGATAGTCGCCGAGCATGCCGATGAAGCCTTCCTTGTAGCTCGCCGGCGAAAACACCAGCTGGAGGTCGGCGCCACTGGTGTTCGGGTCGGATTTCCAGAAGCAATAGCAGAGCGAAGGGCTCACGCCGAGCACACTCGCGCTGCTATGGTGGCGATCACGAAACGAGGTCCGTCGTGACGTTCAAATCCCGGATCAGCCAACTGAGCGCGCTGCTCATCGCGTTTGCCCTGGCGTTCGTTTTGGCCGTTGCACCGTTCGCTTCGCCGGCGCACGCGGTCGAGAACGCCCGCAAGGTGAGCGTGGTGTCGTTCGGCCTGTTCGGCGATCAGGGCGTGTTTCGACGCGAGGCGACCGGCGCGGCGCAGATCGTCGCGGATCGTTTCGGAGGCCGCCCGGTCGATGTCCGGTACAATTCGAAGAAGGGCGGAGGCGCAACGATCGAAGCCCTGGCCGCATCGTTGCAGACGGCGGCCCAGGAGATGGACGCCGAGCGCGACGTTCTGTTCCTGATTCTGACCTCGCATGGCACCCCCGCCGGTCTTGCGGTCAAAGCGGGCCGGGTCATGCAGACGCTCACGCCGTCCAGGCTCGCGGGCCTGCTGGCGCGGACGGGCGTGCGACACAAGGTGGTGGTCGTCTCGGCTTGCTATTCCGGCGTCTTCATCCCCCGTCTCGCCAGCCCCGATGTGCTGGTCATCACCGCCGCCGATGCCAACCATCCGTCGTTCGGCTGCGAGGACAAGGCCAAATGGACCTATTTCGGCGATGCTTTTTTCAACATCGCACTCCGGCGGGCGAAAGACCTGAAGGCCGCCTTTGATGTTGCGCAAGCACTCGTCCGCAAGCGAGAACTGCGCGAGCGCTTCGAGCCGTCGAATCCACAAATGGCGGGTGGCGACAACGTGCGGCCGTTGCTCATCGCGCGTCCTTGAACAAGGCGGGGCTCATTCAATGACAGACCTTTGGCGCATGTCCGCGACCGAACTTGCTTTGCTGGTACGGTCGCGAAAGGTTTCGGCGAGAGAAGTGACGCAAGCCGCCCTTGCGCGCCTGGCGCAGGTCAATCCGGCGCTCAACGCCGTGGTCACGGAATTTCCCGACGAGGCCCTGCAGGCGGCGCAGCACATCGATGACCAGCTCGCGCGCAAGCAACCCGTCGGCACGCTCGCCGGCGTGCCGGTTACGATCAAGATCAATGTCGATCAGGCCGGCCACACCACGACAAACGGCGTGCGCCTTCAGCGCGGCCTGAAGGCTGAGGCCGACAATCCCGTCGTCGCCAATCTGCGCAACGCCGGCGCCGTCATCATCGGGCGGACCAACACGCCCGCGTTTTCGCTGCGCTGGTTCACGCGCAACAGCCTGCACGGACACACACGCAACCCCTGGAGCGCCTCGATCACGCCCGGCGGTTCATCCGGCGGGGCCGCCGCCGCCGTCGCGACAGGAATTGGCGCCATCGCGCACGGCACCGATATCGCGGGCTCGATCCGTTATCCGGCGTATGCCTGCGGCATCCACGGCTTGCGTCCGTCCTTCGGCAGAGTCCCCAACGTGAACTTCACCGCCAAAGATCGCCATATCGGCGCGCAGCTGATGGCCGTTTCCGGCCCGCTGGCGCGCACCGTCGCCGATCTCCGGCTGGCCTTGCATGCCATGGCGCAGCAAGACGCACGCG
The DNA here is from genome assembly GCA_019746135.1 of Xanthobacteraceae bacterium. Taxonomy (GTDB): domain Bacteria; phylum Pseudomonadota; class Alphaproteobacteria; order Rhizobiales; family Xanthobacteraceae; genus Z2-YC6860. The sequence goes on from JAIESI010000379.1 coordinate 27,795, forward strand.
ACCCGTGGTGGACGCCGGTCCCCCTCGATCCCGGACCAGCACCCAAGCGGGCGGCGCTGACGATCGCTCCCGACAAGCTCGACGTGTCGCCCGAGGTCACCGCTGCATTGCGCGACGCCGCCAGGCGCTTGCAGGCGGCGGGATGGGAGGTGGTCGAGACGGTCTGTCCGTCCTTCCGCAGGCCGGTCGCGCTGCAACTGCGGCTGTGGCTCGCCGAGTTCCGTCGCACCGGCGCGCAGGCCGTCCGCGACGAGGACGATCCGGATGCCAATTTCGTCTACGAGCAGATGACGGAGCTGTGTCCCGAACCCGATCTGAATTCCATGCTCGACACGCTGCAGGCACGCATGGAGTGCGCACGCGAGTGGTCGCTGTTTCTGAAGGACTATCCGGTCTTGCTGTGTCCGGTGTCAGCCGAGCCGCCGTTTCCCGACCAGCTCGACGTCTCGTCGCCCGCGGCCTTTCGCCGGGTGTTTGCGGCGCAGCTGACCCAGGTCGGCCTGCCCCTGATGGGCCTTCCCGGCCTGACGGTGAGCACGGGCGTGACGAACGGCGTGCCGATCGGCGTCATGCTGGTGGCCGAGCGCTTTCGTGAAGAGCTCCTGCTCCAGGCCGGCGAGACGATCGAACGGGACGGCGCGCCACCGGTTCCGATCGATCCGAGGTAGCGTCGCCCGGTGACTTGGTACTCGCCAACCCGTTATGATGTCGGGCAAGCCCTCAGTCGCGGCAGCGCAGGGTTCCACGCAGGGGTACGGCCATGATCCGCGCCACGGTGCTCCGTGCGCTTGTGCTGACGGCGGCCTTCGCCGCGGCGTTGATGCCGGTCACATGCCTTGGTCAAAGCCCTGGCCAGGACAGCAATCAGGTTTCAGCCAAGTCACCTGACAAGTCACCTGACAAATCACCTGCCAAGCCGCCTCCCAAGTTGCCCGCCAAGGCAACCAAGGCGCTGCCGCCCGAGCTCGTCTCGCTGCTCCGGCAAAAGAAGATGCCCATACACTCGCCGATCCTGGTGCGCGTGTTCAAGGAAGAGGCGGAGCTCGAAGTCTGGAAACAGGACACCACCGGCCGTTTCCAGCTCCTCAAGACCTATCCGATTTGCCGTTGGTCGGGGGACCTCGGGCCGAAGCGGCAGGAGGGCGACCGTCAGGCCCCTGAGGGGTTCTATACGGTGACGCCCGAGCTGATGAATCCCCACTCCAACTTCTACCTCTCCATCAACACCGGCTACCCCAACAGCTTCGACAAAGCGCACAACCGCGACGGCAGCCTGCTGATGATCCACGGCGACTGCTGGTCGGTCGGTTGCTATGCCATGACCGACGAACAGATCAGCGAGATCTATGCGCTGGCGCGCGAATCATTCCTCGGCGACCGGCGGTCATTCCAGGTCCAGGCCTATCCGTTCCGCATGACGCCGGCGAATCTGGCGCGGCACCGGAACAATCCGAACCTGGCCTTCTGGAAGATGCTCAAGATCGGCAACGATCATTTCGAGACCACGCATCTCGAACCCAAGGTGGACGTGTGCAACCGCCTCTATGTATTCGATGCGCAACGCCCCCCGAATTCAACGAAGCCTTTTGTGTTCAATCCCACCGGCAAATGCCCGGCCTTTGTCGTAAATCCAAAAATCGCGCAGCGGGCGCTGGAGAAACAACGCGCCGACGCGCTCGAATACGCGCGGTTGCTTGAAGACAACGTGCCAGCCGCCCCAACCTACAGCGAACTGGACGGTGGAATGAACGAGGCTTTCCTCGCACTGTTTGCGGACCGAGTGACGCTTTCAAAAAAGATCGGCCTCGATCTCGCTCAGCACCCGGTCGAGCTGCTGATGGGCGCGCACCAGCGGATGCAGGCGCTCAACTGGACCAACGGTGGTGTACCGCATGTCTCACCTTCGGGAACCGCCACCGTCCCCTAGGCCGACAACAGGGGTTGGTTGATGAGCAAGCAAGGACGGGCACGGAAGCTGATATGAGCCAACGAATCGCCATGTGGTCTCGCCTCTCTCTCCTTACCCTCCTCCTGCTGCCCGCTCCGGCCTTGGCCGGCGGGAAGGAGAAGGTCGCGGCCCTTGCTCCATCCGGGCTGGTGCTGGTGATGGACGCCAAGGGCAACGAGCTCGTGGCCCAGAACGCCGACGAGCCGTTCGTCCCGGCCTCCGTCACCAAGATCGTCACCGCGTGGCTCGCCATGCAGGTCCTGGGCGCCGACTACCGCTTCCAGACCCGCTTCTACCTGGACGACAAGCGGGTGCTGTACGTGCGCGGCGGCGGCGATCCGTTCCTGATCTCGGAGGAGCTCGCCCTGCTCGCGCCGGCCCTGGTCGCCGCGATCGGCCAGAAGCCGCTCACCGGCATGGTCATCGATGCGAGCTACTTTCCCGCGGGGCTCAGCATTCCGGGCGTCGAGGACAGCCAGAGGTCCTACGATGCCCTGAACTCGGCGCTGGCGGTGAACTTCAACACGATCAACGCCGTGCGCCGCGGCAACAAGGTCGAGTCGGCCGAGAAGCAGACGCCGATCACCCCGCTGGCGATCAGGGAGTTTCAGGCGCGCGGGCCCAAAGGCCGCGGCCGCGTCAGCCTGAGCCAGAATCCCGCAGTGAGCCTGCAGTACGCCGGCGAACTCGTTGTCGCGTTCATCAAGCAGGCCGGCGGCAGCTTCAACGGCAAGATCTCAACCGGACCCGTGCCCGCAAGCCTCGCTCCGATCTATGTTCACCGCCAGTCGCGCCCGCTCTCGAAGATTCTGAGCGAGCTGCTCCTCGGCTCGAACAATTACATTGCCAACCAGGTTTTCCTGGAGATCGGCGCGCACCGCCTGGGCGGCCCGGTCAGCCTCGAAAAGTCCGTCAAGGTCGCGCGCGAAAGTCTCGCCGCGCACGGCCTCGACGGAGCCATTGTCCTGGAAGAGGGCTCGGGCCTCAGCCGCGGCAACCGCTTCACGGCGCGCGGCCTCGCCAAGGTGCTCACGCTTTTTGCGCCGCACGCCGACCTGCTCGACGGCCGCAAGGGCGCCTCCTACAAGACCGGCACGCTCGACGGCGTCCGCACGCTGGCGGGCTACACCAGCATCTCCGGGCACGGACCGGTGCGTTTCGTGATCGCGCTCAAGGGCAACAACGGCGCAATGCGCTTCCAGCTGCTGCAGGCCATCGAGTCGGGGCTGTAGCGGGAGCCGAGGCTGATCCGGCGCGGTGCTACTCCAGCCGGATGTTGAGCCGCTTGATGAGCGGCGCGTAGCGCTCGCCGGTGCGCTGCATCTCGGCCGCCACCTCCGCCGCCGTCATCGGCGTCGCCTCGAAGCCGATCTGCTGGAAGCGCTCGCGCAGCGCCGGCGCGGCGATGACCTTGTGCAGCTCCGCGCTGATCAGCGCAATCACGGGCTTCGGGGTCGCGGGCGGCGCGAACACCATGAAGTGCGTGCCGCCACTCATACCTGGCAATCCCTGCTCGGCGGTGGTGGGAACGTCCGGCAGAAGCTCGGAGCGCCGGTCCTGGGCGATCGCCAGCGCCTTGAGCTTGCCATCGGCGATCAATGGCTTGGTGGTGCCGGCCAGGAACGCGCCGAAATCGAGCCGCGCCGCGATCAGGTCGGTCATCGCAGGCCCGCCGCCACGATAGGCGACGTGGGTGAATTTCGCGCCGGTGCGCTGCGCGATCTCTTCGGCCGCGAGGTGCTGCTGCAGCCCGTAGCCCGCGCTGGAGTAGTTGAGGCCGTCCGGCCGGCTCTTGCTCAGCTCCACCAGCTCCTTGATGTTGCCGGCGGGCACCTGGGGCGCCGCAACGAACAGCACCGGCGTGATGCCGACCCCGCCGACCGGCGCGAGATCCTTGATCGGATCGTAGCCGAGCTTGGCGAAGCTGTGCACGAAGGTGGCGATCACCGTGGCGTTGACGAGCAGGGTGCAGCCGTCGGGCGGCGCGTTCACCACGGCGACGGTGCCGATGTTGCCGGTCGCGCCGCCCCGGTTCTCGACGATCACCGGCTTCTTCAGCGCCGCTTCCAACCGCTCCGCCACCACGCGGGAGGCAACGTCGGTCGCGCCGCCCGCCGGGTACGGGACGACCAGCCGCACCTGCGCGCAGGGCAGCTCCTGCGCCATAGCGCCCTTGGCGCCCGTGGCGCCCAACAGCAGGACCGCCAACGCCGCCGGAATTCCCCGCATCGCTCCCTCCCGAATGCTCGTTCTCGCCAGGCACTTGCGCAGCGGCATGTCTCCGGCGACCGTGACGTCGGACCCCATCATCCCCTCATCTCGAGGGCCGGGACAAGCCGATCGAGCCGACTATCATTGCGACGAACCGCAGCACATCGGAAAATGCGCCAGAGCCGTTCCCATTCCTGCGGAATCGGGAACGGCTCCAGACTCTTTGTTCTGGTCGCATTTTCTGCGGCGAACCGCTGCACGCCCCGGATCAAGTCCGGGGCAGGCTTTCGCCGGAAAATGCTCCAGCGTGATCCGGGCCATTCAGAGGGGAGAGCGCCCATGCACAATTTCTTGCTCGCCGCAGGACCGCTTCTGATGGCAGACCCCACGACCGAGCTCGCCCAATCGTTCTCTCCCCATGGAGTGACGACGCTGACCCCCGAAGGGGCGATCAAGCCCACCGGACCGTGGGACGTCGGCACCCGCGCGGGCGATTTCATTTTCGTCGCCGGCATGCGCGGCATCGACCCGAAGACCAACACGCTGGTGCAGGGCGACGAGGCGCGCATCCGCCAGGCCTTCCTCAACATGAAGCTGATCGCGGAGTCGGAGGGCGCAGGCCTGCGCGATTGCGTTCGGATCGTGGTCTACGTGACCGACATGGTCCGGCTGCGGCCGATCGTGAACAAGGTGCAGGAGGAATTGTGGGGCAAGCCGCCCTACCCGCCGCGGACCATTGTCGAGGTCCGAAGGCTCAATCAGGACGACATCATGGAGGTGGAAGGGACGTTCTACGCGCCGGCGAAGACGTAGGCGTTGCGACGCTTTTGAGCACGTTTCAACATTGAACCGATGTGCGCAGTACTGGGTCCCCGCGTCCGCGGGGACGAACGGCCGATAGTCCGGCGAACTCTCTCCGCGTTCGTCCCCGCGGAAGCGGGGACCCAGGACCACAGATTGCGACGTTTCAATTTTGACTGGACCCGCCGCTAGGGAACGATCCGCTCCTGGCGAAACCGGCCCAGCAGCCGCACGAACATCGCTTCGCTGTCGACCACGTCATGGAAGCCGAATTGCCGGGACTTCGTTGTGTCCGACATCACATCCCAATCGCAGCCGAAGACGTAGTCGGCAAACGGCCAGGCCACGAGCTGGCCGTAGGCGTGGGGCTCGAGCCGGTATTTCGCCGTCATGGCGCGCCAGAGCGGCTCCTTGTCCGCCATGTGCTCCGTGAGGCTGATGGCCTGCGGCTCGCCGACCGGCATATCGAAGACCGCGGCGAGCTTCGGCCACAGATTCTTCCACCGGAAATAGTCGCCGTTGGTGATGTTGAACGCCTCGCGCCCGCAGCGCGGCTCGACCGCCGCCCACAAGGCGGCGTTGGCAAAGTGTGCGGACTCCGTCACCTGGTAGATCGACGTATAGGCCCCGGGCTTGCCGGGAAAGCGCAGCGGCAGACCGAGCTCCTTGCTGAGGGCGGCATAGACCGCGATGGCGGGAGCGAGACTCATCGGCGTGCCCGGGGCGAAGCCGCACAGCGTCTGCGGCCGCAGCTCGACGAAGTCCCAGCGCTTGCCGCGCTGGAAGCCGGTGAGCCAATCGATCTGATCGAAGTAATAGTTGGGCGGCCTGTGGCGCGGATCGCTTTCGCGCGCCGGGGTTTTGAACGGTCCGAGATGGGCGCCGTAGTACTTGGTGCCGGTCACCAGCACGACGCGGCGCAGCGCCCGCGACGCCGCATCGATTGCGGTCACGGCGTTGACCAGCATGTCGCGATTGGGCGCGATGTTGGCGGCATAGCCTGCGGCGGCGCCGGCGGCAGGCTGAAACGCGGCGTAGAAGATGTGCGTTGCTTCGGACAGGTCGCCGAGCCCGGCAGCCGCGGCCCGTGAATCGAGAAGATCGACGCAGACGTGACGATAGCGCGGGGCGGCGTCGGCGGCGCGGCGCGACACGCCCACGACCGACCAGCCATCCTCCCGCAGCAGCCGCTCGACGATATAGCGGCCGATGACCCCGAGCGCACCGATGACGACGGCCTGCTTGCGCTCTCCCATGGCATGCTGCCCGTGGCCCCCGAACGACCGGCTGAGCGTCAGACGTGCTCGAGCGACGCCGTCTGGCGCAGGGCGCGATGGTGCCGGAACCAGAACAGCGCTGCAACGACCAGCAGATTCATGACCCCGGCGATCGCGGCGTTCGCGTAGGACCACAAATACGCTGCCGTGATGTCGTAGAAATAACCGGCCTGATAGCTTCCAAGCCCCATTCCGATCCAGCCCGCGGTGGAGACGATCGCCATCGCGGTGCCCGACATGCGCAGCGGCGCCGCCTCCCGCGCGCAGATCAGGAGGCAGGTCATCACGCCGGCAAAGCCGAAGCCGAACAGCACGGAAAGCTGGAACAGCGTCGCGATGTCCCTGGTCTGGGTAAACCAGAAGACCACCGAAGTCTGCGCCAGCGAGGCGATGAAGTAGGCCGGAAGGCCGCCGATGCGATCGGCGAGCCAGCCGAAGAACAGGCGGCCGGCGACGCCCGCAACCATCAGCGACAGCAGCAGGCCCGCAGCGGTCTGCGGGCTGCATCCGAGATCGATGCCGAGCGGCACGAGATGCACCAGCGGCACGGCCATGCAGATGCAACAAAACGTTCCGGCGAGGCTGAGCCACGGAATGGTGACTGCGTGCGGCACGCCCCAGAGGTTGGAATCCGAGCGGTCGGACCGGCCGCGCGCCTGCATGGCGAACGGCGCGGGCCGCAGCAGGAACATCAACGGAAAGAGAACGGCAAAATATCCGGCGCCGAGCCAAAGCGCGGCGGCGCGCCAGCCAAGCTCCGTGATCAGAAGCTGCGCGAGATAGGGCACGACGCCCTGGCCGATCGCGCCGCCGGCCGTCACGATGCCGATCGCCAGCCCCTTGCGCGCGCTGAACCACAGCCCGGTCAGCGCCAGCACCGGCGTGAACAGGCAGGCAAAGCCTATGGCGCCGACGAGAAAGTAGAGCAGGTAGAGCAGCCAGAGCTCGCTTTGCCATCGCAGCGCGGCGAGCCCCGCAGCCATCGCGATCGAGCCAAGGAGGGCGATCTTGCGCGCCCCGATGCGATCCGACAGGCTGCCCCAGACGAGGCCACCGAGCGCGGTGCCGATCGTGTGCATCGTGTAGGCCATGGACGTGTCGGCGCGAAGCCAACCGAATTCCTGCTCGAACGGCTTGATGAAAACCGAAATCGTGCCGCCGGCCCCGAAGCCGAGCGCGAAGCAGACGGTCGCTACCGCAACGATCACCCAGCCATAGGGATGCTCGTCGAACTGATCGAGCGCGATGTCGCTCATGTTGATCCCGGCGAAAATCAAGTCGTTTGCAATGTCGCACGGCCCAGCGCCCGGAACCTCAAGGCTTGCTTGATTTTTTCTTGAGATTTCATCGGCGCTCCAGCCAAGCGGCCGTCGCGAGCGATGGCCACGCCTGGGCCGGACGATGCCCTACGGCTTCGGCCGCGCGATATGCAGAAAGCGCTGCGGCGCGAATTTTTTGCGGCATGAACTTGCGGACGGCCGCGAACACAAACAGGTTGGCGCGAGATTTTGGGGTGATGGGCTTCAGGGCCACGGGCGGCCATGGGGCCTGCCCCGACAGCACCCTCGCCGGCCGCACCATGGCCGTTAAAGCAATTCAGCGATCCTGATCAGATCGAGCGGCGGATAAATGCCGAGTTGGATCGCGGTCGTCATGTTGACCACCAGCGCGAACCGCCGCAGCGTCTCGATCGGCAGCCGACCCACGGATTGCTTGTCGACCAGGATCTGCTCCGCCTTGTGCGCGGCAAAGGCGCCGGCGTTGTAATAGTTGCTGACCAGGCCGACGAGCGCGGCATCGTCACGGATCGGCCCCTCGGTCGCCGAGATCACCGGAATCCTGGCGCCGGTCGCCAAGCCCATGATGATCGACGCCCGCGCGATCAGCGAAGAATCCGAGGGCAGATAGATGAAGTCCGGCTTGGTGGCGATCAGCCGCTGCATGGCGTCGACGACGTCTTGCGCCACCGGCTGCCGGCCGGGTGCCGTTTGCAGCGCCGACTCGGTCAACGCAAATTGGAATTGTCCGGTCAGCCCCTTCAGCTGCTCGACCGCCAGGGCCGAGTTTGGCTCGTAAGGATTGAAGATCACGCCAAGCTTCTTCACCTGCTTGAACCGCTGCATGACCCGCAGCTGGTCGGGCATCGGCACCAGGTGCGACACGCCGGTGAGATTGCGACCGGTCGCGGCCAACGCGTCGGCGAGCCTGGCGCCCACCGGATCGGCGACGATGTTGAAGATCACAGGGATGTCGGTGATATGGCGACCGGGATCGACCTGTCCCACAGCGCCGACGGTATCGAGCGTGACGGTCGTGCCGAACGTATACAGCAAGTCGGGACGGTCGCGCCGGGCCTCCTCGACGAATTCCCGGATCAGAGCCCGGCTGCCTTGAACATTGCGGACGGTGAACTCGACCGGCAGGCGCGCCTTGAGCTGGTCCATGAACCCCTGTTCCGCAGGCGTCATTCCGCGAAACAGGATCAATGTCACCTTGAAGGGCTTCGATTGCGCCAGCGCGCCGGTGGCCAGCGTCGCCGCCATGAGCAGTGCGAGCAGGAAGCGAAGCATGTGGCTCCTATACGGCGGGTGCGCGGCCGGCGCCGCGGTCAAACCACAACAGCAGCAATGTGAAGCTGGCCGTGGTGGCGAACGTGAAAATGGCCAGGATGGCAAAGGCGCCCATGAAGTCGGTCAACGCAATCATCACGCCGAGAAGAATCGGGCCGGTGATCGTGCCGATCCGCTCGACCAGCCGAAAGATACCGACACTCGTCGCCTGCCCGACTTCCTTCACCGTCTCGCCGCATCGATCGATGATGAGCGTCATCTGCGGCGAGACGCCGATGGCGTGCCCCAGGCCCAGGCCGATGACGGCCAGCGCGGCTCCTGTCATATCTTCCACAAACAGCGGAATGGCCATGGCGATCGCCGCGATCAGGCCGCCGATGATCAGGAATCGCGAGCGGTCCTTCGATCGGTCCGCGAGCTGAGCGACGACCGGGCTGGCCAGGATGATCGCCAGCCCATAGGCCATCATGACCCGGCCCGTCACCGATTGATTGTAGCCAAGCCCTTTGAGATAGAGCGGCACCGAGTAATAGAGAAAGCCCGCCAGCGCGACCTTCGCCGGAATCGCCGAGAGAAAGGTGATCGCGGCAAACTGCTTGTGGTGCAGCAACAGCTTGAAATCCGACAGGGTGAGACGTTTCTTGGGGGAGGCGGCCTGCACGACCTCGTTCCCCAGGAAGCGCGCGACGTAGATTGCCGTCATCGCGCTCAAGCCTGCCGAGAACAGGAACGTCATCTGGAAGCCGAGCCGGTCGACGAGGATCCCGCCGATGGCTGCGCCCGACAGCGAGCCGGCAAAGAAGCTCGCGAGGAACGCCGCCTGCCCGCGCGTCCGTTCCGCCGGAGCAACGTAGGTCGTGATGTAGGCCTGCGTCGTCACATAGACGATTCCATAGCCAACCGCGGTGAGCGACCGCCAGATCACAAGGTCCAGCAAGCTGGTCGAGTAGGCCGTCAAGATCAGGCCGGCGGTCGTCGTCGCAGCCCCGACGCCAAAGGCTTTCCGGTAGCCGACGCGGTCGCACCATGTGCCGGCGAACGGCATGGCGATGGCCCAAACCAGCATGAAGACGGTGATCGGAATTCCGATCACGATGTGTCGGGACAACCCGTACGACGGATCGTAGAACTGCGAGACGAAATTCGGAAAGAACGCCAGCGACAGCGACTCGGCAAAGATCAGCAAGAAGAACGGCCAGCGGATGGCTTCCACAGCGTTGATTCGAAGTATCGTGCGGTCATTGCGGATGTCGAACGAGAGCCGCTGCGGAAGCGGGGCGCCAGCCTTTTCGAGGCGCCGGGCGTTGCTGTTGAGTTCCGATACGGTCGCGTTGAGGCGGCGCTCGAGCCGACCGATCCCGGCAAACACGTCGCGCGGCAGGTACCGACGGAAATCGCCTGCTGCAACGCCCGCGAGGAACTGCCTGACCGCCATCAGCGGCGACGAAAACGAAGCCGCCATCAACAGGCGCACAAGCTCGAACGCCACCAGGCCGGCGACGACGAGAACGGCGACGATATCGGCGGCGATGTCCAGCAGAAGCTGCGCGACGATGTTCGCCCGGTGTCCGAGATTGAGGTATCCGACAACCAGATCGCCGTGCCTGATCGGTGTCGACGAATTGAAATACCTGTCGATGCGTGCCGTGGCTTCGTGACGCCTGGTCGCGATCGCATTCAGAAAGGCCACGTTGTTGTCGAGGTTGCCAAGGTGCGTGCTGTAACGCGCCACACCTCCTGCGTCGGTGACGATCAGGTATTCAAGCCGCGGATTGTCGCGCTTGACCGTATCGAGAAATCGTCCGGCATCGACGAGCTCGTCGAACGGAATTCCGTGCAGCAACGCTTTTTGAATCACGTCGGTGACCGAACGCGAGATTTCGCGCTCGACGGCGAGCGCCTGCGCGGGCAGGCTGCCTTCGAAGTTCTGGTCCGCGCGCACCGAAACGAAGATGGCCGCCAATGTCAGCAGAACGGCCGTCAGGAGCACGAGCTGGCGCTGCAGGCGCTTCATCGCAATCCCTTTGCGGCATCGGCAAGCTGCGCATGCGCCGCCTGCGCCTGCCGAACGAAAGCCGGGATGCCGCGCTCGATCTCTTCCCCGAGCAACGGGAGACTGAGCGCTGCAACCGCCGCGCCAGACCGCGCCGGATCGAGCGCAGCCTCGGCCTGCGTCAACTCAAGCTCAAGCGGCCGCGTGACCGCGCGAACGCCCAGCAGCGTCACGATGGTGAGAACGAAGACCGCCAGAAGCCAGTCGGCGAGCAGGGTGAACAGCATGGCTGACGTTGCACGATCAATCGCCGTCTTGTCGTACCCGAGGATCACCGCCCCGCCCGTCACGCCGAAGCTGTTCTGGAACGGCAGTCCAACTTGATAGGTGTCGGGGCCTTCGCCGACCCAGGACGATTCCTGGGATGAATCCTGGGGCGATTGCTGGCCAATGCTCTGGATGCGCTTCAGCCAGTCCTGCCCGGGCGGGGCCGTTCCGACCTCGACCATCCGGCTCGCCTTGTCGTCGATGACGACCGCGAAGCGGAGGCCCTCGGTGTGGTCGCGTGCGTTGGCGTGAGCTTTTTCAAGCTGGGTGTTGCTTCGCGGCTCCAGGCCAACGTTGAGGCCGGTCTCGATCGCCTGCCGCAGGTCGCGCGCAACGACGGTGATGCGCGAGACATTGAGCTGACGGTAGGTTTTTTCGTAGGTGTAGTAATTGAGGAAGCTGACAAGGCCGATCGCCAGGGCGACGATCAAGGAGATCGGGACGCCGAGGCGCACCCAGAGCGGCGCGCTCCGGAGAAACAATGCAAATCGCATCATCTCCCGGCCTCGACTAACGAGATTGGCTGCATTGCTGGCCGCTTCAATGGCGATGAGGCCCCCTGTCCAATGCTCATTGTTCGGCACGAGTTCAGGTGCCGGGCACGCCTTGTCCCGGCGTCGGCGGCCTTCAATCCGCGGCGATAGAAATTCGAAATTCGGCAGCGACTTCGGCGTATCGGCGGTGCGTACCGTACCTATTTGCCGGTCCGCCGGAAAGGGCGAAAGTCCGTCAGCCCGAACGTCATCGAGGTCATGTTCCCGGCTCGATTCCGACCTTCAGCAATGACCGTTACGGCGCCCATGGCCGGGCTCTAACCGCTCACGAGCGGCTCACGTCGATCACTTCCGCCTCGATCGTTCGGGTCTGGCCGTTGCGCCGCACCGAAAGGCGCACGGTCTTGCCGACGCCGACCTCCTCGAGCAGGTCGGTCAGGTCCGACAGCCGGTGCACCGGCTTGCCGTTCACCTCGACGATCAGGTCGCCGAGCGCGCCGCTGTTGGTATCGACGCCGCGCAGCCCGGCGCGTTCGGCGGGCGAGCCCGGGACCGTACGCACGACCACGACGCCTTCGACTCCCATGCGCGTGGCGGCGGCCTCGCTGGCCGCGACCAGGCCGATCCCCGGCGTCGGCACGCGCCCGCGGCTGATCAGCTCCGGCACGACGCGGTTGACGATGTCCACCGGCACCGCAAAGCCGATGCCGGCATTGGCGCCGGACGGCGAGTAGATCGCGGTGGTGACCCCGATCACGCGGCCCGCCGAATCGAGCAACGGCCCGCCGGAATTGCCGGGGTTGATCGCAGCGTCGGTCTGGATGACGTTGGAAATCTCGCGGCCCGAGCTGGTCGGCAGCCGCCGCTTCAACGCCGAGATGATGCCGCTGGTCAGCGACTGGTCGAGCCCGAACGGATTGCCGATGGCGAACGCGGACTGTCCCACCTTGAGATCGGCCGAAGTGCCGATCGCCAGCGGCGGCGGCAGCCGTCTGGCGCCGGCGATGCGCAGCACCGCCAGATCGTAATTCGGCGCGCGTCCGACGATGTCGGCGCGCGCCACCTCGCCGGAGGCGAACCGGACCGCAACCTCGCCGGCCTGCTCCACCACGTGATTGTTGGTCACCACATGGCCGGCCGCATCCCACAGGAAGCCGGTGCCCGATTGCAGTCCGCCTTCGCCTTCCGTCATCGCGGAGCCGGTCATCGCCGCCGGGCGGCCGACCACCTGAACGACCGAAGGCGCCGCACGCTGGAAGATTTCGATGGTCGAGCGCTCGCTGTCGGCAAGCTGCCCGCGCGGTTCGACCGCACGCGGGGTGGAGGCCGAAAACAGCAGGCGTTCGACATAGGGCTGCGCGGCGATGATCGCCAGCAGCGCGACAAGCACGACGACCGCAATACGGGTGAGCGGGTTTTGCACGTTGGCTCCGCGCAGCACAGGCGGCTGACGGCCATAACGTGTGTCGCCGCCTCGGGTTTCACAAGGGGGCCGATGCGCCCAGGCGGCGCGCCCGAACACCGGCTTACCGCATGGTGCGCGGCAGCCAGAGCGCGATGTCCGGGAAGATCATCAGCAGCACCGTGGTCGCGACCAGCGCCAGCATCAGGATGCTGCAGCCCTTGTAGACCTTCATCAGGTCGACGTTCGCGGTGGCGCTGACCACGAAGGCGAGCAATCCCACCGGCGGGAAGACCAGCCCCATCGCCACCATCATCATCGACAGCACGCCGAACCAGATCGGGTCGAAGCCGAGCGCGGTGATCAGCGGGAATGTGAGCTGCAAGGTGAGCAGCAGCAGCGGAATCTCGTCCATGAACATGCTGATGATGAAGTAGGCGACGACGATGCCGACGATGACGACCCAGCGGTTCAGGTCCATGGCGCCGACCAGCGCCACCACCTCCTGCGGGATGCGGCTGAGCGTCATGTAATAGCCGAAGATGGTCGCGCCGATCAGGATCAGGAAGATCATCGCCGAGGTGCGGATCGTCTGCTTCAGCGCCTCGATGCCTTCGGGAAGCGTCAGCCGGCCGAACACCGCGCCGATCACGGCGGCGAGCAGCGCGCCGAGCGCACCGATTTCCGTGGGCGTGGCGACGCCGCTGTAGAGCATGAGCAGCACGAGAAAGATCAGCAGCAGGCTCGGCCACACCCGCTTGAGGCTGGCGATGCGCTCCTCGCGCGGCGTGTGAAACGCCGCCGGGGCATGGTGCGGGCTGATGCGAACCCAGACGTAGATCATGATCGCCAGCAGCACCGCGACCAGCGCGCCCGGAACCACGCCCGCGACCAGCAGCTTGCCGATCGAGGTCTGGGTTGCGACGCCGTAGATCACCATGGCGATGCTCGGCGGGATGAGAATGTCGAGCGTCGAGCCGACGCCGATCGATCCGGCGCCGAGCTCGTCGGAATAGCCGTGGCGGCGCATCTCCGGCATGGCGATGCGCGACATCACCGACGCCGCCGCGGTGCTCGCGCCCGACATGGCGCCGAAGATGCCGCAGGCGAACACGGTGGCGATCGCAAGCCCGCCCTTGATGTGCGACAGCCAGGCGGCCGCGGCGTTGTAGAGATCGCGCGCCAGGCCCGACGAGGCCGAGAAGTAGGCCATCAGGATGAACATCGGGATGGTGGTCAGCGAATAGTCCGCGACCGTGCTGAACGGCACCAGGCCGACGATGTTCATCACCTTGGCGAGGTCGCCGGTGATCAGCCAGATGCCGAACATGCCGGAGCCGGCGAGCGCGACGGCGATCGGCACGCCGGCGAGCAGGCACAGCAGCAACACCAGCATCGGCAGGGCAATGGTCATGACGGTTGGTCTGCAACCCGGGCTTGGTCAGGTTGCGGAAGGAGCCTCTTGTGACGACAGCAGCATCGATTGGCCCCGCCGCACCCGCGCGAGGTCGATCAGCAGGACGACGGTCAGCGCCAGGAACCCGACCAGCACGAAGCTGTAGGCGGGCCCGACGAGAATGGGCAGCGTGCTGAGCTCGGTGTCGTCGCTCCAGCCGCGCAGCGCCTGCTGGCCGGTGGCGAACACCATGAAGCCGCAGAACGCGAGCGTAATGAGGTGGGCGACATAGTCGGCGACGAGCCGCGCCGTGCCGGACAGCCGGTCGACCAGAAGCGTCACGCGGATGAACAGGCCGCCGCGAAAGGCATAAGACAGGCCGAGGAAGATCGCAGCCACCATCAGGTATTTTTCGGTGAGCTCCAGCGCGCCGAGGATCGGCTTGTTGAACAGATAGCGGCTGAACGCGTCCGCCGAGGTGAGGCACATCATGGCAAAGGTGGCGAGCACGCTGACGTAAAGCAGCGCGGCTTCGATGCGAAGAAGCCACCTGCCGAGAGCTGCTGTCATGAGGAAATCACAGGAAGCAGCGGGTCATTCCGGGGCCGGCCAAAGGCCGGAGCCCGGAATCCAGATGCAAGTTCAGAACTCTCGTCTGGATTCCGGGCCCGCGAGCCATAGCGCGGCGAAGACGCACGTAAACGCGCTCTCGGCTCGCGTCCCGGAATGACCAAGACTGATCGCGATCACTGCTTCGCAAGCTCGAGCGCCGTGTTGAGGATCTGGCGGGCCTCCTTGTGGCCCTTGCCCTCCATCTTCTGCACCCAGGCTTCCCACAGCGGCTCGCCGGCGGTCTTCTTCCAGCGCTCGATCTCCGCGGGCGGCACGTCGTAGCGGTTGAGCGTGATGCCCGCGGCCTTGACGCGCTCCTCGACGCCCTTCTCGGCGGTGTCGAAGAAGTTCCTGCCCCAGAACTTGGAGCCTTCGAGCTGGCTCTTGCTGAGCAGGATGTCGCGGACATCCTTCGGCAAGCTCTGGATCTTCTGACGATTGGCGCAGAGCGAGAAGTACGACGCATAGAACGGCACCATCGTCACGTTCTTGGCGACCTCATAGAGGCGGAAGGCGTGGATTGCCTCCCACGGCACCGCCGCGCCGTCGAACACGCCCTTGTCGAGCGCCTGATAGAGGTCGGGCATCGGCATCACCGCGGGCGACGCGCCGAGCGCCTTGGCCATCTCGATCGGCGGGCCGCCGAGCGTGCGCAGCTTCAGGCCCTTCAGGTCCTCCATGGTCTTCACCTGCTTCTTCGAGGTGATGAGGAAGTTGGGCGACGTGGTGTACAGAACCAGCGGCTGAATATCGCCGTACTCCTTCTGGATCTGCGGGAACTTCTCGTAGAGCTGCCACAGGATGGCGCCGCCCTGCTCGGCCGACTTGAGCGGCAGGAACGGCAGCGACATCACGTCGGACAACGGCGTCTGCTCGGGCCAGTAGCCCTGCACGCACCAGCCGATGTCGGCGATGCCGCTGCGGACGCCCTTCCACATGTCGATGCCCTTGATCAGGGTCTGCGACGGGAACACCTCGATCTTGATGCGGCCCTTGCCGGCCTCTTCGACCTGCTTCACCCACGGCTGCAGCGCGTGCATCGGGCCCCAGCCCTGCGGCGAGTTCTGGTCGGCGAGCGTGATCTTGACGACATCCTGCGCGGCCGCCGGCGCGGCCAGCGCGAGCGCCAAAGCCACGGCCGCAACGGCCGATCCGATTGTCCTGATCAATGGAACCTCCCGGAGCATGTTCGGCGAGCCATTCGCCTTGCGTGTTGAGGCGATAGTGCCGCCGCGGTTCCCGGCAGACAAGGGGCAAGCGCCCACCCGCCATGCGGTACAGCGAACATTGCGCAAACCGCCGGCAGGCTACGGCTTGCCTGTTTTGTCAGCGATGCCCGGGACTTCGATGCTGTTCAACAGCTCATCGACGATGGCGTGAAAGCGCTCCCACGGCGCCTCGCGGTCGCTCTGGTTGCGGACGACGATGGAGCTGCCGGCGTAGAACTTCTCGTAGAGCATGTGGCGGCCGGCGAACTCGGTGCCGACGATGTCCCAGGCGAGCTTGTAGAGCTTGTGCCGCTCGATCGATTCGACCGTCGGCGTCTTCCACCAGCGCTCGAAGCGGTCGCGCAAGGCTGCGTCGGTGACGACGTCGATCGAGGCCGGCATCACCAGCGGATAGCCGCCGAGCAGCGTGCGCAGGATGTCGACGATCTCGGTGTGGTGCTCCTGGCACCAGTTCAGCGCCGCATACATGATGCGGCGGTTCGGCGTGGCATAACCCTCGGGCCACGCCTCCCAGGCGTCGATCTGGCCGTGCACCATGCCGCCGATCAGCGCTTCGAGCGAGGCGAGCCGGCCCGAGCACCTCGCGCACCGCCGGGATCCTGTCGGTGCCGTTGGCCTGGCAGATGCGGCTCGCAAGGCCTGTGATCAGGCCCATCTTCGACCAGAAGCGGATGTTCGACTGGTGATTCTGGTAGCAGTTCGCCGGCGTCTCGATGTAGATGCGGCGCGACATCAGTGCGTTGTCGTGCAGGAACACGCGCTCCCACGGAATCTTCACGCGGTCGCAGACCAGCACGCTGTCGGTCTCGTCGTAGCGATACGACATCGGATAGTCGGCCTGATGCGCCACGTGCTGCGCGTAAGGCTGCCGCGACCACAACGACACGCCCGGCGCGTTGAGCGGCAAGGCCGCGGTGATCGCTTCGCTCTTCAGCTTCTCGTCGATCGGCGTCAGATTGCCGATGAGAATCTCGTCGGCATAGACCGCGCTGGTGGCGAGCATCTTCATGCCGGAGACGGTGACGCCCGTGTCGTCCTCCGCCACCACCTGCAGGTTCGGATCGTCGCGCTGCTGGCCGGGAAACAGATCGGCGCTCTTTCGTCCGCTCGCCGGCGTCACGGCGAAGCTGAGATAGAGATCGTTGCGGCTGGCGTGGTCGTAATACTTCAGCAGGTTCTGGCCGCAGCCCGGACGCAGGGCGTCGAGCAGGCCCGGGTTCATCGCAAGTCCCGCAATCAGCCCCGACACCTGATCGGGCGAGCGGCCGACGAAACCATAGGTGAAATCGGCGATCGCCTTGCAGCAGCGCATGCGGCGCGCGAGATCGTCGCGGCTCCTGCAGCGCAGCCAGTAGAGGCTGACCGGCTCACCGTTGCTGTCGAAGGAGAACAGCTCGCGCCTGGCCGGATCGGCCTTGAGGTCGTAGAGCCCCGCAATGGTTCTCGCGCCTTCACGGAACGCCGGATGCGCGGTGACGTCGTCGACACGCTCGGCGCCGATATAGACGGCGCGGCCGTCGCGCATGCGCTCGAGCTTTTCCGCGCCGGAAATCAGCACGCGGCTACTTCCGCACCATCAGCAACGGATTGGCGCTTTGCGGCACCTGCTGCCAGCGCGAGGCCTCGCCCTCCTCGAAGCGCATGGTCCGGCCGTTCGCCGCGCGCAGCACGATCTCGCCGCGGTCCATCTGCCAGGTCACCGGGCCGAAGCGCACCACGACCGGATCGCAGCCGGGCGCAACCCGCACGGTGAACTCCTCACCCTGCTGGGTGCTGGTCAGCGACAGCGAGCAGATCGCGCGGCCGGTGCGGCGGATCATCGACCATTCGCCGGTGATCTCGTCGGCGGTCTTGGGCTTGGGCCCCAGCGCCGATGCGTTCTGGATGAACAGGATGCCCTCGCCGGCCCGCGGCGCCTCGAAGATGCCGCTCTCGACCTCGCTGAACTCGAGGATCGGGTTGCCCTGGGCGTCGAGCAGCTTGAGGAAGTCGCCGTCGGCGTGCTGCCAGGCGGCCACGTCCTTGACGAAGGAGAAATGGCCGGCGCAGGCCGGGTCGAACTCGACGCGCTTGCCGACGCGGTTCTGCTCGTTGCGGAAGGTGATTGAGCAGCTCTTCTCGCGGTCGGCGTTGGAGAACTCCCAGGTGCCGACCATGGTGCGCGGCACGGCCGGAGCCGGCGTCTCCGCCGCCGGCGGCTCGGGCATGGTGACCGGCGGATCGGCCGGCTGCGCGGAAAGCCGCGCGATGCAGGCGGTCAGCAGAGCGAGGGCAAGCGTCAGGCTCCGGATCATGCCGGCAAAATATCACGCCCGCTTTTGCGGAGGCCAGGGTGTCTCGGGGATCGGCGACAATAAAGGCTTACCGGCGGCCCAGGCCAGGAGGTTGTCGACCACCAGCTGTTCCATCTTCTGGCGGGTAAATACCGTCGCCGAGCCGAGGTGCGGAAACAGCACGATGTTGTCCATCTCCATGTATTCCTGCGGCACGCGCGGCTCATCGACGAACACGTCGAGGCCGGCGGAGTAGATGGTCTTTTCCTTCAGCGCCTTGATCAGGGCTGCGTCGTCCACCACCGTGCCGCGCGACATGTTGATGACGATGCCGCGGGGCCCGAGCGCCTGCAGCACCTCGGTGTTGACCATGTGTTTGGTCGACGGGCCGCCGGGGGTGATCAGGATCAGCGTATCGACGTCGCGCGCCATGTCGACGAGCTTCGCATAGTACTTGTAGGCGACGCCCGGCTGCGGGTTGCGGCTGTGATAGGACACCGGCACGCCGAAGCCTTCGAGCCGCCGTGCGATCGCCCTGCCGATGCGGCCGAGCCCGACCATGCCGACCGAACGGTCGCGCAGCGTGGCCCTGGGCAGCGGATACTGACCCTGGAGCCATTTTCCGGCGCGCAGGAAGCTCGCGGCCTGCGGAAACTCGCGCACGGTGCAGAGCAGAAGGCCGAGCGCGGTGTCGGCGACCTCCTCGTTCAGCACGTCGGGCGTGTTGCAGACGACGATCCTGTTGTCCGCGGCATACTTGAAATCGACATTGTCGTAGCCGACGCCGAAGCTCGAGATGATCTCGAGCTTCGGAAAGCGCGCGATCAGGTCGGTGCGCATGACGTCCGGCGCGCCGGTGACCGCGGCGGCGCGCACATTGCCGCCGATCCTGGCGATGATCGCCTCGGCGTCGCCGCTCTTTTCGCTTCCCTTGGGCAGCACGTGCAGATTGAACGGCCCGCTGAGCGCATCGACGATCAGCTTCTTCGGCACTCCGATCAGCACCACGTCGGCCTTGTCGGCCATCGCACTTCTCCCGGTCCTTGAGGGTGGCTACGCCGTTCCGGCGCCGTGCCGGTAACCTGCATGTTCGGTGCGAAATCTCAAGTCCCGCAAGGCTTTTCGCGCACCGGCACGGCGGGAGCGGGCCCACATTGCGGCCGCAAGCGGGGCCGTGCTAGCAGAATCCACCATCTCGCCTGGATATCACCCGGGACATCACCGGGACATCACCCAGGACATCACTTGGCGCTGGATTGGAAGGAGTTTGGGCATGGCTGCGAGCACGCTACGGATCGGTTGGATCGGCATGGGCCGGATGGGTTATCCGATGGCCGAACGGCTCCTGAAGGCCGGCTATGACGTATCGATCTGGAACCGCACCCGCGCCAAGGCCGAGCCGCTCGCCAAGCTCGGCGGCAAGATCGTCGACAAACCGGCCGACCTCGCCGAGACCGACATCGTGTTTTCCATCGTCGCCGAGGGCAAGGACGTCGAGCAGGTCTATTTCGGCAAGGACGGCGTGCTGTCCGGCAACAAGACGCCCGGCGTGTTCGTCGATTGCTCGACCATCGCGGTCGAGGAATCGGTCGAGATCAGGAAGCGCCTGAGCGACCACAAGGCCGACTTCGTCTGCGCGCCGGTGAGCGGCAACGCCAAGGTGATCAAGGCCGGCAAGCTCAGCTCGGTCTGCTCGGGCCCGAAGGCCGCGTTCGACAAGGCCGAGGCGATGATCAAGGTGTTCGCGCCGAAGGGCGTGTCCTACGTGGGCGAAGGCGAACTGGCGCGCGTCTGCAAGATCGCGCACAACGTCATGCTCGGCGTCGTGATCCAGAACCTGATCGAGATCACGCTGCTCGTGAACAAGATGGGCGTGCCGCGGCACGCGTTCCTCGCCTTCCTCAACAACGGCGTGATGGGCTCGATGTTCACGGCCTACAAGTCGCCGGCGCTGGTCAATCTCGACTGGACCACGACGTTCACGCCGGAGCTGCTGCGCAAGGACCTCGACCTCGGCCTGGCGCTCGCCGACGAGGTGGACGTGCCGATGCCGGTGACGGCGGCGACGCGCGCGATCCTGCAGATGCACATGGGCCACGCCATGCTGCACAAGAACCCCGAGGAATATCTCGCCAAGGACTTCGCCACGCTGATGGAGACGATGGCGCTGTCGTCGGGCATGAAGCTCGAAAGCGAAAACAAGCAGGTGCCGACCGGGCTGGAGTAGCCCGCGGCGATCCGAGCTGCGCTGCCGCGGCCCGATGCTGCGGCGGCCCAATACTGCGGCGGCCCAATACCGTGGCGCGCCCAAGTATCAGCGTGCGCCGATGACCGATGCATCGATCCAATCGCGACACGGCATCACGGCACGGGCGCTGCTGCTCGGCGACCGCATCGACACCATCGGCCTCGAACGCAACGACGTCCTCTCCACCCAGCCGCTCGCCTTTCGCACCGGCAACGGCGGGATCGTGGTGCTGTTCCGCTTTGGCGTCGCAGTCCTGATCGGCATGTCGGCGCTGGAGGAGGACGAAGTCATCCGCCAGCTCGCCGGCCGGATCACCCGGCCGTCCAAGCGGCGCGAGGAGGAATCGACCCGGATCGAGATCGCGTCCGACAGGGACGAGCAGATCCTGCCGGGCGGCGCGATCACGCTGAAGAGCCTGACCAACGAACATGCGCTGCTGATCGCCAATGTGCTCGCCACCAGCGTGGTCCTCGCGCACGACGAACGTAACGTCGCCGCGGTGTTCGACGTGATCGAGCCGCTGGCACGCGAGCTTGCCGAGCACGGACGCAGGCCCGGCGGGCGCCGGGCGATCCTCAAGCACATCGGCAACGCGCTCCTGGTGCAGCAGCGGGTCTCCGGCCTGGTGGCGGTCGCCGAGAAGCCCGACGTGCTGTGGGAGCGGCCCGACCTCGAGCGGCTCTATGCGCGGCTCGAGGACGAATACGAGCTCAAGGAGCGCGCCGACGTGCTGACGCGCAAGCTGACGGTGATCTCCGAGACCGCGAAGGCGCTCGCCGACATCATCGACACCGAACGGTCGCTGCGGCTCGAGGCCATCATCGTGATCCTGATCCTGGTGGAGATCTGTTTCACGGTCTATCAGCTCGTACGGTTCGGTTCGGCACACTGACGCAAGGCCGCCGTGCCCGGCGGCGTCGCGTGGCGGACCGGAACCCTGCCGATCGCCAGCCCCCAGCCGGCGCAGGACCCTATACCCCAGGCCAATGGCAGCACCCTTCCCCGCCCTGTAGTATGGCAACGGTTTTCTGCTGCGTCAGGGGGGCTGTATATGTTGCGTTCGGCATTGGCGTTCACGGTTGTCATCGCCGCCACATTCAGCGCGGACAGCGCCGTCGCCCAGGCAACAGGCAGCCGCCTGCAGGCCATCGCCAGCAGCAAGACCGTCAAGATCGCCTACCGCTCGGACGCGATGCCGTTTTCCTATGTGCAGAACAACGACGTGGTCGGCTACACCGTCGATATCTGCAAAGCGGTGGTGGCCTCGCTGGAGAAGCAGCTCAAGGTCCAGCCGCTGAACGTGCAGCTGGTGCCGGTGACGACGCAGACGCGGTTCGAGGCCGTGGCGAGCGGCAAGGCCGATCTCGAGTGCGGCTCCAGCACCGTGACACTGTCGCGGATGAGGGAGGTCGACTTCTCGAGCTACGTGTTCGTCGAAAGCACCGGCCTCGTGGTGAAGTCCACCGCCAACGCCGTCAAGCTGCAGGATCTTGCCGGCAAGAAGATTGCGGTCATCGCCGGCACCAGCAACGAAAAGGCCATGGCCGCGGTCAACGAGAAGGCGCAACTCAACGCCACGTTCGTTCCGGTCAAGGACCGGGAGGACGCGGTCGCGGCGCTCGACGCCGGCCGGGCCGACGCGTTCGCCAGCGACAAGCTGCTGCTGGTCGGCACGCAGTTCAAGGACATGCAGGCGTTCCGCATGCTGCCCGACGATCTTTCGGTCGAGCCGTATGCCATCGTGCTGCCGCGCGGCGACTGGCAGATGCGGCTTGCGGTCAACACGGCGCTGGCGGAGCTTTATCGCACCGGCGCGGTGCTGAAGATCTTCGATCAATGGTTCGGCCGGTTGGGCTTGCGTCCCGGCCTGCTGCTCGGTGCCGCCTACACCTTGGGTGGGCTGCCGGACTGACCGCACCCGTTGTCGCCTGCCACCGATTGACGCGCGCGAAAATCTCGTCACTCTATCGGCGCGATTGCTCTCCCCAAATGAGGAAACGTCATGCGTCAAAAACCTGCCCTGACCAATTCCGATGCCCACAAGATGATGGCGGCGTGCATCGCCGAAGCGCAGAAGAACAAGTGGAACGTCGCCATCGCCATCGTCGATGACGGCGGCGCGGTGCTGCTGCTGGAGCGGCTCGACGGCTGCGGCGCGATCAGCGCCGACGTGGCGGTGAAGAAGGCGCAGACCTCGGCGCTGACCAAGCGGCCGAGCAAGTTCTTCGAGGACCGCGTCAAGGAGCGGCCGGGCTTCGTGACGTTTCCGACGCCCGGCGTGATGTTCCAGGGCGGCCTGCCGCTCGTGCACCAGGGCGAATGCGTCGGGGCGATCGGCGTGTCGGGCGTGCAGTCGCACGAGGACGAGCAGATCGCGCAGGCGGGCGTGACGGCGCTGGGATAGTCGGTCTCGTGTCCCGGGCGCAGCGCAACACGAAGTGGTGCGCTGCAGACCCGGGACCCCGGTTTCCATCCACGCAAAGAAGAAAGCGGGGTCCCGGATCAGCGGTGCATCATTTCGCGCTTTGCGCTCATGCTGCACGGCACCCGGGACACAGCCGCTAAAGTCTTTTCAAACCCTAAAACTCTTCTGCACCTGCGGCGGAAACAGCTCCTCCGGCTGAAGCCTGCGGTGGCAGACGCCCTGCTCGAAGGCGTATTGCAGGAACGCATCGAGCGTCGTCCGGTTGGCGTCGACGCCGTAAGGCATCAGGTCGTTGCCGACCACGGCCTGCATCCGCTTCGCAAGCTCGTAGCCCCACGGCAGCGGCAGCACCGAGCTGGTGCAGGCGAGCGCGCGCTCGACGCTGATGCGCCGAGCCTCGTCGAACGCCTTGAACAGGTTTGCCGCCACCCACGGATTCTGCTCGACGATCTCGCGCTTAAACGCGACCGTGTGCATGATCGGATAGATGCCGGTTTCCCTGACGTATTTCATCTCGATGTCGAGATAGTCCTCGAACAGCCGACCGACATTCGGATGGCCCTGGTCGAAGCAGAGCGGCGGATGCGCCGACAGCGCCGCGTCGATCTCGCCCGAAACCAGCATGCCGCCGAGGCTCTTGTCCGGCCGCGATTCGTAGCGGATGCCCTCGGGCAGCTTGAGCTTCACCTTCTCCAGCCGGCCCGGCTGGTCGACGCCGGCCTGGATCCAGTGAATCGACTTCAGGTCGATGCCGTACTGGTGCTGGATGAAGCCGCGCGAATAGACCGAGGCGGTCTGCGCCCATTCCGGAATGCCGATGCGCTTGCCGGCGAGGCCCTGCGGCGTCTTCACCGGGCCGTCGCGGCGGATGTAGATCGACGAGTGCCGCGGCACGCGCGACGGAAACACCGGGATCGCGGTAAGCGGCGAATTGCCCTGCGAGACCAGCGAGCAGTACTTGCCCATCGAGACCTCGGACACATCGAAGTCGCGGTAGTTGAACTGCCGGAAGAAGATTTCCTCGATCTGCAGATTGAGCGTGGTGAGCTCGACGCCCTCGACCGGCACGCGGCCGGTCACGAGCTCGGTGACATGGTCGTAGTGGCTGATAGCCAGCGTGAGCGGCAACTTGCTCAAAGACGAACTCCTCCTTCTGAGCACCGGATGCCCCGCCATAGGCGAGCGAAGCGACGCCGTCCTTCGGACGGCTATGGCGGGGCATGACGCCCGTGATGGGGCAGCATTTGCACCGCCGTCATCGCCCGCGAAGGCGGGCGATCCAGTCTCGCGGCGACAACGGCCGGAGCAAAAGTCAATGTTTTCACACGCTCGCCGGGTGACGGGGATAGAGCAGCAATCACAGCAAGACGGTCAAATCGCCCCGGTGGCGGTCGGGCCGCCCTGCGGGCGATGCCGCTTCACCGCCTCGGGATTGGTGGAGTCGACGCCCATGTAGACGCCGCGCTCCCATTTGCGCTTGAGCGGATCGCGGACCTTCAGCGTCATCTTGCCGACGTTCTGAACCTCGATGTCGACCGTCTCGCCGTCCTGCAGGAAGCCCAGGCCCTCGTGGTTGGTGCCGCAGGCGATCAGATCGCCGGAGTTCAACGTCATCACCGTGGTCGCCCATTCGACCAGCTCGGGCACGCGGTGCTCCATGTCGTCGGTGTTGTAGTTGTGGCGAAGCTGGCCGTCGTTCCAGAAGCGGATGATGATGTCGTTCGGATCCTTGATCTCGTCGGCGGTGGCGATGCACGGACCGATCGGCGCAAAGGTGTCGAACGACTTGCCGAGCCAGCTGGTCAGCGGCGTCGCCGGCCAGGTGCGGCGGCCCTGCTCGCGCGCCGACACGTCGATCAGGCCGGTGTAGCCGAACACGGCGCTCCGCCAGTCCTTGGCCTTCACCATCTTGGCCGGGCCCTTCATCACCAGCGCGAGCTCCGCCTCGTGCATGAACGCCCACGGCACGGTGTATTCGGGAAGCACGATGGTGTCGCCCGGGCCGACCACCGCGTCCGGATTCTTCATGAACATGTTGAGCGGCCGCGCCTCGCGCTGCGCATGCTCCCAGTAGTTGGCGATGCAGCAGAGGATTTTTCCCGGCCGCGGCAGCGGGGCCTTGAGCTGCACCTTGTCGGCGGCGATGGCGCTGCCTTCGGCAGCGAGCTTGTCCAGCGCAGGCTTCAGAGCGTCGAAATCGTCGATGATGTACTGCATCGTGAGCTGCGGCGTATGGCCCTTCCTGACCGCGCCGGAGATGTCGACGATGCCGCGGCCGGTCATCAGGCCGGGCGCAATCTCGGTGCTTGCTGCCGACTGAAACAACACAAGCTTCACGGATTCCTCCCCTTTTGGTGGGCCGGAATACAGCACATCCCCCCAAGCCCGGCCAGCCGCCCGGATGGGCGCGCGGACCGGCGCATATCTGGTCTGACGCAGGCCCGGCAAATTGCGTTTCCCCCGGCGGCTGCGATATCGTTCGCCGGGAAGGGGCAGGACAGAGCCCCATACGACCTAAGGTGAGGAAACAACCATGGCTGTCATCAAAGTCACCGATATCGCCTACGTGAGGATGCGTTCACCGGACCTCGATCTGCAGGCGGAGTTTCTCGACAATTTCGGCCTGGTGCCGAGCCACAAGAGCGCCCAGGCGCTCTACTACCGGCCGACCGATCCGGTGCATCACGTCCACATCACCGAGAAGGGCGATCCGAAGTTCGTTGCCATCGCCTATCACGCGGCGAGCGAGGACGACCTGAAGACGCTCGCCAAGGCGCCCGGCGCCTCCGGCATCGAGCACATGGACGAGCCCGGTGGCGGCCAGCGCGTGCGGCTCACCGAGCCGAACGGCTACCAGATCGAGGTGGTGTGGGGGATGGACAAGGTTCCGGAGATTCCCGCGCCGCGCCAGCTTCTGAACTCGGGCTACGCTCCGCTCGCCCGCGCCGGCGATCTGATGCGCATCCAGAAGGGCCCCTCGCGCGTGAAGCGCGTCGCCCATGCCGTGCTCGGCACGCCCAAGGTGAAGGAGACCGTCAACTGGTTCCGTCACCATCTCGGCTTCATCTGCTCCGACGACGTCTATGCCGGCACCAAGGAGAACCTGATCGGCTCGTTCAACCGCATCGACGGCGGCGAGACCTTCGTCGACCACCACGTCTTCTTCGCCATCAACCACGACCACGCCGGCTTGAACCACGTGTCGTTCGAGGTGTCGGACATGGACGACGTGTTCATGGGCCACCAGCATATGCGCGATACCGGCAAGTACGAGCACATGTGGGGCATCGGCCGTCACCTGCTCGGCAGCCAGGTCTACGACTACTGGGCCGATCCGTGGCGGCGCGTGCACGAGCACTGGGCGGACAGCGACCGGCTCAACGTCAAGAACGGCTCGAACCTGCTGCCGGCCGAGGAGGCGCTGGTCTCGCAGTGGGGCGACCCGCCGCCGCAGAAGTTCATCGAGCACGTCAGCGTCTGACGCGGCGAGAGCCGTTCCCGTTCCTGCGGAATCGGCAACGGCTCTCGCTTCTTTATTTGATCGCATTTTCTACGGCGAACCGCTGCACACTTCGCCGGAAAATGCTCTCGATCGGCATAGGGGCGCGGAGGCGATGCCTCCGCGTCCCCTGCCACACCACCCGGCATGCGGGTCCGCACCGGGCG
>JAIESI010000075.1 GCA_019746135.1 Xanthobacteraceae bacterium
AAGAAGGACCGCGTCGAGGACGCGCTCAACGCCACCCGCGCTGCGGTGGAAGAGGGCATCGTTCCGGGCGGCGGCACGGCTCTGCTGCGCGCCAAGAAGGCGGTCGGCAAGCTGACGCATGAGAACGCCGACGTGCAGGCCGGCATCAACATCGTGCTCAAGGCCATCGAGGCGCCGATCCGCCAGATCGCGGAGAACGCCGGCGTCGAGGGCTCGATCGTGGTCGGCAAGATCCTGGAATCGAAGGACGAGACCTTCGGCTTCGACGCCCAGAACGAGGAGTATGTCGACCTCATCCAGAAGGGCATCGTCGATCCGGCCAAGGTCGTGCGGCGTGCGCTGCAGGATGCGGCCTCGGTCGCGGGCCTGCTGGTCACCACCGAGGCGATGGTCGCCGAAGTGCCGAAGGACTCTTCGGCTCCGGCGATGCCGGGCGGCGGCATGGGCGGAATGGGCGGCATGATGTAACGCCTGCCTGAAAGGCAAAAACGCGAAGGGCCCGGCCGAAAGCCGGGCCCTTTTGCTTTGACCGACCGCCTACTGCGTCGGCGGCGGCGTCGGCGCCACGACCTTGAAGACGAACGACGACGGTGTATCGGCCGGGCCGAACGGCCCCGGCACCTTGTTGGCCACCGCCGGCAGGCTCTTGAGGAAGGCCGCAACGGCCTGCGCATCCTCGCCGGTCAGCTGGGCGAAGGCGTGCCACGGCATGATCGGCGCCAGAACCCGGCCGTCGGGGCGCGCGCCGGTCTGGATCGCCTTCACGATATCGTCCGCGCTCCATTGTCCCAGGCCGGTGTCCTTGTCCGGCGTCAGGTTGGGGCCATGAAACACGCCGAGGCCGGGGATTTCGAAGCCGACCTCCGAACCGCCCAGAAAGCGGGACGCATCGGGCTTTCCGAAGAAATAGCCGGGCGTGTGACAGTCGGTGCAAAGCCCCAGCGTCACGAGATACTTGCCGCGCTGAATCTGATCGCGGCCTGCCGCCTCGGCCCGCCAAAGACCGACAAAGAAAAGAATGGTGATCGCAAATGCGGCGCTGACCAGCATCGCCAGTCCCATGCCCCAGGCAATCGTGGCCTTGGGGGCCGGCCGTGTGGCATGATCCAAGTTCATACAAGACATACCTGTCTCCGTCGCAGGAACGCCTTTCCCTGCGGCGGATATATCGGGGTCATCGGGGGGACGGCAGCCGCGTTTTTGCGGAACGCGGCGGCAAAGCTGCAGATGAAAAGTTACGACTGGAACGATCTACGCTATTTCCTCGCGGTCGCCCGCACCGGCTCGACGATTTCGGCGGCCAAGGATCTGGGCGTCAATCAGTCCACGGTGCAGCGCCGGCTCGCCGCGCTGGAAGAAGCGGTCGGCCGCAAGCTGGTCGAGCGCCTGCCGGTCGGCTATCGGCTGACCAGCTTCGGCGAAGACCTGCGCCCGCACGCCGAAGCGGTGGAAACAGCCATCGCCTGCCTCGATCGCAAGATCGACTCAACCGACATGGCGCCGAGCGGCACGGTGCGGCTGACCTGCTCGGAGGGCATGGCGTATCGCTTCATCCCGCGGATGCTCGACGTGTTCCACACGCGCTATCCTCTGGTGCGCGTCGACCTGCTGATCTCGGATCAATTTCTCGATCTCGCGAAGGGCGAGGCCGACATCGCCTTGCGCGCCGGCGAAAGCAAGGACAGCGCGCTGATCAGCCGCAAGCTCGCCGACACGCCCTGGGCGCTTTACGCCAGCCGCTCCTATGTCGGACGCCACGGACGCGTCGACGGCGCGGCCGACCTCACCCGCCACGCCATGATCGTGTTCGATGGTGCGCTGGAACAGATCCACGCTTCGAAGTGGCTTCGCTCGCTGGTGCCCAATCCAGTCGTGACGGCGCGCTGCAACCATGTGATCGGCATGCTGCTGAGCGTGAAGTCCGGTGTCGGCATCGGACCGCTGCCGTTGCAGGTCGGCGACATGGAAGAAGACCTGGTCCGCGTGTTCGATCCGGTGCCGGAATCGATGTCGCGCGTCTATCTGCTGGTGCATCCCGACCTGCGCGAGGTGCCGCGCGTGCGGGCGCTGTTCGACTTCATGGTTTCGGAAATCGATTCGTTCCGTCCGCTGCTGGGGCATTGGCGGTAGACGGTGGAATACGCCGAAGTTGAAGCCCCATCGCTATCGGCAATATCCTGGCAAAAAATTCCCAGACCCTCTGCATGTACACCCAGAGTGAGGATCTCAGCAAAGCTGAGCCCTTTTCATTCACGATCGCATAACTCAGTTCTGCCCTTTGCGATCTGGTCTTAGCCGCACATCGGCAATATCAGCGGCGCTAAGACTACGAAATATGTCGGGCAAGTCCGCTATCTCACAGTTGAATACCTTTACGTTTGGAACGACCCTTCCATCGGTCAAAATCAAATCTACAAGTTGATAACCCATGCCGCTTTCCGGCAGGGCAAGCAAGCGATCAACGAGTTCCGATCTCAGCTCAATCTGCATTCTAATACTCGGGGATAGTCGAATGCTTGATTACACTGCTGGGTGGGGCTCCGTTCGTAAACTCAATCTCGACGCCGCCACCCGCTTGCCCGAACGCCGGCGATACCGTTCCAACCAGGCCAGAAGTTCCCGGCGGAACCGAAATTTCAAAGCGATTAATCGCGGGTAAGATATTAGGTAGCGCATATCGCCCCACGACAGCAAATCCACTGGGCGAAAACCGGGCATCGAGCTCGCTGGTGGCATAGCTCCCAGGAAGCAAACTGCCATCCGACTGGATACGACGATCATTTCTGAAAGCGGAAAAGCGAACAAATTTCTCATTAGGCTTGGTGGCCAGCTGAAACGGCGGAGAGGAATGCACAACTGCGTGGGTTTCAAACCGGCGGATATTTGCAAAAAACCTTCCAAATGATTTTTCAAGAAGCGAAATATCCTCACTCGGCATGGCCGATCGCTCCCGAAGCAGCGGAGGTGCCGAAATCATCGTTACCACGAGGCCGGGATAAACCTCCTTTCCCGTATCCCACCGCAACCGGTCGAAGCTCTGCAAGTTCAAGATTTCGTCCGGCTTAAGCGCGAATTGCCCATTGAGGACCACAACTGCCTGCGGACCTGCTCCTCCTTCGGGAGTCACAATTCCGAAGTGGTAGCCCATTCCGAGCTCGGGTGTTCCGTCGAATTCCTCCGGATTTCGGACTCGATACATTTTGCCCCTCAACAACCCACATCGCGCGCTACAACATATACGTGTAGCAGCCAACCTATAATCAAAATATCCCTGTTGCTTCAGGGCTATCCCATCAATTCCCGCACCGCCCGTTCCGCCTGATCGATGGCGAAGTGCACCCAGGCGTCACCGCCCGAGTCGGTGTTGGCGATGGCGACATTGCCCGAACGCTGCCGCGCGAGCTTCAGCACCGTGTCGTCGTAGTCCTCCGGATCGAACAGCGTGTTGGCGACGTAGCTGTAGCCGTGCGGCCAGCGGTTGACGGTGATCGCGGCGATATCGCGCCCGCTGCTGAAGCCGCCGGGTCCGAGCATCCGGTCGAGATCGTCGCGGATGCGCGCCTCGAAGTCCGCGAATGTCATCGCGTAAAGCTTGCCCTGGCCGATGCGGAACTGGGCACGGGCGTCGAGTCCCTGCATCGGCGCGCCCGGCACGTGGACGAGATGCAGCAGCATCGGCTCGGACGGATCGCGCGGATGCCGGTAGCCGCCGAGGCTGACCGGGAAATCGAGCGACACCTGATGGTGGAAGCCCATCGGCGCGTGGATCGACTGGACCTTGAGGTCGGCGAAGGCGCGCCAGTTGCGGACCAGCACATTGGTGTAGCAGATCGGCGTCTTGACGTTCTTCGAAAGCGCCGCGCGCTGCCGGGCCGGCAGGCCCGGCATGATGTGCGGGATCATGATGTGGAAGCAGGCGAGAACGGCGTGCCGCGCCTCGACCCGGCGCAACGCGCCGTCGCGGACGTAGGCCACCCGGACCTTGTCGCCCGCCTGCGCGACGTGCACGCAGGTCGATTGCAGGCGGACGCGGACCTCCTGCCCGTCCTGGTCGAGCCGCGCGTAGTCGAACGGCGCCTGCACCACGTCCTCCATGGTGCTGCCGGACGCGACCGCGGGAATGAGCGCGCGGACCAGCATCCGCGTCAGCGCCGCGTTGCCGTCGGGGAAGTGGTAGATATAGGGCTCGCTCCACGCGGCGTTGGCGCCGCCCGGCAGACTGAGGCCGGCAAAGCCCGGATAACCGAGATCGCGCGCCTCGGCCGCGGGCACCGCATCGCTGCCGAGCCCGTAGAAGCCGAGCGGCCGGCCCTGAAAGCAGTTCGCGGCCTCCTCGCTCAAGCCGCAGAGCCTGATCAGGTAGTCGCGATAGCTGGTGGCTTTCAGGATCGCGCGCTTTTCGGCAATCGACTTTCCGGCCAGCGGGTCGGCAGCGCCGGCATGGAGCGCCAGGATTTGCGCCTTGCTTTCCGGTGAAACCGGGAAGTCGGCCACGAACGCCGGCAGCGTCCTGGCGTTGCGGCGGGCGTATTCGTCGGCATTGGCCCGTGCCGGCTCGCCGGTCACCAGCACGTCGCGGCCGAACGCCTCGCGGTTGAAGAAGATGCCGCGTGAAAGCCCGAGCGACGGATAAAGATTGCGCTCGAACGCGGTCTCGAATTTTTTGATGTCGATGCCGAGATCGCTGACGAAGCGCTTGGCGACCGGGCTGAACAGCGAGTTCGGCGACTGCAGCGACTGGCTGCCGCCATAGCCGATCAGGCGGCGGCCGTCGAGCGTGAACTCGTTGCGCTTGGCCTGGCCGCCGAAGTCATCGTGGTTGTCGAGCACGAGAACGCGCGCCGACGGCCGCGCGCGGCGATAGTACCACGCCGCGACGAGCCCGCTGATGCCGGCGCCGACCACCACGAGATCGTAATTTTCGTCGATCGCGACGCTGTCTGCGGCATAGCGCCGGCCCTCGCGCGCCAGCGCATGCGCCGTCTCGAACGATCCGACATGCTGACCGCGCAGCCCGGTCAGCGCCGGCGGATAGTGAGCCGGTTGCGCGGCAAGCTGCGCCGCGGGCGTCAGTCCTGCAGCGATGGCGAGCGCCGCTCCGTTGAGAAAGTCGCGGCGGGTGATGGACATGGCGGGACCCTATCACGCCGCCATGATCGGCGAGCAAGCTACCAGCCGATCGCCTTGGGCAGCCACGTGGCAAGACCAGGGAATGCGAACACCAGCACCAGCGCCAGGAGCTGCATTCCGACGAACGGAATGATGCCACGATAGATATCTCCGGTCGTGACCTCCGGCGGGGCGACGCCGCGCAGAAAAAACAACGCCCAGCCGAACGGCGGCGTCAGGAACGAAGTCTGCAGGTTCACGCAGATCAGCGTCGCAAGCCACACCATGTCCACGTTGGCCGCGGCAAACACCGGCAGGAACAGCGGTACGGCGATGTAGGAGATCTCGATCCATTCAATGAAGAAACCGAGAACGAAGATGATCAGCATCAGGAACCAGATGTCGGCATTGATGCCGCCCGGCAGGAACGCGAAGAGATCGTGCACGATCTTTTCGCCCTGCAAGCCGCGGAACGCCAGCGCGAACACCTGCGCGCACATCAGGATGAACATCATCATCGCCGTAGTCTTCACGGTCGCCTGACATGTCTCGCGCAGCACCTTCAGGTTCAGCCGCCCAGTCACGGCGGTGATCAGGATCGATCCCAGCGCGCCCATCGATGCAGCTTCCGAGGGCGCCGCGATGCCGGCGATGATCGAACCGAGCACCGCGCCGACGAGCCCCACCGGCGGAGCCACGACGCGCAGAAGCTTGCCCGCGAGGGCTGAGCGCGACAGCAGCGCGCGCTCCTCGGCCGGGATCGCCGGCACATGCTTGGGAGCCAGCACGCCGAGGGCCAGGATATAGGCGCAGTAGATGCCCGCCAGCAGCAGCCCTGGAATCATGGCGGCGGCGAACAGCGTGCCAACCGACTCGTTGAGGATGTCGGCAAGCAGGATGAGGATCAGGCTCGGCGGAATGATCTGCCCGAGCGTGCCGGAGGCGCAGATCGTGCCGCAGGCCAAGCCTTTGTTGTAGCCGCGCCGCAGCATGCCCGGCAGGGTCAGAAGGCCAAGCGTCACCACCGTCGCGCCGACAATGCCGGTCGTCGCGCCCATCAGCACGCCGACCAGGATGATGCCGACACCCAATCCGCCGCGCACTGAGCCGGCGAGATGGCCGATCACGTCCATCAGGTCTTCGGCGAGCCGCGAGCGCTCCAGCATCATCCCCATGAATACAAACAGAGGAATGGCAAGCAGCGTCGAGTTCGTCACCACGCCGAACAGGCGGTGCGGCAGAAGGTTGAACAGCAGCGTTCCGAAACCGAGAAAACCGAAGGTGAAACCCGAGATCGCCAGCGTCAGCGCCACCGGAATGCCGGACAGCAGCAAAATAAAGAACGACACCAGCATCAGGACGGCGAGTACTTCGAGCGAAAACATCATGCTCTCCGGAACGTCGTCCAGCTTTTGATCACGTCGGACAGGTACTGCACGAAAAGCAGCGCAAAGCCGATCGGGATCAGCGACTTGACGACGTAGCGATACTCAATCCCGCCCGGATTGGCCGTGCCTTCGCCGATGCTCCACGACTGCCAGACGTAGGGAATGCACAGCCAGATCACGATCACGCACAGCAGCATGCCGCAAACGGCGGTGATGATCTCGACGAGCAGCTTGTTGCGCGGGCTGAAATACTGAAACAGCACGTCGACACGGACGTGCTCACCATGGCGAAGCGCGTAAGACATGCCGAACACGCAGATCGGCACCAGGATGTGCCACTCCAGCTCCTGCATCGCGATCGAGCCGATCGAGAAGCCATAGCGCAGCAGCACGTTCGAGCCCATCACCAGGGCGAGAACGAGGGCCAGCCATGAAGTAGCGCGGCCGACGAGATCGATAAATGCGTCGATCGCGCCGGCCAGTTTCTCGGCAGACGTCACCCTCAGCCCTTGCGGATTTTCGTGTGATAGACGGTTTCGCTCTTGTCGGCCCAGTCGTCGTACTTGGCCTTGTAGGCCATGTAGGAGTCGTGAACTTTCTTGGTAACCGGATCGCGCGCCACCGCTTCGTCGAGGATCTTGGTGGTGGCGGCGCGTAGCGCCTTCACCACGTCATCGGGCAACGGCTGCGCAATGACGCCCTGGTTCTTGACCAGATCCTCCATCGCCTCGGCGTTGTTCTTCTGGCACCACGCCTCGCTGATGACGTTGCAGGCGGCGCAGGCGTTCTCGACGATGGCCTTGAGGTCGGGCGGCAGACTGTTCCACTTGGCCTTGTTGACGGTGAGCTCGCTCGCGGTCGCCATCTCGTGCCAGCCGGTCGTGTAATAATACTTCGCGACCTTGTGCAGGCCGAGCTGGCGATCAAGATAGGGACCGACGAATTCGGCGGCGTCGATCACACCGCGTTCGAGATTGGGGAAAATTTCGCCGGGCGCGATCAACCGGGCGTCGACGCCGAGCTCTTTGTAGACGCGGCCGGCAAGACCCGGAATGCGCATCTTGACGCCCTTGAGGTCGTCGACACTCTTGATCTCCTTGCGGAACCAGCCGGTCATCTGCACACCGGTGTTGCCGCACAGGATCGGCACGAGATTGAAGCGGTCATAGACCTCGCGCCAAAGCGCCGCCCCGCCGCCGTCGTAATACCAGCCGTTGAAGCCTTGGAAGTTCAGGCCGAACGGCACCGCTGTGAAGTACTGCGCGGCGAAGCTCTTGCCGGTCCAGAAGTAGGAGTTGGCGTAATTCATCTCGACGGTGCCGGACGACACCGCGTCGAAGCCTTCGGCCGCCGGGATCAGCTCACCCGCGCCATAGAACTGGATCTTGATGCGGCCGCCCGACATCGCCTCAATGCGGCTGATGAGATCCTTCGCACTGCCCGGGCCGGTCGAATAGAACGCGGCGTTCGGGCCGTAGAAGCTGGTCATCTTCCAGTTAAAGGTCGCTTGGGCGCTGACCACGGCCGGAGCGGCAACGGTGCCAGCGGCCCCCGCCAGAGCAAGCTTGGTGAAGTCGCGACGTCGCATGGCACTCTCCCCTGGTTGGAATGTGGCCGCTCGAAGCAAGCGACGGGCCAATGCCTCCTCCACGTGCAGGCATTGTTTCAGGGTTTTACCGGCGCGGCAAAGCGTTTCTGCCTACAGGGCAGGCACCGCACTGCAAAGGCGGCTCATCCGGAAGCAGAATGCTCAGTTCGTCGGCACCTTGAAGCGGAGCGTCCTGGGGCCGACCAGCACCACCGCGTCGCCCTGCCGCCGCCAGTTGGTCACCGCGTTGAGCGCATCGAGCAGGTCGGCGTCGCCGCGCGCCCGGTCCGGCGGGCATGGGCGCCCGCTCGGCTGGCCGGTGATGACGGTGATGGTGTCGCCCGCAACCACCACCTGCCCCTCGACCCGGTCGCACCACATCTCCAGCGCGACGGCGCCATTGGCGGCAATGTCCATGTTGGGGATGCGTTTCGAGCCCGGCATCGGCCGCACGTCGAGGATCAGCTCGCGGTCGAACGGAAATTCGCCCTGCTGGGCGAAGCTCGATGCCACGGTCGCCAGCACCACCGAAGCCGCCACCATCCCACGCCACGTCATTTGCGACATCGCCCAGCCCCTTGACCTGCGGAACGCCTGTGTGCGGTGCAACGCACTGCGGGTCAAGGCGCACGGCGCAAACTCACGGTTCAGTGAGCGGAATTTCCACGACATCCAGCGTGTTATGCTCGGCAGCACCAAGGAGGGCGACATGAACCGGAAAATCGACCAGCGCATCATCAATCTCTACGACAACTTCACCCACGGCGGCATGACCCGCCGCACGTTCCTCGACCGGCTGACCGAGCTTGCGGGATCGGCCGCGGCCGGCGCGGCGCTGCTGCCGCTGCTGCAGAACGACTACGCCCAGGCGGCGATCATCGCCGACAACGACGCGCGGCTGGTGGCCGAGCGCGTCGCCTACGATTCACCCAAGGGCAAGATCAACGGCTACCTCACCCGCCCCAAGGCCAAGGGCAAGCGTCCGGTCGTCCTCGTCATCCACGAGAACCGCGGACTCAACCCACACCTCGAGGACGTGGCGCGGCGCTTCGCGGTCGAAGGCTACCTTGCCTATGCGGTCGACCTGCTGTCGCTGGTCGGCGGCACGCCCGCGAGCGAGGACGCCGCGCGCGAATTGCACCCCAAGATGAATCAGGACGATGCGGTCACCGCGCTGGTTGCCGCCGTGACGTTCCTCAAGGCGCATCCGGAATCGACCGGCAAGGTCGGCGCGGTCGGCTTCTGCTTCGGCGGCCTGATGGTGAACCGGCTCGCCGCGTCGAGCCCTGAGCTCGATGCCGGCGTCGCCTATTACGGCCGCCAGGTTCCGGCCGCGCAGGTGCCGAACATCAAGGCGGCGCTGCTGCTGCACTATGCCGAGAACGACGACGGCGTGAACACCGGCATCGCCGCCTACGAGGAGGCGCTGAAGGCCAACAACAAGAAGTACATCAAGCACGTCTATCCGGGCACGCAGCACGCCTTCAACAACGACCTCGGCGCTGCGCGCTACAACAAGGCCGCCGCCGATCTCGCCTGGCAGCGCACGCTGGATTTCTTCCGCGACAATCTCGGCACCGCGCCCAAGGCGGCCTGACCAGCCGGCCTGACCAACGGACCGCGCGCCAGCCGCGCAGCAGCGCCGCGCTCCGGGCGGCGCTGCCTTGTATCCGGCCACTCCACCGACCGGAGCGCTACTTGGTGGTGATGCGGCCGGTGTAGCTGATCAGGAAATCCTTGACCGACTGCGGCACCTTGCCGAGCGCGGCCAGCACCTCCTGGCCTTCCTCTCCGGTCACGAGCACCGGTTCGGTCTTGATGACCTTGGCGTAGTCCGCGAGGAATGCCGGGCTCCTCCACATCTCCGTGAAGGCCGAACGCAGCACCGCCACCGCTTCGCCTGCGGCGTGCGGCGGCAGGACTGCGGTCCGGAACATGGCGAGCTGCGGATCGGCGACCGCGCGCAACGCCTCGTATTCGGTGACGCCGGCGAGCGGCTTGCCCGGACGAGCGGCGGCATAGAACTCCTCGAAGGTCTGCAGGTTCGGCAGCGCCTTGGTGCGCGGATAGCGGCCGCTCTTGCGCGGCGACAATTGCCACATCGGCATCACGACGTGGCCCATGGTCGGCTCGACCGACCCGGCCCAGCCGGACAACGAGGAATTGGCCATCTGTCCGATGTTCTGGAGGATGGCGGTTTCCACGTCCTTCAGCCCGCGATAGGCGGGCACCGCCTGGTACGGGATGCCGAGCAGATCGAGCGCCAGCGCCATGTTGAGCGTGTTGGAGTTCTGCGCGTTCAGCGACAGCGCCTTGAAGCCGCTGGCCTTCATCAAATCGGCAGGATTGTCGAGGCCCGGCGGCGTATCCTTGCGCATGTAAACGACCAGCGGGCTCTCCACGCCGGCAATCAGCGTGAAATCGGAATAGCGCGTCTTCATCGCCGAATTGCCGAGCAGCTGGTCGTTCACCGCCAGCGTGAAGAACCCGATGGTCTCACCGTTCGGGGCGGCTTCACCAAGCTGGTTGCTGCCGATCAGGCCGCCCGCGCCGCCGGCGTTCTTCACCACCATCGTGGGATTGCCGGGAATGTGATTGGGGAGGTGAAGCGCAACGATGCGCGCTTCGACGTCCGTCGGTCCGCCTGCCGGATAGTTGACGATCACCGTGATCGTCTTGCCCTTGTAAAACTGGGCTTGAGCCTCTTTCGACACCACGGCAGCAAGGATCATCAGTCCAACAGCGACCAGGCGCAGATGGATCATCTCCCGTCCTCCCGTCATGCGCGGCGCGTTTGTCGCGCTCGCGTCGTGCAAAGCTATTTCTTGGCAGCCGAACTCCGTTGGTCTGTCAGCAGCGTGCCGAGCTTGAACGGTTCGAAGGTCGGCTTGTACGACTTCTCGTCGAGGAATTGCCGCAGACCCGTGTTGTAGGAATCTTCCTTGTCCGCGACCTTGATGGCCTGGCCCTTGGCCGCGAGATAGTCGTAGGCCTGCGGCACATCCATGGTGCGCACCTGCCGGACCGCATGCTTGGTGGCGCGCAGCACCGCCGGGCTCTTCTTCATCAGCCGCTCGGCCAGATCGGTGACGGCGTCCTCGAGCTTTGCCGCCGGCACCGCATAGTTGATCAGCCCGATGCGGGCGGCCTCCTTGCCGTCGAACGGATCGCCGAGACACGCATAGTAGAGCGCATGGCGCGGCAGCAGCGCGTCGGCGATGCACTTCGAGACCAGCGCACCCGGCAGAATGCCCCAGTTGACCTCGGACAGGGAGAACGTCGCGTCCTCCGCGGCGATCGCGAAGTCGCAGCCGAGCAATTGCATGAAGGCGCCGCCGACGCAGAAGCCGTGCACCATCGCGATCGTCGGTTTGTCGTAGGTGTAGAGCCGCTCCCAACGCCAGCGGTTGGCCGCGGCGGCGGCCTTTTTGCGCTCGCCGGGATTCTTCTCGAGCTCCCGGAAGAACTTCTTGAGGTCCTGACCCGCGCTGAAGTTTCCGCCTTCGCCGCTGACCACCACGACCCTGACGTCATCATCGACCTCGAGGCGCGCCAACGCGTCGTCCATATCGTAGTGAAGCTGCGGCGCCATCGCATTGCGCTTGTCGGGGCGATTCAGGAACGCCCAGGCGATGCCGTCGCGGATACGCACGTTCACAAACTCGTACTTGTACTCGGCCATTTCGGTCTTCCTCCCAATTGCAACATTGGAACATGGCCCGCAGGCGATGCGCCTGCGGCATGGTGCTCCTTCGTTTGCGCTTGTCCTTCTCGGAAAACCGGTACCCACCCCGGATCAAGTCCGGGGCAGGCTTTTCCGGGACATGCGCTAGCCGTACGTCCGCAACACATGGCGGGCGAGCGTCATCTTCAGAATCTCGATCGGGCCTTCGGTGATCATCATGCTGCGCTGGTCGCGCCAGAATTTCTCGATCGGCAGATCGGTGGCGAGCCCCATGCCGCCATGGATCTCCATGCAGCGGTCCGCCGCGTGGAACGATTGCGTGTCGCCGAACATCTTGGCCATGTAGGCCTCGGTGCGGATGTCCCGGCCCTGGTCGTATTTCCAGGCCGCGTCGTAAACCATCAGCCGAAGCTGGTGCATCTCCATGAAGCTGTCCGCCAGCATCCACTGCACCGCCTGACGCTCGGCCAGCGGCTGGCCGAACGTGACGCGCTGCTTGGCATAGCCGGTGCCGAGCTCGACACAGCGCTCGATCACGCCGATGCTGCGCGCGCCGTGGCGGATGCGGCCGACGTTGAGCCAGTGCTGGGCATGGCGAAAGCCATCGCCCTCCTCGCCGATGCGATCTGCGACCGGCACCCGGACGTTCTCGAATGCGATTTCCCACGGCCGGTCGTCGACGACGAGCTCCTGCGCGCGCAGCAGCCGCACGCCCGGCGCTTTCATGTCGACGATGAAGGCGGTGATGCCGCCGCGCGAGCCCTTGGCGCGGTCGGTGGCGGTAATGACCTGGGCGTAGTCCGCCTCGTCCGCCCCGGTGATGAACCGCTTCGTGCCGTTGATGACGTAGTGATCGCCGTCACGCACCGCGGTCGTTCGCATGCTGCCCGGATCGCCGCCGGCATCCGGCTCGGTCTGGGCCAGGCACCACTTGAGCTTTCCCTCGATCGTCGGCAGCAGGTACCTATTCTTCTGCGCGTCGTTCAGATGGTAGAGGATCGGGCTGACGTTCGGCCCGAACACCTCGCCGCCGCGGGACGGCAGCGCGATGCTGCGGCCAAGCTCCGCCCATACGGTGACTTTCGCAACCAGGCCCATGCCGAGCCCGCCGTACTCCTGCGGCACGTCATATCCGGAAAGGCCGAGCTCGCCCGCTTTCGCCGTCAGCCGTGCGCGAACCTCCGGCTTCAGCTTGTGGCCGTCGCGGCAGGTGCGTTCGATCGGAATGAGCTCCCGATCGACAAACCTGCGAACCGTGTCCCTGAGCATCCGGATTTCTTCCGGCAGCTCGAAATTCAGGGCACCCGCAACCGGTCCTGCGTTCATGGCTCAGGCCTCCCGCGCGCGGCGGACCATGCGAACATCAACGGCCCGCACACCCTCACCTTTGCCGAGGACCATGACGGGATTGACCTCGAGGTCCGACAGCCAGGGCCGGTGATCGGCAAACAGGCCGGACAGGCCGGTCATGGCGCGGATCAGCGCGTCGACATCGCGCCCCGGCCGGCCGCGGAACGGACCCAGCAGCGCCGCGCCGCGCAACGACTGGATCATCTCGCGGGCGGTGTCTTCGCCCACAGGCAACAGGCGGATCGCCACGTCGCGCATCGCCTCCACCAGCACGCCGCCCAGGCCGACCAGCATGAACGGCCCGAACTGCGGGTCCTGGCGGACACCGAGGATGACCTCGACGCCGTCGACCATCTCCTGCACGAGAAAGCCGTCGATCCGCGCCTGCCGGTCATGCGTCCTCAATCGTTCGCTCATCGCGTCGGCAGCGGCGCGGACGGCCGCAGCATCGCGGAGCCCAAGTGCGACGCCGCCCACTTCGGTCTTGTGGCTGGCATCCGGCGAGACGATCTTCAGTGCGATCGGAAAGCCGATGCGCTCGGCCTCGGCAGCCGCCTGCTCCGGCGTTGCGGCCGTCGCACTCCTCGGCAATGTCAGGTGGTGCGACGCCAACAGCCTCTCGAATGCCGCGCCCTCGAGATGGGAAATGTCGCCGCGGGGCTCGGGCAAGGCCATGGCCCCTCGTCGCTGGCTTGCGGCGTAGCGCACCAGGTTCTGCAGTGCACGAACCGTTTCCGGCAGCCCGTGGATGAAAGGAACCCCGCTCTCGGTCTGGTATTTCCGGCTGACCTCGGTCGTGTTCTGCGCGATGCGTCCAAAAGCCAGCACCGGCTTGTCGGTGGAGACGAATACGTCGCGCAGCGGCGCCGGATTGTAGGGATCCGCCGCCTCGGTCGGCACCAGCGCCTGGACCGTGACGAGATCGACGGTCGGATCGGCGCAGACCACCTTGCAGATTTCGGCGAACTTTGCCGCCTGCACGCCGACCGCAGGGCCGACGTCCAAGGGATTCTCGCCCGGCAGGCCCGGATCGATCATGGCCGGGAGCTTTTCCCGCGTCTCGGCGGTGAGCGGCGCCATCTCCGCCCCCTCATCGCTCGCATAGTCGAGCACCAGTCCCTTGGCTCCGCCCGAATAGCAGACCATGGCGATGCGCGGGCCGTTCGGCAGGCGGCCCTGGTTGAGCGCGAGGCAGGTCTCCATCAGATCGTCGAGCGACGGGCAGCGCAGGATTCCATACTTGCGGCAGACCGCATCGAACACCGCGTCGTCGCTGGCAATCGCGCCGGTGTGGCTTGCGGTTGCGGCCTTGCCGCGTTCGCTGCGCCCGACCTTGACCAGAGCGATCGGCTTGCCGGCGGCAAGCGCCTTTTCCGCCGCGGCCATGAAGGCTGCCGGACGCCGGACGCCTTCCACCAGGCAGGCGATGATCCTGGTGTGCTCGTCTTCAACGAGGAAGTTGATGTAGTCGGCGAGATCGAGATCGAGCTCGTTGCCGCTCGAGATCGCATAGGAAAAGTCGAGGCCGCGCAGCGCCGCCTGCTGCAGCCAGAATTGAAACGTGCCGCCGGACTGAAATACCACGCCGACCGGGCCGGCCATCAGCGACCGCACGCGCTTGGCGGGATAGAGCAGCAGCTTTTCACGCAGCGCCACCGCGCCCATGCAGTTCGGGCCCGAAATCCGCAAACCGTACTTGTCCGACAGCTTCAACAAGGCATCGGCGCGGCTTCTTCCGGCAACATCGCCCCCCTCGCCAAACTGCGCCGCATAGATCAACGCGCACTTCAGGCCGTGTTCGGCAGCCTCGGCCAATGTGTCCGGGATGCCGACGGAGGGAATGACGGTCAGCGCAAGGTCGACGGGTTCGCCAATGGCCGCAAAATTGGGATAGACCTTGCGGCCCCAGACCTCCTGCCGCTTCGGATTGACGAGATAAAGCTTGGCCGGAAATCCGCAGTGTTCCAGGTTGTTGTAGATTTCCTGAGCCCAGCCGCCTCGACTTGAATCCGACGCTCCGATGATGGCGATGGATTTGGCCCGGAGAAGATTCTCAACCGTTCGGAACACGCGCTTTTACCCGCCTGTCAGCCTATCGGACGAATTCTCAGTTGTTGAGCATGATCGAAACCGGTCCCGCCGCCAAGGCACCCGATGCAACCCGGCTGTGCGCGGGCCGCTGGACCCGCAGCCGTACCCTGGTGCCCTAGCCGAAGAAATGCCGGTAGGCCGCGGCAAGCTCCGTCGAGCCGAGCTCGTTGGCCTCGAGATAAGGCTGCGTGCGCTGCACCCAGGCCTTCTGCGACGCGATCACCTTGGCGAAAAACTTATCCTTTGAATGGTCGGCGATCAGTTTGTCCCAGACCTTCAGTTGCGCCTGCAGCACGCCGGGACCGGTCTTCACGATCTGAACCTTGCGCTTTTGGATCTCCGCAAAATCCTTGCTGTAGCGCGCCTGGCCGCTCCAGGAATGCTCGCTCGACGCCGAAAACGCCGCGTGCCTCAAGATCATCTTGAGCTCGCCGGGCAGCGCGTCGAACCGCGCCTTGTTGAAGATCACCTCCAGCGCCTCGGCCTGCCGGTGATGGCTTCCCAGCATGTAGAAGCCGGCAACGCCGGGAATTCCGAGCTGAAGATCGGTCGCGGGGTTGTTCGCCTCCGTCGCATCGAGCAGGTCGCGCTCCATGACCGGCACGATCTCGCTGTTGGGCAGGCTCACCACCCGCACGCCGAGCGCCGCAAACATCTCGCCGGCGAGACCGGCGGTCCGAAAGCGCATTCCCTTGAAGTCGTCGGCGCTCTTGATCTCCTTCTTGAACCAGCCGAGCGGCTGCGGCGGCATCGGGCAATACAGCAGGCCGGTGAGATTGACCTTCAGGATGTCGTTGATCAGCTCCTGATAAAGCGCTTCGCCGCCGCCGTTGTAGAACCAGGCGAGAAAGCCCTGGGAATCCCAGCCGAACGATGGCGGGGCGCCGAACAGCGCAAAGGCCTTGTGCTTGTTGGACCAGAGCGTGGCAATGCCGTGCCCGCCGTGCAGGATGCCGGCGTGCACCGCATCCGCCATCTGCAGCGTCGGCACGACCGCGCCGGCCGCGACCACGTCGATCTTGAGCCGGTTCGCGGTCATCACGCCGACCCGTCGCGCATAGTCGACGGCCACCTCGTGCAGCACGTCGCGCGCGGGCCACGCGCTCTGCATTCGCCAGCTGATGGCCTGGGCGCGGGACACCTGCGGCATGGCGACGGTCGCCGCACCGGCCGCACCCGCAAGCAGGAAGCGCCTGCGCGCGAACCTCGCCGGGGCATCCGTCCGCTTCGCCATCGGGCCTGCCTTCCTGGTCCGGCCGGGCAAAATCACCCGCCGCCACGGTGATTCGCGACCGCTTTCAATTTAGCAATTTTCCACGACCAGACGAAAAACGGCGGGACTTGAGCCCGCCGTTTCGCCTTGCCAGGAAGCCGGCCCGCTCAGTTGCCGTAAAGGAAGTTCGGCAGCCAGAGCGTCAGGCCCGGCCAGATGTACATGATGATCATGCACACCACGATCACGGCCATATAGGGCATCATGCCGCCGAAGATCTGGTTGAGCGTCACATGCGAGGGCGCGACGCCCTTCAGATAGAAGGCCGACATCGCCACCGGCGGCGACAGGAACGCCGCCTGCAGGTTCACGAACACCAGCACGCCCCACAGCACCGGATCGATGTTGAAGTGCTTGAGCAGCGGCAGGAAGATCGGCACGAAGATCACGATGATCTCGGTCCATTCCAGCGGCCAGCCGAGCAGGAAGATGATCACCTGCGACAGGATCATGAACTGAACCGGCGTCAGGTTCAGCGACAGCACCCACTGCTCGACCAAAGCCTGGCCGCCGAGGATGGCAAACACGCCGGAGAACAGCGCCGAGCCGACGAACAGCCAGCACACCATCGCGGTGGTCTTGGCGGTCAGGAACACCGCCTCTTTGGTGCGCTTCCAGTCGAGCGTCCGGGCCTGGAATGCGAGCAGGAACGCGCCCGCGGCACCGACCGCGGCCGACTCGGTTGCGGTCGTGATCCCGAACAGGATGACCGCAAGAACGACAACGGTGAGGATGCCGAGCGGCATCACCGAGGAGGTGAGCAGCTTGATGACCTCGAGCCGGTCGGCCTCCAGCCGCGTATAGTAACGGACCATCATCGCCGCGCAGAGCACCGCGATGATGCCGAACCAGACGTAGAAGGCGGTCGGCGGCCCCTTGCTGACCGGCTCCGTCGGCGT
The DNA here is from genome assembly GCA_019746135.1 of Xanthobacteraceae bacterium. Classification (GTDB taxonomy): domain Bacteria; phylum Pseudomonadota; class Alphaproteobacteria; order Rhizobiales; family Xanthobacteraceae; genus Z2-YC6860. The sequence continues at coordinate 17,384 of JAIESI010000075.1, forward strand.
GGTCACGGCGGAGCCGAGTTGCTGAAGCCCCTCGACCGGCGCTTCCGCGGCGACCTGCTGATGGATCACCACGTACCACCAGGTCAGCCAGAGTGTGCCCGCCACCAGAATGAACGGCACCAGCGAGGCGGCAAAGTTCTGGACCAGCAGCCAATAGCTGACACGGCCCTCGCCGGTCTCGATCTGCTGGGCGCGCGCCGGCGAGAGCAAAGCCCTGCCGAATCCCACCAGCGCGTTCCTGGAATAGACGTCCTCGAATTTCCGGATCCAGTCCGGCACCGGAACGCGCGTCTGCTCCGGCGGCAGTTGCGGCGCGATCTTCGGATTGAGCATCGCCCAGCCGACGATGTAGACGAGATACAGCAGCGCCAGGAAGAAGCCCGGGAACATCGCGGCCGCGTACAATTTGACGACCGACTGTCCGGCAACCGCCGCGTAGACGATGATCATCACCGACGGCGGGATAAGAATGCCAAGCGTGCCGCCCGCGGTGATGACACCCGCCGCAAGCTTGACGTCATAACCCGCCTTGAGCATCGGGTTGAAGGCAATGACGCCCATCAGCACCACGACCGCGCCGACCAGGCCCGAGGCGATGCCCCAGAACGTGCACACGATCAGGGTTGCGACCGCAAGCGAGGCCGGCACGCGGCGGAACGCAAGCTGGATCGAATAGAACATCTTGTCGACGAGGGCGCCGCGCTCCATCACGTAGCCCATCAGCACGAACAACGGGATGGAGATCAGCACGTCGTTGGTCATCGCACCGTAGGTGCGCTGGACCATCAGCTCGAAGACCTTGTTTTCGGTGAAGAGCTGCGTCGGATCGTAGAAGGCGATGAACCCGAAGAACATGCCGAGGCCCATCAGCGTGAAGGCCGTCGGGAAGCCCAGCATGATGACGACCACGATCAGGCCGAGCATCAGGAGGCCGAGTGCGGGATCGCTCATGTGTTGCGCTCTCCGCCCATGCCGCGCTGGCGCGCGAGTTCGTCGATCTCCTTGGCGCTCTCGATGGCGAGCTTGCGCGCCTCCTCGTCGACGTACTGGCTGTGCGCCAGCTGCTCCTCGACCACGTCGATTTCGTTGACATCCTTGAGACGGCTCGGCCATTCGCCGGTCTTCAGGCAAACCACGCAGCGGACGATCTCGGCCAGCCCCTGAAGCATCACCATGATGCCCGCCAGCGGGATCATCGCTTTGAAATGGTAGACCGGCGGGCCGTTCGCGGTCACGTTCGAATGCTCGTTGATCAGCCACGACTCCTTCGCGAAGGTGTAGCCCGAGTAGATCAACGCGGCGATGCCGGGGATGAAGAAGACGATATAGAGCACGAGATCGAGGCTGGCCTGCATCCGCGGCCGCATCGAGCTGTAGAGAAAATCACCCCGGACGTGCGCGTTCTGAGCCAGCGCATACGCGCCGCAGAGCATGAACAGCGTGCCGTACAGCATGTTGTTGGCGTCGAAGATCCACGCCGTCGGCGCGTTCAGGATATAACGCTTGAAAACTTCGACGCAGACGACCGTCATCAAGACGATGATCAGCCAGGCAAAGGCCTTGCCGACCCACGTGCTGATGCCATCGACCGTATACAGAAAGCTTTGGACGTTCATTCGATGGGCCAAAACGCTGAAAATGGAAGTCAAGTAAGACAAAGCACCATTCGGTCGCCCGGCCCGAATGGTGCTTCGCCAGTTTTAGTCAGCCGTCAGATCGGCTTCTTTGCATTCGGGCCGAAATAGTGGTCGTAGGCCATCTTGCGGCTCACGACGGTGTCGTTCTCCCACTGCGTCGCGCGCTTGGCGAAGGCGAGCTGCGACTCGACGATCTTCTTGAACAGCGGGTTGGCCGCCGCGTACTTCTTGGCGACCTCGTCATAGATCTCGAGCTGCCGCTTCAGGACCGCGTCGGGGGTCTTGTAGAACTTGACGTTGTCCTTGGTCTGCATCTCGACATAGTCCTTGGAATAGCGGTCGATCGCCTTCCACGACATGTCCTGCGACGCCGCCTCGACGGCGTTTTCGATGATCGCCTTCATCTTGGCCGGGAGCGCGTCGAACTTCGTCTTGTTGAACGAAATCTCGAACTGCTCGGCGTTCTGATGATAGCTCTGCAGCATGCAGATCTTGGAGACGTCGGGGAAGCCCAGCACGCGGTCCGACGTGGCATTGTTGAACTCGGCCGCGTCGAGCAGGCCGCGGTCCATGGCCGCGACGATCTCGCCGCCAGGCAGCGCGTTGACCGCGGCGCCAAGGCCGGTGAACACGTCAATCGAGATGCCGACGGTGCGGAACTTCAGGCCCTTGAGGTCGTCCACCTTGGTGACCGGACGCTTGAACCAGCCGAGCGGCTGGGTCGGCATCGGGCCGTAGGGGAACGACACCACGTTGGCACCGATCGAGGTGAAGATCTCGTTCAGCAGCTCCTTGCCGCCGCCGTACTTGTGCCAGGACAGCAGCATGTTGGCGTCCATCGCGTAACCCGGGCCGGAGCCCCACAGCGCGAGCGCGTTCTGCTTGCCGTAGTGATAGACCAGCACGCCGTGGCCGCCGTCGAGCACGCCCTTCGACACCGCGTCGAGGAGCTGGAACGCCGGAACCACCGCGCCCGCCGGCAGCACCTCGATCCTGAGGTCGCCGCCGGTCATGTCGTTGACCTTCTTGCCGAAGTCGAGCGCGTATTCGTGGAAGATGTCCTTCGACGGCCACGTGCTTTGCCAGCGCATGTGGATCGGGCCCGACTGGGCCTGGACGGCCGGCGCGGAGACGGCCGTTGCCGCCGCGGTCGCGCCCGCAGCCATCAGGAATTTGCGGCGGCTGGCGGTTTTCGAGTCTGTTTTCGTGCTCATTCTCAGTCCCTCCCTGGTCCTTGGTCTGGCCGGCGCGATGCGCGGCCCGCTTGGCATTGCTTGCAATAATTAACCTTCGGCGGAACCACCCTATTCCGCCCCAGTTAGGCGATACTTTTACCGCCTTAGTGCCGTTTCACAAGCCTCCGCACCTCCCGAAAGGCCCCGATCCGGCCTATTTTGCGTGGGATTGCCGACCGCGTTCGTTCGACTTTGGTAGCGGGTCTAGGGTCTGTTGCGCCCGATTGCCGCGCCCGTCCGACAGGAGATCCACCGTGAAAGGCCTTGGTTCGACGCTCGCCACCATCTGGCGGCTGGGTGCCCCGTATTTCCGGTCCGAGGACCGGCGCATGGGCGGCGTGCTGCTGGCCGCGATCATCCTGATCGAGCTGTCGATCGTCGCCATCAACGTGATGCTCAACCAGTGGAACAACCGCTTCTACAACGCGCTGCAGGACAGGAACTGGGACGTCTTCGTCAGCGAGCTTTTGTACTTCTGCCTGCTGGCCGCGATCTTCATCGTGCTCGCCGTCTATCAGCTCTACCTGAACCAGTGGCTGCTGATCCGCTGGCGCCGCTGGATGACGGAGCAGTATCTCGGCGAATGGCTCGCCCATGCCAATCACTATCGGATGCAATTGCTCGGCGACGCGGCCGACAACCCCGACCAGCGCATCGCCGAGGACATCAACCAGTTCATCGAGAAGGGCCTCTTTCTCGGGCTCGGTCTCCTCAATTCGCTGGTGACGCTCGCCTCCTTCATCGCCATTCTCTGGGTGCTTTCGGCCAGCGCGCCGTTCACGCTGTTCGGCATCAACTGGTCGATCCCCGGCTATCTGGTCTGGGCAGCGCTGATCTACTCGATCCTCGGCACGGCGATCACGCAGTGGATCGGCCACGCGCTGGTCGGGCTCAACTTCATGCAGCAGCGTTACGAGGCGGACTTCCGCTACAACCTGATTCGCGTCCGGGAAAACGCCGAACAGATCGCGCTGCTCGAGGGCGAAACGGCGGAGCGGCAGCGGCTGCTGGAGCGGTTCGGGCGGGTGATCGGCAACTGGATGCTGATCATGAGCCGGACCAAGCAGCTGACGTTCTTCACCGCGAGCTTCTCGCAGATCTCGACGGTGTTTCCTTATGCCGTGGTGAGCCCGGCCTATTTCGCCGGCACCATCCAACTCGGCGGACTGATGCAGACGGCATCGGCCTTCAACCAGGTTCAGGGCGCGCTGTCGTTCTTCGTCAGCTCCTCCATCTATCGCCAGCTCGCGGAATGGCGCGCGGTGATCGACCGGCTCTCAGGCTTCCAGCGCGCGGTCGAAGCGGGGCGGCTCGCCGCGATCAGCCCGCCGGTGGTCGAGGTGAAGCCCGCGGGCAGCAGGCAGGCCATCGAGCTCGAAAAGGTCGAGGTGAAGCTTCCGGCGGGCAAGCCGCTGGTTGCGGCCGAGCAGCTCAAGCTGGCGCAGGGCGATCGCGTGCTGGTGACCGGCCCGTCGGGATCCGGCAAATCGACGCTGTTTCGTGCCATCGCCGGCATCTGGCCGTTCGGCTCGGGTTCGGTGACCGTGCCGGGCGACGCGCGGGTGATGATGCTGCCGCAGCGGCCGTATTTCCCGGTCGGCACGTTGATTGCGGCGGTGGCCTATCCGGCCGAGACCGGCGCGTTCAGCCGCGAGCAGGTCGCGGCCACGCTTGAAGCCGTCGGGCTTCCGGCCTTGACCCAACGCCTCGACGAGGAGGCGCACTGGAACCGGATGCTGTCGCTGGGCGAGCAGCAGCGGCTCGGCATTGCGCGCGCCATCCTGCAAGAGCCGGACTTCCTGTTTCTCGACGAGGCGACGGCGTCGCTGGATGAGCCGTCAGAGGCGAAGCTCTACCGGCTGCTCCAGGAGCGGCTGCCGGGCGCGGCGATCATCTCGATCGGCCATCGCTCGACGCTGGAGGCGTTCCACCGGCGCAGGCTCAGTCTGGAGCCGGAAGGCGGGCGGCACCGCCTACGGGAAGCGACTGTTCGCGCTCCGGCCGAGTAGCGATCACCACCAGCGCACCGGCCAAGCCAAGCTGGCGTCGCCGCGTTTCACGCCGCGGGCGACGAGGTTGTGCCAGGCGAAGGCGAACGCCGCGAGCAGCAGCGCGCCGACGGCGGCCGGCACCAGCAGGAAGCTCAACGGCATGCCGTTGATCACGACCACCAGCGGATCGATGCCGGCCGGCGGGTGAAACGTGCCGGTCAAGTGCATGGCGATCATGGCGAGCCCAACCGCCACGGCCGCGACCCAGACGCCGGGGCCGAGCAATTTGACGGCGAGCAGGCCCACGGCGGTCGCGACCAGATGGCCGCCGACCAGCGCGCGCGGCTGCGCGGGTTCGGCCTGCGGCGAGCCCATGACGAGCACGATGGAGGTCGCAAACGGGATCGCCACCAGCGGAAACTGGGCGGTCGCCGAATACATCTCCGTTGCGGCGATGGCGAGCGCGCCGCCGATGGAACCGGCGAGCACCGCCCAGAGCTTGTTGCGATCGATCATGGCGAAGCCCATGCAACAGACGGACCGCGCTCCAGGCTTACACAAAGCTACGGGCGGTGACCTTGCGGCCGCCGCCCGTGAAGGAAACGATTTCCGCCGCCTTACTTCAGGTTGGTGTTGACCGTGAGATCGGCCGACAGACGAGCCACGAAGCGCGCACCGCACCAGTTCGAACCCAAGCCTGACGGGTTGATGGGCGTCACGTTCGTCGTGCCCGAGGCGGTTTGATCGCTGGTAAAGGCGTTGCAGTCGCCCTTGTTCAGGTCGGTGTCGGTGTAGCGCAGGTCAAGCGTGAACACCTTCCAGCTCCAGCCGATGCCAACGCTCCAAGTCGTGTAGTCCTTGTACGCGATGCCATTGGGGAAAGCCGGAACGCCGTAGAACGAGTCGCTGGTGCCGAGCGCCCAGTGTCCGACTTCAGCAGAAATGTAGGGTGTCACACCGTTGGCCATCGCAACAAAGGTGTACTTGGCATTGCCGCCGAAGAAGACGCCATCCGCGCCCGTGTTCAGCACGTTCGGGGAGTAGTAGACGAACGCGCCAAGGCCAAAGTTGTCTGTAACCGTGTAGTTCAGCTTGGCGTAAATCTCCCAGAAGCTCCAGTCACCCTTGGCGACGTTGCCGTTGAGCGTCGGGGGATTCGGAAGGTTCGGCAGACAGCCTGGAACCGCCGCATTGAAGCACTGGCCGCCCGGGTACCAGTAGTACCAAACGCCGAAGTCGAACGCGAACCTGCCCCAGGTCGGACGGATACCGCCGTAGAAGTCGATTTCCGCCGCGGCGCGGTTCGGGAAGTCGATGCTCGCGCCGCCGATGCCGGCGTAGAGCTGCAGGTCCTTGTTGATGTTGTAGCGCGGCTCGAAGTAGGCCGCGACCGCCGGCTTGTGGTTCGACTGGGTGATACCGCGCCAGACGTAGTCGCTGGCAATCGCCGACCCGAAGGCGATGTCCCAGGCGGGCGGCGGCGGCGGCGCGATGGCCCTCACACCCTTCACCGGCATGTCGGCGGCGAACGCCGGCGCTGCCGCAACAGCAAGTGCGGCAACCGCCGCAAGCGCAAACTTCTTCATCGTGTCAGCCCCTTCCCGTCGTGAGCGGCTTGGGAGGGAGGCTGACGTTGACGGACGATCTCGATGACGACGAGAACGCGACAGCAACGATCAACCGCTAGCCCCCGCACCACTTGGATTATTATGGCGAAAATCCAACACGCGGGCGGCGCGAGCGACAAGGCGAAACGCGTGGCAGTTGCTGACTAATTGGGCAATCGCGGCCTGAATCCCGCGACAATCTCCGACCGTGTCTGCAAGGCCACAGTTTTGCCGGGTTTGCAGGCCGTCTCGAAATGTCACACGGCTGCAATCCCGTCGACATTTCCACAGGCCGTTGCCAGTTGCCTTTGCGCCGCACAGAACACACGGCGAAGGTCCTATTTTCGCAGGCTTGACCAGATGCCGGCGAGAATGAGCGAGCCGCCGGCGAGTTGAACGGCATCCGGTCCCTCCCCCAGCAGAACCAGGGAGAGCAGCGCGCTCGCAATCGGCCCGATATAGACCACCAGCGAGCTTCGCACCGTGCCGAAGCGGGAGCCGAGATAGGCAAATCCGGCGAAGGCGAAGATGCCGGGCACGGTGCCTGCGAACAGATAGACGCCGAGCGCGTGCGCGTTGAACACGCGCTGCGGCGCTGCCCACATCTCATTGAGGGCAAATGGCAGCGAAAGCAGCGCGCCGACGGCGGCAAACATGCAGACGCGGCCGAGGAACGAAACCTGCGGCGCGGCTTTGGACTGCAGCAGCGTGTAGCCGGACCAGGCGAGCATCGCCATCACCATCAAGAGATCGCCGACCAGGGTTTCGGCCGACATCAGGTCCGCCGAGCCGCCGCGCAGCACGATGGTGAGCGCGCCGGCGAGCGCGAGAACCAGGCCGAGCAACTGGAAGCGCCCGATCTTGTCCAGTCCGGCGAGCCACGACACCACCAGGACGACGAGCGGCGACAGCGCCATGATCAGCGCCATGTTGATCGCGGTGGTGGAGACGCCGGCGATGTAGACCGGACCGCCGCAGAGGAACATGCCGCAGAAGCCCGCCAGCACGACGAGCCATGCGCCCGCGCGTATCTCGCGCCGGTGCGCTTTGAGCTCGCCGAGCACGAACGGCGCAAGGCCGAGCGCAATGATCGACCAGCGGATGCAGGCGAGCGAGAACGGCGGGATTGCGCCGGCATTGCCGCGCGCGACGATCATGTTGGTGACCTGCGCCACGGCGACCGCGACGAAGCCGGTGATGATGAGAAGTGTCGTCCAGCGGTTTTCGGTGCTGTCGGCGGAGTCCTGCGCCACGGCAGCTCCCTGCGAAGGGAATGTAGAGTGGGCAAAGCCGCCAACAGTCCGCGCCGCCAGCGCGTTTACGCGCTGGCGGCGCCTTGGCCCACCCTTCGAATTTCAACAACCCCGCGGCTTAGGCCGCCGCGGCCTTCTTGCGGTTTGCCTCGATGCGGCGGTCGACCAGCGCGACCTGTGCGTCGATCGCCGGATGGCTCAGGCCCTTCTGCCGGGCGATGAGCTGCACCAGCTTGTCGGCGCGCTCGATGTTCGGCGCGCCGTTCTGCAACGCGCGCGCGGCCGAGGCCGGGCGTACCAGCGATTGCGCCGCCGCGGCGTACTTCTCGTACGGCACGAGGTCATTCGGGTTCGCACCGAGCTTGACGCAAAGATCGAACACGAAGTCGTAGACCGACTTCGAGGTCGCCGGGTCGGAATGCACGGCCTCCTGCGCGGTGCGCATGCCGTCCTCGGTGACGCAGCGGTAGTTGCCGGCAAGCAGCATCGACCACTTGGCGAGCGGCACGAAGATCGAGTCGTAGACGCGCAGCTTCACCGGCAGCTCGATCTTCTCGCCGCCGCCGACGTCGAATCGCACCGCATCGATCTCCTTCTCGAGCTGGCGCAGGATCGCGGTGCCCTTCTCGTCGTCGAACTTCGCCGCCTTGAAGTTGGTCGGCAGCGTGACCATCAGCACGTTGACCTTCTCGTCCGGCGGGCGGATCGCCTGCGGATCGGGGCTGCACAGCGTCAGGAAACGAGGATCGAAGCTGTCCCACACGCGTGCGTCGGTGTAGGCGGGCTCCAGCGCGGCGTAGTCGAGGCCGGGGATGCGCTTCACGTAAGGCAGCGGCGGCATGTTCATGATCGACATGCACGGCACCTTCGACTTCGCCACCGCATCGAGCAGTTCGCGCACGCCGGGCGAGCGGTACTGCGGCTCCTGCATGGCGAGGCAGATGAGGTCATAGTCCTTCGGGTTGACGCCCTGCGCGCCCGAAGCCGTCACCTTGCCGGGAAGCTTGGTCGAATCGAGCAGCACCGGGTCCTTGCGGCCCTTCACGGGCATACGGACCCTGAAGCCCTCGGCGTTGATCAGGTCGGCTTCGGCCGGCAGGCAGACGTGATGGATCTTGTGGCCGCCGAACAGCATCTTGGAGGCGAGCAGCGAGCCGTAAGCCGCGCCCAGGATCAGGATGTTATATGCCATTTCGGTTCGCTCCTTATGATCGTTGAAAGTGTAGAAGGCTCAGACGTTTGTGCCTGATTCTTGGTATTCGATTGCCACCTTATTGCGGCCTTCGGCTTGATGCAATTGGCCCACCTGCCCTGCGAAATGCGAAGGGATGACAGGCCGCCGCGCCCTCGCGTCTGTGCTAGTCTTCGTGCGTCGGATCGACGGAGATTCAGGCCCATGAAAAAGCTCGTCCTCGAAACCACTGCGCCGTTCCAGGGATTGCCGGAACTGGTCGCCGACAAGGAAGGCCTGTTCGCAAAGGAAGGCCTGACAATCGAGTGGGTCGAGCGCGAGAGCGACGACAAGAGCACCCGCGTCGACGTGAACAGCCCGAAGGGCCTCGATCCGTTTGCAAGCCACGGCAAGATGCTCGAGCAGGGCAAGGCCGATCTCTACAACGCCTGCGAGTGGGGCAACTACTGCCGCGTCCAGGACACCAAGGTCGGCAGCCGCCAGGTCGGACGGCGCGGCATCGTCACCTATGCCGGGATCGTGGTGCGGCCGGATTCCGAGGTGTTCACCGCGCAGCAGTTGGCGAAGAAGAACGTCGGCGTGCCGTTCTACTTCGGCACGCATTATCTCGCGCTGCATCTGCTCGAAGGTTTCATGCCGCGCGAGGACATCCGGCTGTGCCGCACCTCGAACGGCTCGCGCGAGCGGTTCAACGCGATGATAGAGGGCGATGTCGAGGCGGTGACGCTGACCGAGCCGTACGTGTCGCTCGCGGAAAAGCAAGGCTGCCGCGTCATCTGCTCGGCGTTCTATCACGGCACCGAGGTCGCGTCCGACCGGGTCGACGGCGAGACCTATGCCGGGTTCAATCGCGCGGTGTGCGAGGCGGTGAAGCGGATCAACGCCGACAAGGCCGCGTATCTGCACTACTTCATCGACTACCACCGCAAGGATCCGGAGATCGCGGCGCTGACGCCCGCGGACCTCCGCGCCGGCCGCATCGTGGTGTGCGATCCCGCGCCGATCCCGGCCGAAGAGATGCAGCGCACCTACGAGTGGCTGAAAGGCTGGGGCATGCTCGAGCAGACCGCGACACCGCTGGCGCTGGTCAATCTCGACGTCCAGCGCGCCGCGCACAACGTCGCGGCGGAGTAGGGCGGACCCGCGTCACACACCGCTGTCATTCCGGGGCGCGCCGATAGGCGCGAGCCATAGCGCGTCGAAGACGCGCGTGAACGCGCTTACGGCTCGCGCCCGGCAAGGACCCGCTGCGTCAGTTGCCGTTCTTCGCGTCCGGCGACGGCGTCGGCATGTCGCCCGGCACCGAGGACGGGAACGGCGACGGCCGCGGCTCGAGCGGTGTCACGGCCGGTCCGGTCGCCATCGGGCGCGGCGCTGTGCTCGCCGCCCGCGGCGGCAACGCGCTCTTCGCTGCACGACGCTTCGGTGCCTTGGCCGTCTTCGCCTTGCGCGCGGGCTTTCTCGCCGCGGCGCGCTTGGACGTGACCTTGGACTTGACTTTGGCCTTGACCTTCTTCCTGCGAGCGGGTGTCGCGCGCCGCTTCGCCTTCACCGCCTTTTTCTTCGCCTTCCGCTTTGCCTTCCGCTGCTTGGCCATGTCGCTCTCCCTCTGCTCCCGCGCGGTTACACGCGCTCTTCTTCTGTCAGACGCGCGCTTACGCGCGCTTTTGTATTCGCTCCGGCACCGGCCCGCCGGTCGCCCAGTCGACCAGCTCGACCGGATGCACCACCGGGATCGCCGTGCCCGAGGCGATCTGGGCGATGCAACCGATGTTGCCGGCAGCGATCACGTCGGGCCTGGTCTTCTCGATGTTGGCGACCTTGCGGTCGCGCAGGCGTCCGGCGATCTCCGGCTGAAGAATGTTGTAGGTGCCGGCCGAGCCGCAGCACAGATGCGCCTCCGGCACCTCCTTCACGGTGAACCCACAAGCCGCGAGCAGCTCTTTCGGTTCCCGGTGCACCCCCTGACCGTGCTGAAGCGAGCAGGCCGAGTGATAGGCAACCGTCAACGGCTTGGCAGCGGCGGACGTCACACCGAGCCTGGCGAGATATTGCGATACGTCCTTGGCGAGCGACGAGACCTTCGCCGCCTTTGCCGCATAAGCCGGGTCGTTGCGGAGCATGAAGCCGTAGTCCTTCACCGTGGTGCCGCAGCCGGACAGCGTGACGAGGATGGCGTCGAGCCCCTGCTCTTCGATCTCGCGGGTCCAGGCGTCGATGTTGGCGCGCGCCTTGGCAAACGCGCCCGCCTCGCGGCCGGCGTGATGCTCGAGCGAGCCGCAGCAGCCGACATCCGGCGGCAACACCGCCTCGATGCCGTTCCGGTTGAGCACGCGGATCGTGGACTGCGTGATCGAGGGCATCAGCGCCTCGTTGGCACAGCCGGGAAGGACGGCGACACGGCCGCGGCGCGTGCCTGCGGCTGGATGGGTTCCTGTCCCGGTCATGGCGGCCGGCGCGCCACGCGGTGCAAGCCGCAGCGCCGCGGCGAGCGGCTTCAAGCCGATCAGCGACAACAGCGGCGCGAGCGGCCGCGCGATCGCGGAGGCCAGCATGGCGAGCCGCAGCCGCCGCGGATAAGGCATCACCCGGACGAGAAACTCGCGCATCAGCCGGTCGAGCAGCGGACGGCGATAGGTTTCCTCGATGTGCGCGCGGGCGTGATCGACGAGATGCATGTAGTGCACGCCCGACGGGCACGTGGTCATGCAGGCGAGGCACGACAGGCAGCGGTCGATATGGGTGACCACGTCCTTGGTCGCCGGGCGGCCGTGCTCCAGCATCTCCTTGATGAGGTAGATGCGGCCGCGTGGCGAATCGCGCTCGTCGCCGAGCAGCACATAGGTCGGGCAGGTCGCGGTGCAGAAGCCGCAATGCACGCAGGCGCGCAGGATCTTGTCGGCCTCCGCGATGTTCGGATCGGCGAGCTGGGCGAGGGAAAACGAGGTTTGCATCACACACCCGCCCACATGCGGCCCGGGTTGAGCACGCCCTTGGGATCGAAGCTCTCCTTCACGCGCTTGCTCACGCCCGCGAGCGCGCCGGACTGCGGCTCGAACACGTCTACCGCGGCGCGGACGGCGGCGGGGGCGCGGATCAGCGTGGCGTGGCCGCCGACTTTTGCGCAAGCGCCACGGATCGCGGCCGCGCCCGCGTCGTCCGACGGCGGCAGCGCCGCCCAAATGAGACCGCCCGCCCAGTCGGCGAACCACTGCGCGCCGGCCGGCAGCAGACCAGCGAATTCGTGACCGCGGCTGGGCGCGGTCGAGACGCGCCACAGCGGCCAGTCGCCCATGGGCGTGCTGGCCCAGAACGGCTTCACGTCGCGCACGCTCCTCCACAATGCGCGCGAATGACCTTCGCCGGAATGATCGATGATGCCGAAAGGCTTCAGGAGCGCGGAGAGCGACGCCTTGCGGTGGCGCACCGAGGGCGCGACGCCTTCGAGCCGGAACACGGTCGCCGCCTCCACCACGTGCACGCCGTCGAAGTCCATCACCAGCGCGCGCGGCAGATGCGCCGCCGCCGACACGTCGCAGGACGACGCCATCGCCGCCGCCATCGCCTCGGCGGCGCGGGCGCCGTCGAGGCCCGCGACCACGACGCTTTCCTCGGTCTCGGGCCTCGGCAGCGTCTTGATGGTGACGTCGGTCATCGCCGCGAGCGTGCCGAACGAGCCGGCCAGCACCTTGCAGAGATCGTAGCCGGTGACGTTCTTCACCACGCGGCCGCCGGACTTGAACGCTTCGCCGCGGCCCGAGATCGCCGACACGCCGAGGAAATGATCGCGCGCCGCGCCCGACTTGATGCGGCGCGGGCCGGACAGATTGGCGGCCAGCACGCCGCCGAGCGAGCCCGCACCCGGCGCGCCGCCGAGCAGCCGGCCATAGTCCATCGGCTCGAACTCGAGCTGCTGGTTCTTCTCGGCGACCAGCGCCTCGATCTCGGCGATCGGCGTGCCGGCCCTGGCCGACAGCACCAACTCTTCCGGCTCGTAGAGGGTGACGCCGGAGAGGCCTGCGAGATCGAGCGTCAGGTCGGACTGGCTCGGGCGGCCGATCGCACGCTTCGAGCCGCGGCCCACGACCTCGAGCGTCTTGCCATCGGACAGCGCCCATTGGACGGTGTCCTGCACGTCCTTGGCGTCGCGAGGCCTGAGCGCATCGGTCATGCGGCAGTTATGCAACGGATCGACGCGCGCTCCTAGATCAAGATGGCCTTGCCCCGGCGCATAGCCGCGCCGCGCGGAACGGCGTCTAGTACTGAGCCTTGCGCTTCGTCCGGCGCGGCGGGGCGGGCCGCGGAGGCGCATAGGCCGAGGTCTGGGTGCAAAAGCCGTTGTTCGGATTGCCCCGCGCGAACTGGCAGGCGGCGAGCGAGTTGAACGAGCAATCCTCTTCGACCCGATCCGCGCCGGTGTTGGCGTTCAGGCACCAGGCTCCCTTCGGCGTATTCGGCCGGCCGCCCCACCAGGTCTGGCCCTGGAAGGGTTGCGCCTCGGCGGGACCGGCGGACAGAGCAAGCGGCGCGGCAACCGCCAGGGCTGCAATCACCAACGAAATGCGCATCGAATTTTCACCTTCACGGATTGGATGGTCACACCGAAGCAACCAACACTTAAAGCCAATGACGGTGAAAGCAAGACGACGATCAGCCGACCGGCCGCTCGTCGGCGATCACCTTGCCGTCGTTGGGCAACGAGCCTGGCGCAACAAGCTTGACCTCGCCCTTGAGCTTGGTCACCGATTGCAATGTGGCGGCGACGGCGTCAGTCAGGCTCGCATCGGCCGCGGCGCACTCCGCCATCAAGGTCATCGCATCCTGCTCGTTCGCGCGGGTGACGACGAGCCGCACGCGGCCGAGCTCCGGATGCCGCTTGCCGACCTCGACCACCAGCTCAGGCCGGACGAACATCCCTTTGACCTTCGCGGTCTGGTCGGCGCGCCCCATCCAGCCCTTGATCCGCATGTTGGTGCGGCCGCAGGGCGAGACGCCGGGCAGCACCGCGGAGAGGTCGCCGGTGGCGAGCCGGATCATCGGATAGTCGGGATTGAAGGTGGTGACGACGACCTCGCCGACCTCGCCGTCGGGCACCGGATCGCCGGTGCCGGGCCGGACGATCTCGAGGATCAGGTTCTCGTTGACGATCATGCCCTCCTTGGCCTCGCTCTCGTAGGCGGCGATGCCGAGCTCGGCGGTGGCGTAGCATTGCAGCACGTTGACGCCGCGCGACGACAGCTCCTGCCGCAGCGAGGCCGGCAGCGCCGCGCCGGAAACGAGCCCGCGCCTGATGGACGAGACGTCCTTGCCGGTCTTCGCCGCGGTATCGAGCAGAATTTTCAGAAAGTCCGGCGTGCCCATGTAGCCCGCGGGCTGCAGATGCGCGATCGCCTCGAGTTGCTGCTCGGTGCTGCCGGGCCCGGCCGGGATGACCGCGCAGCCGAGCGCATGCGCGCCCGACTCGAGAATGAATCCGCCGGGCGTCAGGTGATAGGCAAAGGCGTTGTGCACGATGTCGCCCGGGCGGAATCCCGCGGCGAAACAGGCGCGCGCGCAGCCCCACCAGTCGGCATCAAAGCCCTCCGGCTCGAAAATCGGGCCGGGCGACATCATCAGCCGCTTGGCCTTGCCGGCAGGCGTTGCGTTGAAGCCGCCGAACGGCGGCGCTTCCTTCTGGCGCGCCAGCAATTCGGATTTGCGCAGCAGCGGCAGCTTCGCCAGCGCCGCGCGCGAGGCGATCGCTTTGGGATCGATGCCGGACAAATGCCGCGCCCAGCCGGCCGCGGTCATCGCACGGGTGACGATCTCCAGCACCCGCGCAACATTCTCGCGCTCGCGCACGGCGGCATCGCGGGTTTCCAGCGCGTCGTAGTGGTCGGCCATGGGCGGATCCGTCAGAACCTCAAAATCCGGAACCAGCGCGCGACATTGAGCAACGTGGCGAGCGCCGCGGCGACGTAAGTCAGCGCGGCGGCACGCAGAACGCTCCGCGCCGCGGGCAGATCGTCGCCGGAAAGATATCCTCTGCCCTCCAGCACCGGAAGCGCCTTGGCAAAGCTCGCGTCGAGCTCGACCGGCAGCGTGGCCAGATGCACGACGACGCGAATGCCGAGGAGCGCAAGGCCGGCCGCAGCCTGCAACAGCAGGAGCGCGGGGGACTTCGCAAAGATGAACAACACCGGCGCAAGGAGCAGAACGCCCATCGCCAGCCGCTCGACCCAGACCAGTTGCCGCACCAACTCGACGCGCCGTCGGAAACCCGGCTCGCCGCGCGCGTGCTGGATCGCGTGCGACACCTCGTGAGCGGCAACCGCAACGGCCGCGACCGAACGGGCATCGTGATGGTCCGGCATGAGCCGCACCGTACGCGTTTCCGGATCGTAGTGGTCGCCGTCGCCGGTCAGCTCGACCTCGACGTCGCGGAGCTTGGCCTCGTCGAGCAGATGCCGCGCGAACTCGCCGCCGGTGCCCGGCAGATCTGGGCGGTCTGCGCCGTGCTTCGCCAGCACGTGCTTGATCCACCATTGCGGACCGAACACCAGCGCAATGAGGAGAATCGCGCCAACCGTTAGGATGAAAGGCATTTCAGTCTACCGACGGCTGCTGGGTGTTCGTCGCACCAAGGCGGTTTCGATCAGGGCTCCTGACGGCGAGATACCAGAAAATCCCTGCACAAAGGATGGCCAATCCCGGCACGAGACACACCATAGTAACAAGCATCCAGACCGCGACCGGAACGCCAGCATCGCCGGGCGGCGACCCGATCGACAGATAGTGAAGATACTCTATCAAGGCCACAGCGGCTGGAACCAAGATCACAAGCGCGCCAAGTATGATCAGAGCCGCCGCGGCCTGCCTCATTTGCCTACGCCAGCCAGCGTTTCCGCCGCTTGTAGTGCTTCACGTCGCGGAACGATTTGCGCTTGCCTTCGGCGACGCCGAGGTAGAACTCCTTGACGTCCTCGTTCTCGCGCAGCGCCTTGGCGTCGCCGTCCATCACCACGCGGCCGTTCTCGAGGATGTAGCCGTAGCGGGCGTATTTCAGCGCCATGTTGGTGTTCTGCTCGGCGAGCAGGAAGAACACGCCCTCCTTCTCGTTGAGGCTTTTGACGATCTCGAAAATCTCCTCGACGATCTGCGGCGCGAGCCCCATCGACGGCTCATCGAGCAGGATCATCTTCGGCCGCGACATCAGCGCGCGGCCGAGCGCGCACATCTGCTGCTCGCCGCCGGAGGTGTAGCCCGCGGTGGACTCGCGGCGCTCCTTCAGACGCGGGAAATAGCCGTAGACCATCTCGAGGTCGGCTGCGACCGCGGCCTTGCCGTCGCGCCGGGTGAAGGCGCCGGTCAAAAGATTCTCCTCGACCGTGAGGTGGGCGAAGCAGCGCCGGCCTTCCATCACCTGGATACAGCCGCGCTGCACCAGCTCGTTCGGCGAGCGCGAATGCACCTCCTCGCCGTCGAACTGGATCGAGCCCTTGGTCACCTCGCCGCGCTCGGCGTGCAGCAGATTGGAGATCGCCTTCAGCGTCGTGGTCTTGCCCGCACCGTTGGCGCCGAGCAGGGCGACGATGCCGCCCTTGGGAACGCTGAGCGACACGCCTTTCAGCACCAGGATGACGTGGCTGTAGACCACCTCGATGTTGTTCACCGAGAGGAAGGCCGGCTCGGAGGTGTTGCTTGCAGAAGCCGCAGGCAGTGACATCAGCTTGGTCCGATGCGGGGACCGCGTTCCCCGCACGCGGTGCAGCGCGAAACGAAGTGAAGCGGTGCACCGCAGATGCGGGGTCCCGGTTTACATCCAGGACACCGCGGTCCCGGGTTTGCGGCGCACCATTCGCCAACGCTCATGCTGCGCCGCGCCCGGGACCCGAGGCCCTGTCATATTCCGCGCTCAGCTCTCTTTCGAGCAGTCGCGCGGCGTGATCTTCTTGTCGGCGGCGTATTTCGCCGACTGGTCCTTGACCATCGGGTCGAGGATCGTGCGATCCGCCTTGTAGTAGTCGGAGATCACCTTCCAGGCCTTGCCGTCCCACTGCTGGACGCGAGCCACGTCTGCCCTGGTGGTCCGCGCAGGACAGCTTGAGCGGGGTCAGCATGCCCTCGAAGCCCAGCTCCTTGATGCGGGCGGCGGTGAGGTCGAGGTTCTCGAAGCCCCAGCGCACCTGCTCGCCGGTCATCGGCTTGTTGCCGAACCTCTTCATCGCCGTGCGGATCGCCTCGGTGCCGAGCATCGAGTTCACCAGGCCGCGGTTGTAGAGCACCTGGGCGAAGTCCTCCTTCGCCACCGACTTGCCCTTGGCAGCCACGTGCTTCTCGATCTCGGCATGCACCGCGAACTTGCCCGCGCCATGCTGCAGCATCAGCGCCTTATAGCCGACGGACTGGTCGCCCGCGGGCGTGACGTCCTGCTCGGCGCCCGACCACCACACGCCGATGATCTTGTCGCGCGGATAGGCGACGGCGGCCGCTTCCTTGACCGCGGTGGAATTCATCACGCCCCAGCCCCACAGCAGCACGTAGTCCGGACGATCCTGGCGGATCGCCAGCCACTGCGACTTCTGCTCGACGCCCGGATGGGTGACCGGGATCGCCTTGAAGGTGAAGCCGTCTTTCTTGGCGCGCTCCTCGAGCGCCGGGATCGGCTCCTTGCCGTACGGGCTGTCGTGATAGACGAGGCTGATCTTCTTGCCCTTGAGCTTGTCGAGGCCGCCAAGCTCCTTGGCGATGTGCTGGATGGCGACGTCGGCCGCGGTCCAGTAGCTGCCGATTGCCGGGAAGTTCCAGGGGAACACCGCACCGTTGCGGCTCTCCGAGCGGCCGTAGCCCATGGTCAAGAGCGGGATCTTGTCGCCCGGCACCTTCTCGGTGAGCGCGAAGGTGATGCCGGTCGAGAGCGGGGAGAAATAGGCCGCGCCGGTCGGGCCTTTACCCTTCAGGCGCTCGTAGCATTCGACGCCCTTGTCGGTGGCATAGCCGGTCTCGCATTCCTCGGCCTGCAGCTTGACGCCGTTGATGCCGCCGTCACGCTCGTTGAGCAGCGTCCAGTAGTCCGCGACGCCGTTGGCGAACGGAATGCCGTTCGGCGCATAGGGGCCGGTGCGATAGACCAGCGACGGCATGAACTGCTCGCCCTGCGCCAGCGCGGGCGTGCCCATCGCCGCCACGCCCACCGCCGCGGCGGTGAGCGCCAGTGTGACCTTCATCATGCTTCCCTCCTGTCAGGCCGGCGCTTTAAGCCGGCGCACTGAAGCGTTCTTTGATTTGCAGCGACGTGGCGCGCCGCTCCATTCCCCGCGCCGTCACCTTCAGTTGCGAGTTGCCGTGAATCCTATGCTCTCAATAAGGGTAAGGCCAGAGTCTGAGCTTCTCCTTGGCTGTCGACCAAAGTCTAGCAAAACCATGGGGTTCGACGATCAAAAGCCAGCAGATCAACGACCCTGTGACAATGAAGACCAGGAGCGAGACGGTCTCGACCGAGATCGGAATTCCCATCGCATGCGGCACCTGATCGAGCAGGATCGGAAGGACCAGGATGAACGCCGCGCCGAGGAACGAGCCGAGGATCGAGCCCAAGCCACCGATGATGACCATGAACAGGAGCTGGAACGAGCGGTCGATGTTGAAGGCGAGCGGCTCCCACGAGCCGAGATAGATGAAGGCCCAGAGCGCGCCGGCGACGCCGATCATGAACGAGGAAATGGCGAAGGCGGAAAGCTTGGCGTAGAGCGGCCGGATGCCCATCAGCTCGGCGGCGATGTCCATGTCGCGGATCGCCATCCACTGCCGGCCGATGTTGCCGCGCGCGAGGTTCTTCGCCATCAGCGCGAACACGGTCACGAACACAAGACACACCAGATACTTCTCGATCGGCTTGTCGGCGTGGAAGCCGAAGAAGTTCAGCTCCGGCGCGGTCACCGAGCCCGACGAGGTGTAGTTGGTGAACCACTTCACGCGGATGAACAGCCAGTCGAAGAAGAACTGCGCGGCGAGCGTGGCGACCGCGAGATAGAGCCCCTTGATGCGAAGGCTCGGGATGCCGAACAGGATGCCGACGATCGCCGCCATCAGGCCACCCAGCAGGATCGAAGGAAGCACCGGCAGCGGCGGAATGTTGATGGTGAAAATCTCCATCGGGATGTGCACGCCGGTGCCGAACTTGTAGGCGCTGTAGGCGCCGATCGCCATGAACGCGCCCGAGCCGAGCGAAAGCTGGCCGCAGTAACCGGTCAGGATGTTGAGGCCGACGGCGGCGAGCGCGAGGATCAGGAACGGAATGAGGATCGCGCGGATGAGATACTCGCCGCGCAGCGGCCAGATTTGATAAACGTCGAGCACCGGCACGCCGATGAAGGCGACCGCGAGCAGAACCCACAGCGCGATCCGATCCTGACGAATCGGGAAGATCGCCATGTCGGCGGCGTAGCTGGTCTTGAATTGCCCGGTCTCGCGGTAAAGCATTTTAGATGCGCTCGATGATGCGTTCGCCGAACAGCCCCTGCGGCCGCATCAGCAGCACGACGAGGGCCAGCACGTAGCCGAACCAGTATTCGATGCCGCCGCCGATATGCGGCCCGAGATAGGCTTCGGCGAGCTTCTCGCCGGCCCCGACGATCAGCCCGCCGACGATCGCGCCGGGCACCGAGGTGAAGCCGCCGATGATGAGAACCGGCAGCGCCTTCAGCGCGAGGAACGTGATCGAGAACTGCACGCCGAGCTTGGTGCCCCACACCGTCGCCGCCACCAGCGCGACGAGGCCCGCGACCAGCCACACCACGAACCAGATCCAGTTGAGCGGAATGCCGACCGACTGCGCGGCGGCATGGTCGTCGGCGACAGCGCGCAGCGCGCGGCCGGTCTTGGTCTTCTGGAAGAACAGCGCCAGCCCCGCGACCAGCACGGCCGCGATCAGGCCGCCCCAGACGTCGAGCTTGTTGACCAGGATGCCGCCCGGGAACGCGCTTTCGGCGACGAACCAGGCGTCGGTCGGAAACAGCCGCAGCGGATAGACGTCAGCGCCGAAGATCATCTGCGACGCGCCTTCGATGATGAAGGTCACGCCGATGGTGGACATGAACAGCGTCAGGCCGTCCTGGTTGACCAGCGGCCCGAGCACGAAGCGCTCCACGAGCCATGCGGTGATCGCCATGATGACGGCCGCGAACAGGAAGCCCACGGCGACCGCCGCCCACATCGGGAAGCCCTTGGCGGCGAGCAGATCGAGCGAGCGGACCAGGGCCAAGCCCGCGAGCAGCACCATCGCGCCCTGGGCAAAGTTGAACACGCCGGAGGCCTTGAAGATCAGAACGAAACCCAGCGCGACCAGCGAATAGAGCACGCCGGCGAGAAGCCCGCTGATGAACACTTCGAGGAATTGGCCGAACGCGACCATGTCAGGCTGCCGAGGTGATCGAAGGCGTAGGGTGGGCAAAGCCGCGAAGCGGCGTGCCCACCTCCTTGCGCCGGAGCAAGAATTGGTGGGCCCGGCGCTGACGCGCCTTGGCCCACCCTACGCCGTTCTCACCCGCTGCGACAGTTGGCAACTCAACCATCAATGCGCCACTCCCAAATACGCGTCGATGACGTCCTGGTTGCTCTTCACCTCGTCCGGCGTGCCGTCGGCGATCTTGACGCCGTGGTCGAGCACCACGACGCGGTCGCTGAGGTCCATCACCACGCCCATGTCGTGCTCGATCAGCGCGATGGTGGTGCCGAAATGATCGTTCACATCGATGATGAAGCGCGACATGTCCTCCTTCTCCTCGAGGTTCATGCCGGCCATCGGCTCGTCGAGCAGAAGAAGCTCCGGCTCCATCGCCAGCGCCCGGCCAAGCTCGACGCGCTTCTGCAGGCCGTAGGGCAGGCGCGCCACTGGCACCTTGCGGATCGCCTGGATCTCAAGGAAATCGATGATCTCCTCCACTCTGTGCCGATGCTCGATCTCCTCGTTGAGCGCGGGGCCGACGCGCAAAATCTGCCAGAGGAAGCCGCGCTTCATCTTCAGCGTGCGGCCCGCCATGATGTTGTCGAGCGCGCTCATGCCCTTGAACAGGGCGACGTTCTGGAACGTGCGGGCGATGCCGCCACGGGCCGCAGCATGCGGCTGCATCTGTGAGCGGGTCTGGCCCTTGAAGGTGATGCGGCCCTGCTGCGGCTGGTAGAAGCCGTTGATGACGTTGAGCATCGAGGTCTTGCCCGCGCCGTTCGGGCCGATGATCGCGCGCACCTCGCCCTTCTTGATGTCGAACGAGACGTCGCGGATGGCGCGCACGCCGCCGAACGACAGCGATACGTTCTCGACCGAGAGCAGCACCTCGCCGGCCGCGATGTCGCTGGCGGAAGGCGCTCTCATGCGGCCTTCCCGAGCGAAGGAGCAACCGGAACAGTCGCCGCGTCGCGAACCTTGACCCGCGCCGACAGCGTGCCCTTGCGGCCGTCCTCGAAGGTCACCTGCGTGGAAATGTCAGCTTCCTTCGAGCCGTCATAGAGCGCGTCGATCAGCGGCGCGTAGCGCTCGGCGACGAAGCCGCGGCGCACCTTCTGGGTTCGCGTCACCTCGCCGTCGTCGGCGTCGAGCTCCTTGTGCAGGATCAGGAAGCGCTTCACCTGCGCGCCCGCGGTCACCGGATCCTCGGCCAGCGAGCGGTTGGTCTCCTCGATGTTCTTCTGGATCATGCCGTAGACCAGCGGATGGCCGGCCAGCTCCTGATAGGAGCCGTAGATGACGTTGTTGCGCTCGGCCCAGCTTCCAACCGCGGTAAGGTCGATATTGATCATCACCGCGACGCAGTCGCGGCCGTCGCCATAGGCCACCGCCTCGCGGATGTTGGGGAAGAACTTGAGCTTGTTCTCGATGTATTTCGGCGGGAACAGCGTGCCGTCCTTGAGCTTGCCGACGTCCTTGGCGCGATCGATGATCTTCAGGTGGCCGGTCTTCGAATCGAAGAAGCCGGCGTCGCCGGTCTTCACATAGCCGTCGGACGTCATCGCCTCCTTGGTCTTGGCCTCGTCCTTGAAGTAGCTGATGAACTGGCCGGGCGACTTGAACAGCACTTCGCCGTTGTCGGCGATGCGCAGGTCCACGTTGGGCATCGCCGGCCCGACGGTGTCGGAGTAGATCTGCCCGTCGGGCTGCGCGGTCAGATAGAGGAACGCTTCGGTCTGGCCGTAGAGCTGCTTCAGGTTCAAGCCCAGCGAGCGGTAGAACGAGAACAGGTCGGGGCCGATGGCTTCGCCCGCGGTGTAGGCGGTGCGCACGTTGGTCAGGCCCAGCACGTTCTTCAGCGGGCCGTAGACCAGGATGTCGCCGAGCCCATACAGCAGCCGCCCGTGCAGCGGCACCGGCTGCCGGTTGAGGATCGCCTCGCCGTGTTGCCTGGCGACGCCGATGAAATAGTGGAACAGCTTGCGCTTGACGAAGCCCGCGTCCTCCATGCGGATCATCAGCCGCGTCAGCATCTGCTCGAAGGTGCGCGGCGGCGCGAAGAAGAACGTGGGCCCGATCTCGCGCAGGTCCGCCATCGACGTGTCGCTCGTCTCGCAGCAGGCCATGCAGAAGCCCGCCACCATGCCCTGCGCGTAGTTGAGATAATGGTCGCCGACCCAGGCGAGCGGCAGATAGGCCAGCGCCTCGTCCTTCTCGGTCAGCTTGTCGAAGGCGACCGTGTCGGAGCCGGCGGCGATGCAACGCTCGGCGGACAGCACCACGCCCTTCGACTGCCCGGTGGTGCCGGAGGTGTAGAGAATGATCGAGGTGTCGGAGCCTTTGCCGGCCGCGATCTCGCCGTCGAGCCATTTCGCCAGCGCCGGGTCCTTAAGCGCCTCGCGGCCGCCGGCAATCACCTGGTCGACGGGGTGAAGATTGGCGTGGTCGTATTCGCGCAAGCCCCGCGGCTCGTCATAGACCATCTTCTCGAGCTTCGGCAGCCGCTCCGACACCGAGAGAATCTTGTCGACCTGCTCCTGATCCTCGACCGTGGCGAAGCGCACCTCGGCGTGCGCCAGCACGAAGGCGAGCTCATCGGCGACCGCGTCGGCATAGACCGGCACCGGGATCGCGCCGAGCACCTGGGCCGCCGCCACCGACCAGTAGAGCTTCGGCCGGTTCGAGCCGACGATGGCGATGGTGTCGCCGCGCTTGAGCCCCAGCCGGTGCAGGCCCGCGGCCAGCGCCAGCACCTGGTCGCGCACCTGCGTCCAGGTCCAGGTCTGCCAGATGCCGAGGTCCTTGTGCCGCATCGCCGGCCTGTCGCCGAACGAGCTTGCATTGCGCAGCAGAAGCTTCGGAAAGGTGTCCGCAGGCGCGCGCGTGTTGGCCGCCACCGCTTCCTCCCATGTTCCGCGCGGTCCTGACCGCCCGGCTTGCCATTCCCCTCGCCCACCGCTCCCGCGGCAGGTCTCGCACCATAACAAATTTCCAGCGAAACGATCTTCCCGCAAGCGGTCCCTTGACAGACAGATGGCGCTTTGTTTGGTACGGGCACCCCCCCTTTTTGACCAATCGAGCGGCGCCCGCCGGTACGACTTTAGTACTATCCCCCGTATCGGCCGAGCCGCGCCAAATCGAGCACCGTGACACCACCCCGCTCGACGCGCAGCAGGCCCTTTCCTTCCAGTATCTTAAGGCCCTTGTTCGCGGCTTGGCGGGACATTCCGGACAACAGTCCGATCTCCTCCTGCGAAATGTCGATGTGCATGTCCAGGTCGGGGTACAGCACGGGATTGAACAGCCAGGCGATGTTGCGCGCGAGCCGCCCCGGCGCATCCAGCATCCGGTCGTATTCGACCAACGCGATGAATTGTCCCAGACGCTCGTTGAACTGCCGGACCAGAAAACGATTGAACGCGACGCTGTTCTCGAACAGCCAGAAGAACGTCTTGCGGTCCATGATCGCCATGCGAGTGTCGCGCAGTGCGACGAGATCGTATTGGCGCGGCTCATCCTTGAGGACGCTGCCCTCGCCGAACCAGCCGCCTGCGCGAATGCCGGCAAGGGTCGCGATCTTGCCGCTGCGCGACACCGTGCTGAGCTTGATCAGGCCGTCGGCCACACCGGTCCACGAATCCAGCCGATCGCCACGGTGGCAAATGTAGGCGCCTGCCGGAAATGTCCGCTCGACGATGCCGCGACGCGCCCGCTCGAGTTCGCTTTCGGTCAGTTCACGCGACCAGAGAGCGATGCGCTTGAGATGATCCGTCGAAATCACCGTGCCACCCGCGCCGGACTGCCGACCGTTCACATCATGTTCCCGCAGTATGGCGAGCGCAATCATACCGCTCAAGTCGAGCCAAACCCGGCCATCCTGTGCTAGAGAGCGATCGCACATTTTCCACGGCGAATGCCGTTCGAATTCGAGGGCTGCAATGGGTGAGTTTGCGATCGGTCAGGGCGTGCCGCGTTTCGAGGATCCGCGGCTGCTGCGGGGCGGCGGCAAGTATGTGGACGACATCACGCTGCCGGGCATGGCCTTCGGCCATGTGCTGCGCTCGCCTTACGCCCACGCCAGGATCAAGTCGATCGACACCAGGAAGGCCGAGGCTGCTACGGGTGTCCTGTGCGTGCTGACCGGCGATGACTGGATCAAGTCCGGCTGGGGCGATCTTCCGGTGCCGGTCACCCACAAGCGCCGCGACGGCTCGCCGAACTACAAGCCGCGCTATCCCGCGCTCGTGAAGGACCGGGTGCGCTTCGTCGGCGACTACGTCGCCTTCGTCGTGGCCGAGACCAAGGCGCAGGCCATGGACGCCTGCGAGCTGATCGAGGTGGACTACGAGACGCTGCCGGCCGCGCTCGGCACCGCGGAAGCGGCGCAGTCCGGCGCGCCGCTGGTGTGGGAGGACTGCAAGGACAACGTCTGCTTCACGGCGATCCACGGCGACAAGGCCAAGACCGAAGACGCGTTCAAGAAGGCCGCGCACATCGTCAGGCAGCACCTGATCATCAACCGCATCACCACGGCGTCGATGGAGCCGCGCGGCTCGCTCGCCGATTACAACGCCACGACCGACAGCTACACGCTGTACACCACCCTGCAGCGGGCGCATCCGTACCGCGCCGAGCTCGCCAAGCTGGTGATGAAGATCCCCGAGAACCGGATCCGCGTGATCGCGCCGGACATCGGCGGCAGCTTCGGCATGAAATCGGCCGTCTACAACGAGGTGCCGCTCTGCCTGCTGGCATCGAAGCTGATCCGCCGCCCGGTGAAATGGATGAGCACGCGCTCGGAGGCGTTCCTGTCCGACGCGATGGCGCGCGACAACGTCACTGACGCGGAACTTGCGCTCGACAAGGACGGCACCTTCCTCGGCTTCCGCGTTACGTCGTTCGTCAACGCCGGCGCGTACCTGCAATCCGGCTTCCAGGCCTACACCGGCAATCTCGGCACGCTGGCCGGCGTCTACCGGACACCGGCGATGTACGTGGAGTCGACCGCGGTGTTCACCCACACCCAGCCGTGCCGGCCCTATCGCGGCAACGGCCGCCCCGAAGCGGCCTACGTGATCGAGCGCATGGTCGACGTGGCGGCGGCCGAGCTGAACATGGACCCGGCGGAGCTGCGCCGGAAGAACTACATCCCGCCCGAGGCGATGCCGTTCAAGACCAGCCTGACCTTCACCTACGACTCCGGCGAGTTCGAGAAGGGCATGGACCTCGCGCTCAAGATGGCCGACTGGAACGGCTTCGCCAAGCGCAAGGCCGAGTCGAAGCGGAACGGCAAGCTGCGCGGCCTCGGCATGTCGAACACCATCGAACGCGCGGCTGCGGCGAGCTTCGAAGGCGCGGAGATCCGCTTCGACCGCGGCGGCACGGTGCAGATCTTCTCCGGCTCGATCAACCAGGGCCAGGGCCACGAGACGACGTTCAAGCAGGTGGTCGCCGACAAGCTCGGCGTCCATCCCGACGACATCGAGTACATCCAGGGCGACACCGACAAGGTGTTCTTCGGCGAAGGCACCGGCGGCTCGCGCTCGGCCACCATGTCGGGCTCGGCGTTCTACCTGGCCGGCGAAAAGGTGGTCGCCAAGGCCAAGGCGATCGCCGCGCACAACCTCAAGGTCGACGTCGCCGACATCAAATTCGAGGAAGGCATCTTCTCCAGCACCAAGTCGAACCAGACCATGACCATGAAGGACGTGGCGGTGGACAGCTTCAACCCGGCCAAGCTGCCGAAGGACATGGAGGCCGGCCTCTACGCCACCGCGGTCTACCAGGCCGACGTGGAGAACTTCCCGAACGGCGTGCACATCTGCGAGGTCGAGATCGACCCGGAGACCGGCACCACCGAGGTCGTGCGCTACAACGTGGTCGACGACGTCGGCACGGTGATGAACCCGTTGCTGCTGAAGGGCCAGATCGTCGGCGGCGTGGCGATGGGCGTAGGCCAGATCCTGAAGGAGAACATCAACTTCGACAGCGAGGGCCAGCTGACCACCGGCTCGTTCATGGACTATGCCATGCCGCGCGCGGAGGACTTCTGCCCCATCGAGGTGAAGGCCAATCCGGTGCCGACCAAGACCAATCCGATCGGCGCGAAGGGCGCAGGCGAAGCCGGCTGCGTCGGCGCCATGCCGGCGGTCGCCAACGCGCTGGTCAATGCACTGGCGGAATTCGGCGTCAAGCAAATCGCGATGCCGGCGACGCCGGAGGTGGTGTGGCGCGCGATCGGAAATGGCAAGGCCGGATAGCCGCCCATGACGCAGGCAACTCACGCCGAGATCAGGGAAAAGATGATCTGGGCCGGCAGAGTGCTGGTGAACGAAGGCCAGGACGATTTCACGCGCGGCCACATCTCGTTCCGGCTGCCGGACAATCCGTCGCTGTTTTTCATGAAGCCGCACAGCCACGGCCTCGACGAGATCACCCACGACAACATCCTGACCATCGACCTCGACGGCAAGGTCGTGGCCGGCACGTCGCGCCGTCACAGCGAGGTCTATATCCACTCGGAGATCTTCAAGGCGCGGCCGGACGTGCACTGCGTGCTGCACACGCATCCGACCTACTCCATCGCGTGGTCGGGCACCGGGCGGCCGCTCCGGCCGCTGAGCCAGCCCGCCGCGCTGTTCTACGACGCGGTCGGCCTCTACGCCGATACCATCAACCTGATCCGCTCGGCGGAGATGGGCGCGGGCGTCGCCAAGGCGCTCGGGCCGCACAGTGTCGTGATGCTGAAGAATCACGGTATCGTCACCGCCGGGCCGACCGTCGACGAGGTGGTGATCCGCACCATCATGTTCGAGAACGCGGCGCAGATTCAGATGATCATGGAGGCGGCGGGCACCATCGCGCCCGAATTTCCGGCGAAAGATATCGAGCAGCTCAAGCACGACATCAGCCGGCCGGACCAGTTCGCGGTAAACTTCGACTATCTGGTGCGCCGCGCGAAGCGGCGGGAGAAACAGCCGTCATGAGGTTGCTCAGTCTCCGATCGTTGGCCTGGCTGCTCGCCGCGGGCGTCATCGCCACGGGCGTGCTTGCGGTCGAACCCGCGGACGCCGCCAAGCGCCCGGCGAAATCGGCCAAGGCCGACAAGAAGGCGGCCAAGGCCGCGAAGTCCGAGAGCGGGCACCGCACCTACGCGCAGTACGAGAAGGACGCGACCGCGTACTGGCAGTCGGTGGTCGACATGCGGCGGATGCGGATCGCCAAGCGCAACCGCGGCGAGGCGATCGAGCTCTCCGACTACGTCCTGACCCAGCCACCGCACTGGCCCGGCGCGCTGCCGCGCCGCCCGCTGCCGCCGGCGACGCCCGGCGTGCCCAGGCTGCCGCTGGTGGTGCACATGCTGACGATGGCCGCCGAGCAGCACAGCTTCGTGCCGCAGCGGGCGAGCGACCTCGAATTCAAGCGCGCCTATGCGATCGCCGCGACCGCGGCCGGCATCACGGCGCATCAGGCGGTCCGAACCTATGCGTTCGAGACCGGCGGTAACGGCACCTACGACGTACAAGCGGGGCTGACGCATCCGAGCAAAAAGGCGCGCGCGATCTCGTCGGCGATCGGCTACAACCAGCTGCTGACCGCCAACAGCGTCGGGCTCATGGCCGCGCACGGCGATCGCTTCCTGGAGAAGCTGCAGGCCAAGGCGGAGACGCTGACCGGCGCGGAACGCGCCGCGATGGACAAGAAGATCGCGGCAACCAAAAAGATGATCGCGTTCTGCCGCTCGGTGCCCTACCAGTGGAGCGAGCACGAGAAGCTCGTACAGACCAAGCGCGCGGGTGTCGGCATCCACGCGGCGCTGTTCGACATCGATCTTGGCCCGCTGATGCAAAGCCAGAAGCTCGCCGACTCCATGGCCTTCGCCAAGAGCAAGGGCCACGCGCGGCCGCTGACCGGTGCCGAGCTCGAGATGATGAACTTCACCGGCGACGGCAACGGCATCGACCTCGTGACGATGTCCGACGAGATGCGGCAGCAGGTGCCGACCGCAAACTTCTTCCAGCGGGCCGGCTACGAGCGCAATCCGATCGCGCGGCGCACCGGCGTGGTGTCGGCGCTCTACGCCTCGATGAACGGGAAGATGGACCGCGCCTCGCAATTGCCGGGGGCGGTGGAGCTCGCAGGCGCGTTCGCCGAGGCGGCGGACGGCGTGGTCACCGCGTCCGCCGGCAGCAAGCCCGCCGAGCCGTAGCGCCACACGCCGATCGGAAAAATTCTGCGGGCTGCGGATATGTCGTCTCCGGCCTGCTCACGGGTCGCATTGCCCGTAAAGCGGTGTCCGGGGCGTCCGGCCGGCGAGCCGAACCCGCGAGCGCCGTCCCTCCTTCTGCCAGCGGCGCCACCCGCGCGGAATATATGCCTGTCAGCCCGCCGGCGTCAGCCCTTGTAGCCAAACAGCCACGGCAACCCGAGCGTCATCGCCGGGAACAGGATCAGCAGCAGAAGCACGATCGCGAGCGGCACGCAGAACTGCCAGATCTCACGGTTGATCTCGCGCATCGGCACGCCGGTCAACGCTGAAAGCACGAACAGGATCAGGCCGTAGGGCGGCGTGACCTGGGCGATCATGAGGTTGAGAATGACCACCACGCCGAAGTGCACCAGATCGATGCCGAGGCTCTTGGCCGCCGGCAGCAGCACGGGCACGAACACCAGCAGCATCACCGCGCCATCGAGCACGGTGCCGAGGAGAAGAAACAGCACGTTGACGGCAAGCTGGAATCCGAGCGGCGAGAGCTCGAGCCCGGCGATCCAGCCGGCGAGCCCCTGGGCGACGCCCTCCCGCTCCAGCGCGAAATTGACGATGAAGGACGAGACGATCAGCATCATCACCACGGTCGATTGCCGCGCCGAGAGCGCGAACACCGCGTAAAGCGCCTTCGGCCCGAGGTTGCGGTAGATGCAGGCGCCGATGACGATCGCCCAGAAGGCGGCGACGGCCGCGGCCTCGGTCGGCGTGAAAATCCCGCCCCAGATGCCGCCGAGCAGCACCACCGGAAGCGTGAACGGGATGACGGCCCGCCCGAACACGCGCGGCCATTCAGACAGCGGCGTCGCCTTGCCGAACGGCAGGCCGCGGCGCCGGCCGACCCACGCCACCATCAGCATCAGGCTCACCGCAAGCAGCAGGCCCGGGACCACGCCGGCGAGAAACAGCGCGCCAACCGACGCGCCGCTCAAGATCGCGTAGATCACCATCGGGATCGACGGCGGGATGATCGGGCCGAGGCACGACGACGCCGCGGTGATCGCGACCGCAAGCCCGCCGGGATAGTTGCCGACCTTGCGCATCATCTGGATCGCCACCATGCCGGCGCCCGCGGCATCGCTCACGGCGCTGCCGGACATGCTGGAAATGACGACGTTCATCAGCACCGTGACGTGACCGAGGCCGGCGCGCAGCCGCCCGATCGCCGCATCCGCCGCGGCCCAGATCCGCTCCGAGATGGTCGCCGCGTTCATCGCATTGCCGGCCAGGATGAACATCGGGATCGCCAGCAGCACATTGAGCTGGAAGCTCGAATTGAGCGTCTGATCGACGATCAGGCCGATGTCCTGCCGGCTGGCCCAGAGATAGACCAGCCCGCAACTGAACATCATCAGCGCGATGGAAAAGCGCAGCATCGCGAACACGACGAACGCCGCGCACATCAGGAGGATCGGATCGGCCGGCATCGCGGCGTCAGCCCAGCACGCTGGCGCGCTCGTCAGCGCGCGCAATCGCCACCTCATCACGCCAATCCGGCCGGGCCAGCCGAACAAGCTTGATCAAAGCGCGCACAATGACCGCCGCCCAGAACACCACGAAGCAGAGGTAGACGAAATCGAGCCGCCACTGCAGCGCCGTGGTGCGCTCGCGCCAGAGAAAGCGAACGTAGTCGAAAATCGTCGGCAGCGCGGCAAGAAACATCGCCGCGATCAGCAGCGCGGCGGTGGCCTGGATCGCCCGGCGCCAGCGCTCGCCGACCAGATCGTAGATGCCGTCGAAGGTGACCTGCTCGCGCTCGGTGATGACCAGCGCTTCGGTGAGGAACACCACCCAGAGAAACAGGATCATGATCAGTTCGTCCGACCAGACGAGCGGACGGTTCAGCGCATAGCGGGCGAAGACGCCGGCGAGAAACAGCAGGAACATCGCGGCAAAGGCCGCGACGGACGCGGCCTCTGCGGTTTTCGCGAGAATGCGGAGCGCACGGGCCATCGCTTGCCCGGCCCGGCCCGTCATCTTGTCGCCGCGGTCTGCGCCAGCAAGTCCTTGTTCCAGGGCTTGGCCAGATCGGACGCCGCATAGACCTTGTCGGCGTTGTCGTGGAACGGCTTCATGTCGACCGGGGTGATGGTGAGCCCCTGCGTCTTCAACCGGTCCACCACCTGCTTCTCATCGGCCAGCCGCTGCCCGGTGTTCTGCGCCGTCGCCGCATTGGCCGCATCGTGCACGGCCTTCTTCTGACCGGCGGAGAGCGCGTCCCAGGTTTCCTTGCGCAGCGCATAGAACACCGGCTGCACCAGATGCGCGGTCAGCACCACCTGCTCGGTCACCTCGTAATACTTCGCGGCGTTCATGATGGTGAGCGGGTTCTCCTGGCCGTCGATCGAGCCGGTCTTGAGCGACAGATAGACCTCCGGCATCGCCATCGGCGTCGGCGTGACGCCGAGCGACTCGCCGAGCAGCAGCCATTCGGGTCCCGCAGCCATGCGGAGCTTGACGCCTTTCAGGTCGGCCAGCGTCTTCACGTCACGCCGGGTCCGCAGATTGAGCTGGCGCGTGCCGAGATAGGTCGGCGCGAGGATGACGATGCCCATCTTCTCGGCGACTTCCTTTTTGTATCGCTCGCCGATCGGACCGTTCATCACCCTGGTGACATGGTCCCAGTCGCGGAACAGGAAGGCGCGGTTGAAGAAGCCCCATTCGGCGATCTGCTGGGCGACCTCGAAGGTCGTCATCGTGCTCATTTCCAGATTGCCGCGCTGGATCGCCGCGACCTCAGTGCCCTGCCGGAACAGGCTCGATCCCGGATGCACCCTGACTTCAAACTGATTGGGCGCGGCCTTGTCGACCTCGTCCTTGAAACGCTCGAGCGACTTGGAAAGGAAGTCCGGCGGCGGGGCCGCGGTCGAGAAGCGGAGCAGAACCTTGTTCTGCGCCTGCGCAGGGATGGCCGCGGCGACAAGCGCCGCGAGTGCAAGTCCGTAGAGGCGAACGCTCGCGCTCATAGCTGTCTCCAGTCCTACGTTTTGCGCATGTCCTTTTCGGAAAAACCGGTGCCATTTTTCCGGGACATGCGCACTAGAGAGGCGGCTTGATCTCCACGCTGAGCCGGCCGATGCCGG
Source organism: Xanthobacteraceae bacterium (assembly GCA_019746135.1). Taxonomy (GTDB): domain Bacteria; phylum Pseudomonadota; class Alphaproteobacteria; order Rhizobiales; family Xanthobacteraceae; genus Z2-YC6860. The sequence continues at coordinate 49,073 of JAIESI010000075.1, forward strand.
CAATCTCCGCATCGATCCTGTCGCCGGGAGCAAGAAACGTCCCCTTCGGCACGCCGACACCGGCCGGCGTGCCGGTGAGCACCACGTCGCCGGGATCGAGCGTCATCAATTCGGAGGCCCGCGCGATCTGCTCGGCGACCGAGTAGATCATCTGCCGCGTGCTGCTGTCCTGCTTCACGACGCCGTTGACCGAAAGCTTGAGCGGCACGTTCTGCGGATCGGGCAACGCCGCGGCCGGCACGATCCACGGCCCCATCGGACAGGACGTGTCGGTGGCTTTTCCCGCCACCCAGTCGAACTTGTAGAACTGATCGGGCGCCTGGTTGAAGTCGCGCGTCGACATGTCGATCGCGATGGTGTAGCCCGCGACGTGATCGAGCGCCCGCTCAAGGGGCACATAGCGCGCGGTCCGGCCGATCACGGCGGCGAGCTCGATCTCCCAGTCATACTTCCTGGTGCCGCGCGGCATCACCACCGTGGCGCCGGGGCCGACCACGGCGTTGCGCGGCGGCTTGAAGAAGAAGAAAAGCCGCTGGGTTTCCTTTTTGGCGCCGGGAAAGCCCATCTCGGCCAAGTGGTCATAGTAGTTGGCGCCGGCGCACAGCACCTTGCCGGGATAGAGGAGCGGCGCGGCGAACCTCGCCGCCACCGCGTCCGAATGCGCGACACCGCTTTTGGCGGCCGACGCGGCAAGCTCGGCGAGAAGTGGTTGCGTGCGCGGCCAGTCGGCGAACATCTCGACCGTCGCCGTGGGCAGTGTTTTGCCGGCGGCCTTCGCCAGCGCGGCGATCGGATAAAGCCGCCCGTCGACCACCAGCGCCGGTGCCGCCCCATCGATTGTCGCCAACGCCCACATGCTGCCCGGCCCTCCACGCGAACCCGATCCTTCGATGAAACAGGGCGCAAGTCAATAATTTTGGAAAAAATTCTGTTTTTGGAAAATTATTGACCGACCGCGGTTGCTGCGGCTTCAATGCGCCGATGACCGGGAATCTCCAGGCGGCGAACCGAACCGTCGCCGAGCAGACCTACGACACGCTCAAGGGCGACCTGCTGGCCGGGGTCTTCGCCCCCGGCTCGGCGCTGCTGACGCGCGAACTGCTCGCCCGCTACGGCTGCGGCATCAGCCCGCTGCGGGAGGCGATCTCGCGCCTGGTCGGCGAAGGCATGCTGACGGCGTCCGGCCATCGCGGCGTGCGGGTGCCGCTCCCTTCGGTCGGCGACCTCGACGAGCTCTATCGCATCCGGACGCTGCTGGAATGCGATGCGCTGAAGCTTGCGATGGAACGCGGCGACGACCAGTGGGAGGCGCAGATCGTTGCCGCCTGCTACCGCCTCGAGCGCGCCGCCTTGCCGCAAGCGGGCGCCGCGCGCGGCGAGACCGTGGTCGAATGGGAGAAGCGCCATCGCGCGTTTCACGCGGCGCTGATCGAGGCGGCCGCCGCGCCGCGGCTCCTGCGCATGATCGGACAGCTCGTCGATCAGACCGAGCGCTACCGCGCCATCCGGCTCACCAATATGCCCAACAGCAAGCTCGCGCGGGACGTGTCGGCGGAGCATCGCGCGCTCGCCGACGCCGTCGTCGCCCGCGATGCCCGCGCGCTCGGCCTGCTCGCCGAGCATCTCGATCGCACGCGCGCCTTCGTGGCGCTGGTGCTGGTCGGAGCGGCGTGATCCGCCACTCCTCACATACCGCGTAGAACTGTCAGCCGAGCTGCCCGCTCCGATCGAAGAAGCGCGGAAGCATCCGCGCGATCCTCAGCACATGGGCTGCGATGGCGCTCGGCTACGTGAAGACGCCTCCGAAGAAGTGACGAGGCCGCAATCCCGGCATGGAGCTGCCCGCGGCGCGGCCGGCTGAACGGCAAGCCTGAAGGGAGGCCGATGACGCGACGCCGCTATGGGTTCCGCAAACTCATCGGCAATCACGATCAAAACCGTGTCGTCAGCGCGGTCAGCCAGTCGGGCGAAGCCTCGACCAGCGCGGCCTCGACCCGCTTGTCGAGACCGGTGAGGATCAGCACGCCGACCGCGAGCAGCAGCACGCCCATCGCCGTCTTGCCGCGGCTTCCCGCCGAAAGCATGCGGCCGCGCCAGCGCATCAGCGCCTCGCGCGACATCATGCCAACGGCAAGGAGCGGCAGAGCCGCGCCGACGCCAAAGGCGAACATCGTCAGCGTCACATAAGTCAGATTCTCGGCGCGGGCCGCCAGCACCGAGGCCGCGCCGAGCGTCGGACCGACACAAGGGCTCCAGACCGCACCGAGCAGAAGACCCAAGAGAAACTGCCCGCTCCAGCCGCTGCCGCCGAAGGCGCCGGCATGCGCCGCCGCCCAGTTGCCGGCCGGCGCTGCGGCCGCGGCAAGCTGCATCTGCAGGCGCGGCAGCAGCAAGACGAAGCCTGTGGCGATCAGGAGAATGGCAGCGGCGGCGCGAAATACCTCCTGGCCGACCCCCGCGGCGAAGCCGATGGTCGCGACGAACAGCCCGATCGCCACGAAGGACAATGCGAGGCCCGCGGCCAACGCCACGGGGCCGTAGCGGTGCTCGCCGAGCGCGGTGCCGAGCACGATCGGGATGAGCGGCAGCACGCATGGCGAAAGCGTGGACAGAACGCCCGCCAGCAGCGCGAGGCCGATGCCGCCCATCGCCGGTCAGACCGCCGCGGTCAGATCGACTTGGCGAGCAGGGCGTCGATCGAAGCCGCGTTGGTGTCACCGGTCGAGCGGCCGATTTCCTGCTTGCCCTTGAACACGATGAGCGTGCTCTGCTTCTGCACGTTGAACTTCTTCAACAGGTCTTTCTGCGAATCGAAATCGACGTTGAAGCTGACCAGGTCCTTGAACCGCGCGTCGCTTCGGAGCTTCGCCAGGATCGGCGCCTGCGCTTTGCACACCGGACACCACGGCGCGTGGACCTCGACCAGGATCGGCTTGCCGGCCGCCTGCGCGGCCTCGAACGCCTTCTGGTCGAACGGCTTCTTGTCCATCGCAACGGCGATCGAGCCGACCGACAGAGCGGCAGACAGCGCAAAAGCACCAAGCAGAAGACGTCGATTCATCATGGGGCCCTTCCCTGCAATGTTGCTGTAACGTGGTAGCAGACCGGCGCAACGAGAGATTTCACGGTTTGCGCCGTACGGATCACGAATACGTGGCTTTCGGGACGGCTTGAGTCTGATTCAACTGCGTTGAATCAGACCCGTCGCTCGTTCTCCTGCGTTTGGGCATGATCCTTTCCGAAAGCCGCTTCACACTTTTCGGGATCGTGCCCTAGCGCAGGTGCTTGCCGGCGTCCCAGCCCTGCGACGCCAGATGCTTCTCGCCGTACTCCAACGGCTCATCCTCCAGCGGCGTCGCGAAGGTGTCGTTCCAGCGGTTGAGGAAGCCAAACATGGCGATCACACCGACGATTTCGACGACCTGCTCGTCATTCCAGTGTCTTCGCAAATCCATGAACATCTCGTCGGTGACGGCGTTCGGCACGCAGCCCGCCGCGACCGCGACGTCGAGGGCGGCGCGCTCGGCGTCGTTGAACAGCGGACTGGTCCTGTAGTCCCAGACCGCGTCCAGCTTCCGCTGCTCGACGCCCTGCCTCGCCGCGCCGTCCGCCGTATGCGCCATGCAGTAGCGGCAGCCGGCCGAGCGGCTCGCGACGTGGGAGATCAGCCGCTTGAGCTTCAGATCAACCTTGCCCTGCGGATTCCAGATCGCAACGGTCATTTTCGTGAACGCATCCACCATTTGCGGGACACGCTGCATGATGAGGACGCTGTTCGGAATGAAGCCCATCCGCTTGCGGGCGGTTTCGAACTGGTCTCTCAGCTCCGGCGTGTGATCCGCCGGCAGCGGCGCGAGACGTGGCGTGGGGCGGGTACGCTGATCCATGGTTTCCTCCGTCGTTGAATGACCGGCGGCCGGTACGAGCCGGCCGCCTACTTGAGACATTTCAGCATCGTCGCCGCGATGTCCTCGAGGGTGGACCGGTCGGGATTGACCTTGCCGACGAGCCGGAGTCCCTGAATGCCGGCGGTCAGAAATCGCGCCAGCGCATCCACGTCGGCCGCGGGCTGCAGCTCGCCGCGCGCTTTGGCGCGCGCAAGCGCTTCGCGAAACACCGCTTCGGTGCGTCCGAGCCCCTGCCGAACCTGCGTCAGCGCCCCGCGATCGCCGCGCGGCAACTCCGCCGCGCAATTGCCGAGGAAGCACCCGCGCCGGCCGGAACCGGCGACGATCCGATCGATGAAATCACGAAGCAGGGCGGCGAACGCATCGTGGACGGGGATCGGGCGCGCCAGCGTCTCGATCAGGTTCGGCACGCGCCGCTCGACATAGTGGTCGACCGAGCGCAGCAGAAGCTTTCGCTTGCTGCCGAACGTTGCGTAGAAGCTCGACCGGCTGAGCCCCGTCACCTTGCACAGATCGTCGAGCGAGGTGGCCTCGTAGCCTTTGCTCCAAAGCAGCTCCATCGCGCTTTCCAGCGCGACCTCCGCGTCGAACTCACGAGGACGGGCCATCGATTCTTCCGTCAACCGGCAGGGCTGCGAATTATGGACCATACAGTCCATAATTCCAAGCAGCAAGGCGGAATGCCCTCGTCAACTGTTCGGGAGGGACTGATCCCGCAACGCAGGCGGCCTGGAATCGCCGAGAGCGGCGTCAACCCCAGTAGCGGCCGCTGGCGCCGACGATCACCACGATCAGCCCGAGCGGCAGGTTGACCATGATGATCTGCCGGATGCGGTTGAGCTGCGCAGCCGCGGCGGGAAAATCCTTCGCGTCCACCGCGCGCTTGAACTTCAGCCATGGCCCGTGGAACAGCCAGAAGAACAGCACGGCCATCATCCAGCCGAGCGTGTGCATGATGTGGATGTGCACGCCGGCGCCGCGGAACCCGCCCATGGTGGCGAACAGGATCCAGTAGCCGCTCGCGAGCAGCAGCACGACCGAGACCCAGACCCACGGCAGGAACTTGGCAAAGAACGCCCGCCACAGCGTCAGCCGCTGCGGCGGCTCGAGCGGCCCTGCCGCCGGGCGCAGGCACATATAGGCGGCGAACATGCCGCCGACCCAGACCACAGCGCCGAAGACATGCAGTGCCAGGGCAATCGCGGTCATGAGGCGCCTCATCGTTGTTTATGGCTGTTAACGAATTTGGCGAGGATTGCGCCATGATGGCCTCAGCGGTCAAGCACATCGCACCAAGCACATCGCACCAAGCACATGGGACCGATCGCCTCAGTTGCGCCATCGCTGCGGCCGATCGTGGTATGATTCTGCAACGGTCGGCGATTCCCGGCGGCCGACAGCATTGATGATGCACCACCGTTTCAGACGACGATCCTTGCTCTGGCTGCTGGCCGCCGCGCTGCTCGGCGGCGTTTCGCCGCTGTTCGCACAAGGCGGGGCCGACGGCGCCACCGCCGCGAGCCCCGCGGTCGAAGCCTATATCCGCGCGCGGACCGCCTACGAGCAGGAGGCCGAAGCGTATTGGCAGTCGATCGCCGACACGCGGCGCGCGCGCTTCGCCAAGCGGAGGAGCGGCGAGCGGATCGTGCTCGCCGACTACGTGCTGGAGCAGCCGCCGGTCTACACCGGGCCGCCGCGCCCGCCCGAATATGTGCCGCCGCGGCGCGACCCGGAGCGGCCGCCGGTGCCGGTCCCGACCATCCCCGAGTTCCTGGCGGCGGCGAAGCAGCAGTACAACTTCGCGCCGGACCGGCCGCGGAGCGAGACGGAGTTCAAGCAGGCCTATGCCAAGGTCGCGACCGCGGCCGGGCTGACCCGCGAGCAGGCGGTCCGCATCTACGCCTTCGAGACCGGCGGCAACGGCGAATACGACACGCAGGCGGGGCTCACCTCGAACAAGAACGCAAAACCGATCTCGCCCGCGATCGGCTACAACCAGTTGCTCAGCACCAATTCGGTGAGCCTGCTCGCCAACCACGGCGACAAGTTCCTCACCAGGCTGAGCTCGACCGCCGCAACCCTCGTCGCGGCCGACCGCAAGGCGATGGATCGCAAGGTCGAGGCGCTGCAGAAGATGGTCGCTTTCAGCCGTTCGGTGCCGAACTCCTGGAGCGAGCACGACAAGCTCGCCAAATTCACCGAGGGCGGCAAGGGCATTCACGCGGCGATTCTCGACCGCGACATCGGCCCGCTGCTGCAGACGCAGAAGCTGCTCGACTCGGTGGTGTTCGCCAAGGCGCGGGGCTTTCCGCGGCCGCTCGCCGCGGTCGAGCTCGAGCTGATGAACTTCACCGGCGACGGCAACGGCTTCGACATGGTGACCATGCCGCATGAGTTGCGCGACAAGGTGCCGACGTCGAACTTCTTCCAGCGCGGCGGCTACGAGCGCAACCCGATCGCGCGGCGCACCGGCACGGTCGCGGCGCTGTTCGAATCGATCGACGGCAAGATGGACCGCGCTTCACAATTGCCGGGCGCGAAGGCGCTGGCGGGAGCGTTTTAGAAGCCCGTCAGGCGGGTTCTGAAAAGAGCGACAGCCCACCCAGGCACAAGTGGGCCGCCAGCCAAATCGAGCTGGGTATTCAATCTCACGCCCACCGCCCCGCCCGGTCGAACGGTTCGAGACAGCCTGACAAGCGGTCACGAGCCGCGCCCATCGCGCGTGGGCTCGGCGAACATGGGCAATCAAGCAACAAGTCCGTTAATCGCCGACAAGTCGCCGGCGCCGTATCGAGCTAGTACCCGGAATCAGAGCTGAGTGATACGGCGGCCTTTGAAGGGCTTTTGGCGGACTCGTTTCTTGGTCCA
>JAIESI010000165.1 GCA_019746135.1 Xanthobacteraceae bacterium
GGCCCCTCGCAAGGGCCCCGCGCCCCGGGACCCCCACCCCCCTCGGAGCGCACTTGGGTCCCGGAATCTTGGCGCGGACCGGCCGATCGCAAGGCCGGTCGGGGAGCGATAGCAAGCTCCCCGGCGCCTCTCGGCGCTCCAACCCCTCTTTTCGAGGGGAAGGAAAAGCGTGTCCCCGCGGAGCGGGGACAGGATGCGGGCCGGCCCCGGGCTCGAAAACGGCAAAGAACGGGGACGGCGAAGCGTTGGCTGAAGGGAAGGCGGGCGGCCGGGCTGTTTGACAAAGTGAATCTGCGCGCCGCCGCCCAGGTGCACCACTTGGGCAGTGCCGCTGCGGCGCTACTGCGTCGCCGCCCAGTAGCTGATCCCGGCCGAGGCCACCGCGCCGCCGATCACGCAGGGAAGCCCCGCCACGGTGAACGACAGGGTCGCAGCGACAATGCAGCCGACGCCGATCGCGCCCTGCGCCGCATAGCCCCAGAGCTTCATGTCGCGCTGATATCCCGCGCCCTTGGTCTTGAGCTTCTCCAGCGCGGCGAGTTGCTCCTTGCGGATGCCTGAGGTCTGCACCGTCTCGGCGGCGCGGATCACCTCGGCGAGCACGGGCCGGGTCTCCTTGTCCTGCTGCGGGGCCATCTCGCGCAGGGTCGCCAGCACGTCGGGATAGCGCGCGGCGTTGTTGGCGAGCGTGTATTTGGCCGAGCTGCCGATCGCAAGCCGCTCGGCGCTGTCGCGGTCCTTCGACCACCGCAGCATGGTGACGATGCGCCAGAGCGCGCGGTATTCGCCGCTCGCGAAGTAGCGGCCCCACAGCGTGTCGAGCAGCTCCGGGTTCTGCGCAAACGACACCGCCGGCCGCTCCTGCTTGACGCCGAACTGCTCGCCGACCTTCTCCAGAAACGTCGGGCTCTTGTCGAGCGCGATGGTGTCGAGCGCCGGCAGCTTGCCGGCAAGGTACGCGTCGACCATGCCGCGCCGGGCCGGAAGCTTCGATGCCGTGCGCGCGAGAATGCTCTGCCACGCCGGCAGCCCGGAATAGGCGATGGCGCGCGCCGCGAACCACTGGTCGGCGGGCGGCAGCGGCAGCATCGCTTGAACGAACTGCTCGGCCTCGCGCGGGTTTGCGCCGAGCACGCCCGCGGCAAAGCCCACGTAGTATCCGGCGGCTTCCGGATCGCGCAGCGCGCCGCTTTCCGAGAGCGTGCGCACCGCGGCCGGCAGCCGTTGCGGCTCGGGCCTGTGGCGATAGCCGTCGATCCACTCGATCACCTGAACCCGCGTGGCGAAATCGGCTTTGCGCGTGGCCGCCGCCGCCTCGATGGCGGCCATCAAGGCGAGTGCGGCGATGGCCATGGCGATCGCAGCGTGACGCATGATCCCCTCCCGTGCTCCCCAGCCGGGTGTTGGATCGGATCAATGGCCTTGGACGTTTTCGCGGAGCGGGCAGGGCGGCCTTGAGCCCAACTGATGGCAAAATTGGCCCGGTGCTCATGGCAGGTTGCCCCGCCGGCGCGAATGACGATATGAAGCCGCAAGCGAGGTGCCATGGCCGAAGACATCCCGTACGACAAGAATTTCGCGCTCACCCCAGGCAAGGTCGACGAGCCGATGCCGGGCGTGCGGCGCATCCTGTGCAACAATCCGAGCCCGTTCACCTTCAAGGGCACGATCAGCTACATCGTCGGCCGCGGCAAGGTTGCGATCATCGATCCCGGCCCCGACGATCCGGCGCACAATGCGGCGTTGCTCGACGCGGTGCGCGGCGAGACCGTGACGCACATCTTCGTCACCCACACCCATCGCGATCATTCGCCGGGCGTGCCGGCGATCAAAAAGGCGACCGGCGCGACCGTGCTCGCCGAGGGCCCGCATCGCCCGGCGCGGCCGCTGCATGTCGGCGACGGGCCGCGGCTTGAATCCTCCAACGACACCGACTTCAAACCCGACCGCGCGCTCGCCGACGGCGAGGTGGTGCAAGGCTCCGGCTGGACCATCGAGGCGATCACCACGCCCGGCCACACCGCGAACCACATGGCCTATGCGTTCCGCGAAGCCGGCATCGTGTTCGCTGGCGATCATGTGATGGCGTGGTCGACGCCGGTGGTGTCGCCGCCGGACGGCTCGATGGGCGACTACATGGCCTCGCTGCAGAAGCTCGCCAAACGCAGCGAGCAGGTCTATTTCCCCGGCCATGGCGACGCGGTGCGCAACGCGCCGCGCTTCGTCGCCGCCTATATCCTGCATCGCAAGGCGCGCGAGGCCTCGATCCTCAACCGGCTGGCGAAAGGCGAGACCGACATTCCCGACCTGGTCGGCTCGATTTACGCCAATCTCGATCCGCGCCTCGTCAAGGCCGCCGGCATGTCGGTGCTGGCGCATCTCGAGGACCTGGTGGCGCGCGGCGAGGCCGCGACCAACGGCCCGCCGTCGATCCAGGGCCGCTATCGGCTGGCTTGATCGGCCGCAGCGCAGCGACGTTGCCAGCCGTTTGAACGCCCGCCCATCGGCGCGTGGCCTGCCGGATGGCGCACGGCCGGATGACGTCGGTACCGCGGAATTCGACGCGGGATTTGCGCTGGATCAAACATGCCCCGATGAGGCGCCCTACCTTCTATCCGGCGTTCAACACCGGCCGAAGGAGGGCGTCATGAGCGACACGTATCAGGGCCGCGTCCCGTCCCGCGCGGAGACCGTGGTCGGCATGCTGGGGGATGCGATCCGGCGCTGGGCCGACCGGCTCGCCTTCACCCGCTTCATGCAGGGCGACCCGGCCGAAGCGAACCGTTTGGCGCAGGACCTGAACATCGACAAGCGGACGCTTCTTGACGTGGTCAGAAAGGGCCACGGGTCGGCGGCCCTGCTGGCGCGCCGGATGGGTCTGCTCGGCATCGATGCCGAAGCGATCCGCAAGCGCGAGCCCGCGGTGGTTCAGGATCTGTCGCGCTGCTGTTCGCTCTGCGGCAGCAAGCCCCGCTGTGCCCGCGACATGGTGCGCGAGCCGCAAGGCGAAAGCTGGCGGACCTACTGCCCCAACGAGCCGACGCTCGAGACGCTGCGGCCTGCCGCGGCCGGAGAGAAAGCGGCGTGACGGAGCACCCGCTCCGCCGGTCGATGACGCCGTAGCAATCCGGGAAGATTCATCATGGCAAACGGCGTCACGGCCGGCATTCCGCGTCTGCGCGCCTGGCATGGGCCCGCTTTGCTTTCATACGGCTTCCGTCCGTTCTTCCTGTTCGGGGCGGTCTATGCGGGTGGCGCGGTGCTGGTCTGGCTGCCGCTGTTCAGCGGGCAGATCGAGCTTCCGTCGATCTTCACGCCGCGCGACTGGCACGTGCACGAAATGCTGTTCGGCTTCGTGCCGGCCATCGTCACCGGCTTTCTGCTCACCGCGATCCCGAACTGGACCGGTCGGCTGCCGCTGCAGGGCCTGCCGCTGCTCACGCTCGTTGTCGCGTGGGTTGCGGGACGCGCCGCCGTCACGTTTGCCGCACTGATTGGCTGGGCTGCCGCGGCCGCCATTGACGTTGCGTTTCTGGTGCTGGTCGCAGCCGCAGCCTCGCGTGAGATCGTTGCCGGAAGCAACTGGCGCAATCTCAAGGTGGTGATCGTGGTCGCGACGCTTGCGGCCGCGAACCTTGTGTTCCACCTCGAAGTGCATTTTCACGGCAGCGCCGACTATGCGGCGCGGCTCGGCATCGGTGCGGTGATCCTGCTGATCTCGCTGGTCGGCGGCCGGCTGGTGCCGAGCTTCACCCACAATTGGCTCGCGAGCCGGAGCAAGGGACGAATGCCGCGCCCGTTCGGCCGGTTCGACATGCTGACCGTGGCGGCGAGCGCGGCTGCACTCGTCGCCTGGGTTGCCGCGCCGTTCGGACCCCTGACCGGCGCGGCGCTGCTCGCCGCCGGACTGTTGCAGTCCGCGCGGCTCCTGCGCTGGGCGGGTGAGCGCACACTCGCCAACCGGCTCCTGCTTGTGCTGCATGTCGGATACGCATTCGTCCCGCTCGGCTTCATCCTTGCCGCCGCAGCCGCGCTCGGCATGGTGCCGCTCAGCGCTGCCAGTCATGCCTGGACCGGCGGAGCTGTGGGCGTGATGACGCTCGCGGTCATGACGCGGGCGAGCCTTGGCCACACCGGACGTGCGCTGGCGGCCTCAGCGGGCACGCAGGCGATCTATGCGCTTGTCGTCGTCGCGGCGCTGGCACGGATCTGCTCATCGCTGCATCCGGACTGGTTCATGCCGCTGCTCTGGGTCGCCGGGGCCGCCTGGGCGGCGGCATTCCTGGGCTTTGCGGTGCTGTATGCGGCTCCGCTCTGCAGGCCTCGGATTTAGGGCACGGCCGACTACCGCCGTTTGGCTATCGCTCTGTTCCACGTCGCAAACGCATCGAGCGCGACGGACAAGGTTTCCTTGTCGGTTCGCCCCGACCGCGCCGGCACGTGGAACGAATGATCGGCATCCGGCAGCAGCTCCAGCGTGGCCCGGTCACCGAGCTTCCTGACCAGCGGCTCGAGCAGATCTTGCTCCGCGAGCGCATCGCGCGTTCCCTGCAGGAACAGCATCGGGATCGTGACATCGAACAAGTGCTGGCCGCGCTCGTCGGACGGCTTGCCCGCGGGGTGGAGCGGAAAGCCGAAAAACGCAAGCCCCCGGACGTTCGCCATCGGCGCGAGCGCCTGGGCCTGCGACGTCATCCGGCCGCCAAACGACTTGCCGCCGGCAAGCATGGGAACGCCGGGCACGAGCTCGGCCCCGTGCGCGACGGCGGCGCGGACGGCCGCGTGCGCAAGCTTCGGCGGATCCGGCCGCTTCGAGCCGTGCTCCATGTAGGCAAACTGATAGCGCAGCGTCGCGACGCCGCGCTCGGCAAGGCCTTGCGCGACCTGCTCCATGAACGGATGCGTCATCCCGGCGCCGGCCCCGTGCGCGAACACGTAACAGGCTTGCGGCTCGGCCGGCGTCGTCAGCAGGCCGCTGACGTGACCCGCTGAGCCCGCATCGATCTTGCAGGGTTTGCTCTTGAACGTCACGGCCACGAACCTCGTCCTCTCAAAGCATCTTGTCAAAGCACCTTGGCAAGCCTCGCGATGGCAGCCTTCAGCGGTTGGCCTGCGCGATCGTAGCCGTCCCAGGCTTTGCTGCGCTTGAGCAGCGCCGGGACGGTGCGCAACGTGAAGGCCAACGGATCGAGCCCGCGCTTCACCTGCGGCCACGTCACCGGCATCGACACCGGGGCCTGCGCCCGCAGCCGCGTCGATAGCGGCGCGACGGCGGTCGCCATGCGGTCGTTGCGCAGGAAATCGAGGAAGATGCGGCCGTGCCGCTTGCCCTTCGCCATGTTGAGGACGAAGCGCTGCGGCTCGTCGCGCACGACGGCCTCGCAGACGTCGTGGGCGAACTTCTTCGCTTCCGCCCAGTCCGGGCTGTCCTTCGCAAGCGCCAGCGGCGTGACCACGTGCAGGCCCTTGCCGCCGGTGGTCTTGCAGAACGTCGTGAGACCCAGGAGCTCGAGCACCTCGCGCATCTTGTGGGCGGCCTCGATGACCGACGCAAAGTCGACGTCGGGGGCGGGATCGAGATCGAACACCAGGCGGCCCGGCACCGCCGGCTGGCCGGGCTGGCCGTTCCACGGATGCAGCTCCATCCCCGCGATCTGCACGATGGCGATCAGCGCCTCGATATGGTCGATCTGGATGTAGGGATTGCGATCGTCGAACACCCGGACGAGCGTGATCAGGTCGGACAGCCCCGCCATGCCGTGGCGCTGGAAGAACTGCATGTCGCCGAAGCCGTGCGGCGCGCGCACCACCGAGCAGGGTCTGCCTTGGAGATGCTTGATCATCCACGGCCCGACCGCCTCGTAGTAGCGCGCGAGATCGAGCTTGGTGATCGGCTTGCCGTGCCCGTCATCCGGCCACAGCGGCTTGTCGGCATGGCTGATGACCACGCCCATCACCTCGGCGGTCTGCTCGGCTGTGCGCGACCTGGCGACGATGATCGACGGCGTGGCCCTGGCCGTTTTCTCGGCCACCACTTCGCCGGCCGGCTTGTCGTCGCGAAGGCCCTTGAACGCCGCCTCGCGGATGTGGCCGTCACCGGTCCACCCGGCGAATTCGATTTCGGCCACAAGCTCCGGCCGCGTCCAGCGGATGGTGTCTTTCGATCGCGGCGGTCCTTGGCCCGAGAAAGGGGATTTGTTCGCCTCGACTTCGCGCAGGCGCGGCAGCAGCTGCGCGATGGTGTCGCGGCCGTAACCGGTGCCGACGCGGCCCGCATAGACCAGGCGGCCGTCGCGATAGACTCCCGCCAGCAGCGAGCTGAATTGCGTGCGCCTCGAGGTCCAACCGCCGATGATGATCTCCTGGCTCGGACGGCACTTCGCCTTCACCCAGGTCGCGGTGCGCCCGGACGCATAAGGCGCGTCGAGCTTCTTGGAGATGATGCCTTCGAACTGGAGCTCGCTCGCCGATTGCAGAACGTCCGCGCCGCGGCCTTCGATGTGCTCGACATAGCGGATCTGCGGGCCGTGGTCGCTCTCGTCCAGCAGCTCCTTGAGGCGCGCCTTTCGCTCGCGGAGCGGCGCTTGCCGCAGGTCGCGCGCGCCCTCGAACAGCAGATCGAAGGCGAAATAGACGAGCTTGTCCGTGCGATCCTCGGACAGCGCCGCCTGCAGCGCGGAAAATTTCGGCACGTCGTTCGCATCGAGCGCGACGACCTCGCCGTCGACGATGCAGTCGGGCAGGCCCACGGCCGCTTTCGCCGTGCCCTTGAACCGCTTCGTCCAGTCGAGACCGGTGCGGGTGCGCAGCGCCGCGCGGCCGTTCCGCACCTGAAGCTGCGTGCGATAGCCGTCGAGCTTGACCTCATGCACCCAGCCTTTGCTCGACGGCGGCTGCGCGACGGTCTCGCAAAGCTGCGGAGCAATGAAATCCGGGATGGCTGGCCCTGGCTTGATCGCGGCCGCGGCTTTGCCGCGAGCTTTGTTCTTTCGCGCCGCTCGGTCGCCGAGCACGATCCACACCGGCGCGTGGTCGCTGGCGCCCTCACGTCCGCGAACGTCGCGATCGACGCCGGCCGACTTAAGGCGCGGGGCGAGATCGGGGCTCAGCAGCAGGTGGTCGATGCGCAGCCCCGCGTCGCGCTCCCAGCGCAGGCGCATGTAGTTCCAATACGTGTAGATGCGCTCGCCGGGATGCAGCGACCGCAGCGCATCGGTCCAGCCCTGCTTGAGGAGCCGCGCGTATTCCGCGCGGCTCGCTGGCTGGACCAGCGCGTCGTCGTCCCATGACTTGGTCGGATAGATGTCGATCTCGGTCGGGGCGACGTTGTAGTCGCCGGCGAGAACGACAGGCGCTTTCGAGCGCAGCAGTGCGCGCGCATGGGCTTGCAGGCGCTTGAACCACGCAAGCTTGTGGTCGAACTTCGGTCCCGGCTGCGGATTGCCGTTCGGCAGGTAAATGTTTGCGACCAGAATGCCGTCGACCGCCGCTTCAAGGTAACGCGCGTCCGCATCGGCCTTGTCGCCGGGCAACGCGGTTCGCGTCACGACCGGCTCGGCATGGCGCGACAGGATGGCCACGCCGTTCCAGGTTCGCTGACCGAGCCAGGCGGCGCGGTAGCCCGCGGCGGCAATCGCACGCTCCGGAAATTCGCCGTCGGTGCACTTCAGTTCCTGCAGGCAGGCGACATCGGGCCGCGCGGTCTGCAGCCAGTCGAGCAGGTTGGGCAGCCGGCGATTGATGTTGTTGATGTTGAAGGTGGCGATCTTCACGGGAACCGGCCGGCACAAAACAAGAACCGAGGCTGCGCACGCTAAGGTTAGCAGGCTGTGGGCTACCAAGACCGTAGGGGTTGGGCTCGTCAACCCGAGCGGGTCGATTATATTCCGGCCAAGTATCCAGGGTGTTGAGTAGGAGTAGCCAATGGCCCCGCGTCCGAACTGGAAGGGCTACCTGAAGCTGTCGCTGGTGTCGTGCGCGATCGCGCTTTATCCCGCGACCTCCGATCGCGAGCGGGTCTCGTTCAATCAGCTCAACAAGAGCACCGGCAACCGTATCCGCTACAAGAAAGTGGACGCGGAGACCGGCGACGAGGTGGCGAGCGACGACATCATCAAGGGCTATCAGGTCGACAAGAACGTCTACGTCACCGTCGACGACGAGGAGATCGAGGCGCTTCAGGTGGAAGCGAGCCACACCATCGAGATCGACAGCTTCGTGCCGATGGCGGAGATCGACGAGCGCTATTTCGATGCGCCTTATTACGTCGTGCCGAACGACAAGGTCGGGCAGGACGCGTTCGCGGTCATCCGCGAGGCGATGCGCGGCAAGAAGATGGTCGGCGTCGGCCGCGTGGTGATCTCCAAACGCGAGCGGCCGATCATCCTCGAGCCGATGGGCAAGGGGCTGCGCGGCATGACGCTGCGCTATCCCTACGAGGTGCGCGACGAGAAGGAGTATTTCAGCGACATTCCCGATGTGAAGGTCGCCGCCGACATGCAGAAGCTCGCCGAGCATATCGTCGAGACCAAGGAAGGCAGCTTCGATCCGACGTCGTTCGTCGATCACTACGAAGAGGCGGTCGTTGACTTGCTCAAGAGCAAGCAGGCGGGCCGGGCGGTGTCGCGGACGCGTGCGGCCGAGCCGCAGACCAACGTCATCAATCTGATGGACGCGTTGAAGCGCAGCATCTCGTCGGAGAAAGAGACCGCCAAGACGCAGAAGACCAAGGTCAAGAAGGCCGACGATCTGCGCAAGCAGCCGCAGTTCACCTTCCCGATCGAGGGCGGCAAGGCCAAGCAGGGCAAGGCCGCGGCGAAGCCTGCGGCCAAACCGGCCGCCAAGCCGGTTGCCGGCGCGAAGCCGAAGCGGAAATCGGCTTAGGGCATCCCTGATTTCTTGTTGCCGCAGGCGCGGTGTGCCTATTGGTGCCCTCTCCCCTTGTGGGAGAGGGCGACGCCAAATGTGCAATGCATTCGAATGGGTGAGGGGGTGCGGTCCATCGATCGACTGTAAACCCTCACCCATTCCTTTTCGTGGAGCGTTCGGTGTAGCCCTCTCCCACAAGGGGAGAGGGCCCAATAACTGCGGGCCGTAGCGACTACCTTCGCTGCGCCGTGCCCGGCCGCGCCGGCTGCGGCTGGCGCTGCTGCGGCCGTTCGCGCTTGTCTTCGGCGGTGGCGCGCTCGTCGATCTCTTCCAGCAGGTTTCTGATGCGCGAGGCATTGGAGCCGAAGTCGTGCCGGCCGAAGCGCGACGCCGAGCGCGCGTCGACCCGCGTGCCGTCATCCTCGGGCCGAAAGCGCAGCGCGACGTCCTCGCGGAAGCCCATGATCGGCGTGCGCGCCACGGCCTCGATCACGCCGTCTCGCCGACCGGGCTGCGGCGGCCGGTCGTTCACCACGCGCCACTTCCGTTTGGTGATGATATTCATGGCCGCGTCGTAGGTGGTCTTCGGCGACGCGTTGACGCTCAGGGGCTCGACGTCCGGATAGGCCTTGCGCTGCAGCTCGGCCGCATAGAGCCCGGCATATTCCACCGTGCCGCGCGGGCGCAGCCGCGCCAGCACGTCGAAGCGCGGCGGGTCGAGCGGATCGGTGGTGACGTCGTTGATCATCGGCAGGCGATAGGCGCGATAGCCGAGATAGCCCGGATAGGCGAGCAACGCGACGCCGATGCCGATCGCCGCGAACGCATAGCCGACGCCGTCGATGCCGTCCTTCCACACCACGACGAACGCGCCGAAGGCAAGCACGATGCCGAGGACTGCGAACAGCAGCGCCGCGCCGAAGGTCGCGAGCGCCGGCTCGAGCTCGAGAATGCCCGAGCGCACGATGATGATCGACAGGATCGCCGCCGTCAGCGAGAAGAACGCGCAGCGGCGGGCCCAGATCGCCAGCCGTGAGGTCGGCTCGTCGGTGTAGCGTCGGCGCGGCATGCTGCCTATCCGCAAATCCGTTTCAGCGCAGCCCATTCCGCCGCGCTCAGGAGCGGCGTGATTTTGGCAGGCGACGCATCCGCCGCGGCATTGATCGCCACGATCCGATCCTTGGTCTGCGGATGGTCGAGCAGGATCTTCGAGCCGGGCTCGACCTGGCCGGCGATGCGGTCGAGGATCGTGCCGAGCGCCTTGGGATCGCCGCCGATGCCCGACATCAGGCTGACGCCGTAAAGGTCTGCCGCCGTCTCCACGTCGCGCGAATAGGCCGACTGCACCACCGTCCTTGCCGCTATCACCACCAAGCTGCCTCCGGTGAAGTCGCCCAACAGCATGCCGAACAGGAACGACAGGCCCGCGGCCTGCAACAGCGAGCGGGTGCCGTCGCGGTGTGCCACGTGACCGATCTCGTGGGCGATGACGCCGGCCATTTCATCGGGGGTGCGCGATCGCCTGATCAGCCCCTCGAAGACGTAAATGTGTCCGCCGGGCAATGCAATGGCGTTGGCGTCGGACTTGCGGACCACCGCGGTTTTCAGCGAAATCGGCAGGCCGGCTGCGGCCTCCATCCGGCCGATCAGCGCGTCGAGCGCAGCGCGGCCGGGCTTTTCCGCGTCTGTCAGGCCGCATTCGAAGGCCTGGCCGGCCTTGCCGTCGTCGAGCATGGCCCGCACCTGCTTGTCCATCACCACCCCGAAGCGCTCTTCGAGCGGCAGCGGAATGAGCGGCGCGATCTGGTTGGACAGGGCCGGCAGGCCGTAGACCGCGACCAGCACGATCGACGCGGCGGCCGCCACGGTCCAGACGATGACGCGCTTTCGCAAGCGCCGCTCGGCCCCGCCGCTGCGGTCGAGGCTGTCGGCATAGTCGTCGATGAGCGCGATCAGCTCCGGATCGCGCAGTTCCAGCCGCGCCAGCTCCGGGCCCCCTGAACGGCGCAGCCGCATCATGCTGTCGGGCGCGGTCTGCTGGCGCAGGTCGTCATAGGGCCAGGTCGCAAGCAGCGCGCCGTCCGGCCTGAGGATCCGCAAGGCGTCCGGGGCGGCTTCGACGACGACCGCGTGGCGCGCGCTCGACAGGCCGTCGAAATACTGGGCTTTGCCGGTTCTGGTTTGGCCGCTCGCCATCTCGATCCTCAGATACCTCCCATGTTGAGCGCGTCGGCGAGGCCTTCGCCGACCGCCGAGCTCAACGCGCCTTCCGCCTTCACCCGCTCGAGCACGTCCGCGCCGTCGAGCGTGATCGATTCCATGCCGGCGCGCCACAGCGTGAGCTTCACCGTGACCTGATAGATCGCCGAGAAACCGAGCATTGTGATGACGTAAATGCCGACCGCCATGGTCGCGTTGATCGCCTCGGCTGCAACGCTGTTGCTGATGTTCGCGACGACCAGGAACGACAACGCGGTGGCGAGGCCCGCGGTCACCGCCATGGCGACGACGAACAGGAGCCCGAAGCCGAGAAACCTGAGATAACCTCCATAGATCGGCGCGGTGCGGAGCTGCGAATGGATCGTCAGCCCGCCGAGCCTCAAACCACCGATCCACCAGCGCAGCACCATGGCCTGGAACACCGGAAACAGCACCGCGGCCGCGACCACGCTGAACACGAGCGCCGTGACGCAAAGGATGATCGCCGCGTAAAGATTGGTCAGGCCCTCGATCGCGTTGAGGAACTCGCTGGTGCTGGTCGAGATCGATCCCGCCGCGATGATCGCGGGCCACTCCACCTCGAA
Organism: Xanthobacteraceae bacterium; assembly: GCA_019746135.1. Classification (GTDB taxonomy): domain Bacteria; phylum Pseudomonadota; class Alphaproteobacteria; order Rhizobiales; family Xanthobacteraceae; genus Z2-YC6860. The sequence goes on from JAIESI010000165.1 coordinate 11,673, forward strand.
GACGGTGTAGGCGGCGGCGAAGGCAAGCGGCCCGATCACCAGCAGCCACATCGGCAGCCCGCGCAGGAGCAGCCGAAGACCTGAGCCCTCGAACCGGCCCTTGAGGTCGCCGAAGTAGGTGTGGCGCAGCTTGAAGCGCTCCAGCCGCGAAAGCGCGAACGGATAGGCAAGCCCGAGCGTCAGCACGGCCAGGCTCCACCAGAACACCGCGCAGACGGCGTAGCGCAGCGCCGAGCCGTCCTGATGGCAGCGCACGCCGCGATAGACGGTGCGGGTGAGGCGATAGCGGCGGGCGCGGTAGATCGCAAACTGGCCGAGGAAGAACAGGAGCGGCAGCGCGAGGATGCTGACCAGCGCGCCGAGGTCGCCCGCGCCGAGCGCGGCAATCGCGATCACGAGGTTGAGCGGCACCAGGAGCGCAATCGCGATCAGGAAGCCGACCAGGAGCTCGGTCGCGGTGCCGGTGTATTCCAGCGGCTCGCCCGCGACCTCGGTGTTGGCCCAGAGGAACCGCCGCACGTCGGTCGCGAGCCAGAAGCGGTAGATGCCGAGCGTCACCGCGAGCAGCAGCGCGCCGCGCAGCTGTAGCCGCCAGTAGGCGCGCGTGTCGCCGGTGAAGCGGACCCGCGGCGCGGCCGCGGGAGCGGCCGTCGGAGTGTCTGGCGTCGAGGCGACGATCGCTTCGGCGACTGTCATGCAAGGTCCTGCGGGTGGGAAGTCGGCAAGCGCACTCTTAGCAGTTTGATGCAGAAGTCTCGACCGTCATTCCGGGTTCTCCGACTTCGACCGCGCTCTAGAATGACGCCGCTGCTTGGCGTGGAATTGTGGCGGCCCCACGCTGTGGCGGGATATTCTTTCCGGCTCATGGAAGAACTCACCCAACGGTTTTTCGAGACGCTGCTTCGCACGCAGTTTCTGCCGCCGGATCGCATGCAGGTGTACCAGCGCGGTTTGACCGAGCGTCTGGTGCGGCACGCGCGCGCGCAGGTGCCGTTCTATCGCGACAGCGGCCGGCTCGACGTGATCTTCACCGGAGACGGCCGGATCGATTGGCAGCGCTGGGACGAGATTCAGGTGCTGACGCGATCGGAGGCGCAGGCGAACGCCGCGGCGCTCTATGCCGAAACCATGCCGCCGGACTGCGGCGGCGTCGGCAGCGGCCACACCTCCGGCTCGACCGGCAAGCCACTCGCATTTCGGGTCAACGGGCTCGTCGCCGCCGCCAACGACGCCACGTTCGAACGCGGCCTGACCTGGGCCGGCATGTCCGAGAGGCTGACGGTGGCCTGGCTCCGCACGCCGCGGCCCGGCGAGGGGCAGTATCCGCTCGGCACGCTTTACACCATGCGAATTCGCGGCGCGGTCCGGGAAATCCACCACCTTGCGGTGCAAACGCCGATCGAGCAGCAGGGCGAATGGCTCGGGCGGCTGCGCCCCGATGTGGTGATGGGCTATCCCGGCGCGCTGGCGCTGCTCACACACCATCTGCCGCGCGATCTGGATCGTCACCGGTTCCACCTCGCCGTCTGCGTCGGCGAGGTCACGACTGAAGAGACGCGCGCGACGATCGAGACAGGCTTCCGTTGCCCGACGATGGACGTCTATTCGGGATCGGAGTTCGGCGTCGTGGCGGTGGAGGACCGCAGCGCGGGACGGCTGTTCATCAGCGAAGAGACCATGCTGGTCGAATTCCGGGCCGGCATGGCGACGCCGGGCCGGGAGCTTGCGGAGATTTCGGTCACGCCGTTCTACAACTACGCCATGCCGCTCATTCGCTATTCCACCGGCGATCTGGTCGAAGTCGACGGTCAGCCTGCGCCCGATCTCCGCACGCTGCGGCGGCTCATTCGGGTTGCGGGCCGTCAGCGCAACACCTTCGTGCTGCCGAGCGGCCGGCGCTGGTGGCCGATGATCAGCTCGACCAGGCGCATCGCGCAATATCTGTGATTCGAGCAGATCCAGTTCGTGCAGACCGCGCGCGGCCGGATCGAGTTGCGCTTTGTGTCGCGCCAGGCCGAGCCGCTGAAGGACGCCGCGACGCTGCTCGCGGAGTTGCGCGCCGCGGTGCCCGAGCCCGTGGAGTTCGAAATCCGCCAGGTGCCGGCGATCGCGCGGCACGCGTCCGGCAAGTTCGACGAATACTGTTGTGAGATCGAGCGGACCGGGTAGGACGCCGCTCAGGCGGCAAGCGCATCCGCCTTCTGACCGGCCCATTCCTCGAAGGTCATCATCCGCAGGCCAAGCCGCGCGTAGTCGACCCGGTAATAGCCGTCCGCCGCCAGATGCACCGCATCGGGCGCAATCCGCGCGACCTCCTGCGCCATCACGCCCACATGGACGATGTCGCTGAAGATGTAGCGGAAGCGATAGAGGCCGATGCCGCTTTCGAGCCGCGCCAGCAGCACGACGTCGTGCTTCAGGCGAATGTCCGACACCAGCGGAACGCAGCTCGCGCTATTGAAGATTTCGCCGGGGTCGTTGCAGACGGTGTTCGACGACGTCGAGCCTGGTCCAAGCGAGTTGGCGATGCTGAACAGCGTATCGACCGCCGTGTCGGAGCCCGGATCGTCCTCGCGATGGCGGCGGATCAGCGACTTGTCGCTGGTGCCGAAATAGAACCGGACGCCGCCCCAAGCGCCGTAGTTGTGGCTGCCTTCGCCCCAGCGCCCTTCGCCGAACAGCGACGCCATGACGCCTCGGCCGAGCGGCTGTGCGTACTCGCTGCCGAGCGCCAGCATGTGCCGTCCGCCGAAATAGCGGTGGCCCACCGAGGCCTTCCAGTTGTCGGTGACGTAGTAGGCCAGGGTGACCCGGTCGAAGAAGCGCGTCACACGGTCCAACTGCGCCGCCGTGCTGGAGGTGGTTTGGGTCGCAGTGCCGAAGCCGGCCGCAAACGTCCGGCTTGTGGTGCTGCCGGACAGCACCGACGAATTGTTGCCCCATTCGACGCCGGCCACGGCCCGCAAGGTGAAGCGTCCGAGATAGACCTCGCCTTCGCCGCCGAGGTGACTGACGTTGACGCCGCCGTGTTCGCTCCAGCGCAGGTGGCGCGCGTAGATGCCGATCAGCCCTTGCTGCGGGTTTCGCCAGAACAGATGCGCGGCCCCGCTGCCGATGAAGCGATTGCCGAACGTGCCGGCCGCGCCGTCGAGTTGGAGGCCGAACTGATCTCCGAGCGGCAGCGCGAGCTTTCCGGCTCCGCCGTAGAGACCGTTTGTGGCATAGCTGCCGCCCAAAGCTTCAAACGTGGCATTGACGGTGTCCACGGCCCGGCTCGATGGCGGCGCTTCGGCGGCCATGACCGCGCCGCCGAGCCAGGTGGACAGGAATGTCGAGGAAAGCAACGCAAAGCGCGACGGCATGAACCCGGGCCCCGGGGAATGGTAGGGGCAATGACCCGCGAATGTCGAGATGCGGCGGGCTCATCGGGGGGGCTCAGCCGGGCCGGTCATCCACAAGATTCCAGCGGTGTCAGTTGTCGGTCATGACCGTTTGCAACCCAAGCAAGAGCGACACCATCTGCCATATGGTGCTTGCGCCGGATTTGCGGCGGCAAGCCTGCGCTGACGAGCCACCATTCACGCGCGCCGTCGACGCGTTATGCGAGCACCTCTAAGGTGGCCGCGTCTCGCGTCGCCCGGTTCAATCCCGCACCAGCGCCGGACGCTTGCCGTCGAATTTCCAGCCCGGAACGAGGAACTGCATGGCGGCGTCGTCGTTGCGCGCGCCGGATCCGAGGCTCATGTAGCGCGCGTGCGCGCGCTCGATCTGCGCCATGTCGATCTCGACGCCAAGGCCCGGCCGTTCGGGGACAGCGACCAGCCCGCCCACGATCCGCAGCGGCTCCCTGGTCAGGCGCTGGCCGTCCTGCCAGATCCAGTGGGTGTCGATCGCGGTGATGTTTCCCGGCGCGGCTGCGGCGGCGTGGGTGAACATTGCGAGCGAAATGTCGAAGTGGTTGTTCGAATGCGAGCCCCAGGTCAGGCCGAAGTCACGGCATGACTGCGCCACCCGGACCGAGCCTTGCAGGGTCCAGAAGTGCGGATCGGCGAGCGGAATGTCGACCGAGTGAAGCTGGATCGCATGGCTCATCTCGCGCCAGTCGGTGGCGATCATGTTGGTCGCGGTGGGAAGCCGCGTCGCGCGGCGGAATTCAGCCAATACCTCGCGGCCGGAGTAGCCTTTCTCCGCGCCGCAGGGATCCTCGGCATAGGCGAGCACCGCATGCTGGCCGCGGCACAGCCGGATCGCCTCGTCCAGCGACCACGCGCCGTTCGGGTCGAGCGTGATCCGTGCATTCGGAAACCGCCCGGCGAGCGCGGTGACGGCGAGCATTTCGTCTTCGCCGCGAAGGACGCCGCCCTTGAGCTTGAAGTCCGAAAATCCGTAGCGGGCATGCGCGGCCTCGGCGAGGCGCACGATGGCGTCAGGCGTCAGCGCCGGCTCATCGCGCAAGGAACACCAGTCGTCGGTCGCCGATGCCGAATGGCGATAGGGCAGGGACGTCTTGTTGCGGTCGCCGATGTAGAACAGATAGCCCAGCATCGGCACTGCGTTGCGCTGCTGGCCCTCGCCGAGCAGCGCGCAGAGCGGTACGCCAAGATGCTGTCCCAGAAGGTCGAGCAACGCCGCCTCGACGGCCGTCACCGCATGAATGGCAATACGGAGGTCGAAGGTCTGCTGGCCGCGCCCGCCGGCGTCACGGCCGGAAAACGTTTCGCGCATGGCGTTGAGCACAGCGTTATAGGCGGCGATGGATCGCCCGAGCACCAGGGGCTTGGCTTCGTCCAGCGTCTGTCGGATCGGCTCGCCGCCCGGCACCTCGCCGACGCCGGTGTGGCCGGCGCTGTCCTTCAGAATGACGATGTTGCGCGTGAACAGCGGGCCGTGCGCGCCGCTCAGATTGAGCAGCATGCTGTCTTCGCCGGCCACGGGAACGACCCGCATCTCGGTGACGGCCGGCGCGCCGGCCGCCGCACGGGCGATGTCAGACGCTTGCAACGCTTATTGCTCCGGCGTGATCTTTCCGGTCTCGATCACGGTCTTCCAGCGGGCGATCTCGTCGGCGGCAAACGCCGCGAACTGGCTGCCGCTGCTGGCGACCACGTCGAAGCCGACCGCCTCGAACTTGTCCTTCACGTCGGGCGCATTCGCCGAGGCGGCAAGCTCGGCTTCGAGCTTGGCCTTGATCGCGGCAGGCAGCCCCTTGGGTGCGGCGGCGGCTTGCCAGGAATAGACCTCGAGCCCGGCCACGCCCGCCTCGGCCATGGTGGGAACATCCGGCAGCGCCGCGACGCGCGCGCTGCTGGTGACGGCGAGCGCCTTCAGCCGTCCGGATTTCACGTGCTGGGCGATCGCGCCGAGATTCTGGAACGAGACGTTGGCGTGGCCGGCGATCAGGTCGTTGATCGCAGGACCGCCGCCGCGATAGGGCACGTGGATGCCGGTCGTGCCGGTCTTCTGCCAGAACAGCGCCGCGGTCAGGTGGTCCGACGAGCCGGTGCCCGAGGAGGCGAAGGTGATCTTGCCGGGATTGCCTTTCAGTTGCTCGACCAGCTCGCGCACGTTGCTCGCGGGATAACCCGGATTGGCCACCAGCACGTTCGGCGTCCGCACCGCGAGACTGAGCAGATCGAAGTCCTTCATCGGGTCGTAGCGCAGGTCCTTGAACAGCGCGGGATTGATCGCGAACACGCCGATCGATCCGACCAGCAGCGTGTAACCGTCGGGGGCAGCCTGCTTCAGCGCCACCGCGCCGAGCGCGCCATTGGCACCGGCGCGGTTGTCGATCACGACCGATTGCTTCACGCGCTCCGCAAGCTTTGGCGTGATCAGCCGCGCCGTCATGTCGGACGCGCCGCCGGCCGGGAACGGCACGATCACGGTGATGTTGCGCTCCGGATATTCGGCCTGAGCCGGTGCGGCCGCCATCATCGCGAGCGCCGCGAGCGCGCAGCTGGTGACGAATTTCATGGAAGCCTCCCTGAAGCTATGGGGGCTGGTTTGCGGCCGGCCCCTGTCGCACCCTTGAAACGGGCATCTGCCAGGGCAGCTAATGCACTAATGCATTAGTTGTCAAACCCCGCTATCCTGCCGGTTATGGAGCTGTTGATCACCCCGCAGACCCGCGTCCGCTCGCAGCGGGCGGCCGCCCAGGTCTACGAGCAATTGCGCGACATGATCCTGGCGCTGAAGCTCGAGCCCGGGGCGCTGCTGTCGCGAACCCGGCTGCAGGCGCAGTACGGCGTGAGCTCGACGCCGGTCCGCGACGCCCTGATGCGGCTCGAGGCCGTGGGGCTGGTCGAGGTGTTTCCGCAAAGCGGGACCATCGTCAGCCTGATCGACGTGCCGCTGGCGCGGCAGGCGCAATTCCTGCGCCGGGCGATGGAGCAGGAGGTGGTGCGCGTTCTTGCGCACAAGCCCGACGGCGGCCTGATTGCCAAGCTCAAGGCCGTGATCGACGAGCAGAAAGGCCACGCGAAAAAACACGACCTCGAGCGCTTCAACGACGCAGACACGGCCTTTCACAGAATGCTGTTTGAGGCCGCCGGCGTTCCCGACCTTTGGGCGCTGATCCGCAACCGCAGCGGACACATCGACCGCATCCGCCGGCTGCATCTGCCGATCGGCGACAAGGCGAGACAGATCATCGGCGATCATTCCGCGATCGTCAGCGCCATCGCCGATGCGCATCCCGACCGCGCGCAATCGGAGATGCGCGATCACCTGTCGCGATCGCTCGCCTTCAGCGACGAGCTGCGGGCGCGGTTTCCGGATTATTTCAAGGAGTGAGGCTCACGCGGCCGCCGTCGGCAGCCGGTAATCCTTGAACTGCTCGCGCAGCGTGGTCTTCTGGATCTTCCCCGTCGCCGTGTGCGGAATCTCGTCGACGAACGCCACGTCGTCCGGCATCCACCACTTGGCGATCTTGCCTTGCATGAAATTCAGGATTTCGTCCTTGCTGGCCTTCTGGTCCTTCTTCAGCACGATCACGAGAAGCGGCCGCTCGTCCCATTTCGGATGCCGCACGCCGATCACGGCCGCTTCGGCCACCTTGGGATGGCCGACCGCGAGGTTTTCCAGATCGATCGAGGAAATCCATTCGCCGCCGGACTTGATCACGTCCTTCGACCGGTCGGTGATCTGCATGTAGCCGTAGCGGTCCATGGTGGCGACGTCGCCGGTGTCGAAGAAGCCTTCCTCGTCGAGGATCTCCGTGTCGTCCTTGTAGTAGCGCCGCGCCACGGCGGGCCCGCGCACCTTGAGCCGACCGAAGGTCTTGCCGTCCCAGGGAAGCTTCCGGCCGCTGTCGTCGGTGATCTTCATCTCGACGCCGAACGGCGGATGGCCCTGCTTCTGCTGCAGGTCGAGCTTGGCTTCGCCTTCAAGGTCGGCGTAGTCCGGCTTGATGGTGCAGAGCGAGCCGAGCGGGCTCATCTCGGTCATGCCCCAGGCGTGGATCACCTCGACGCCGTATCTGTCCTGGAACGCCTGCGTCATCGCCCGCGGCGAGGCCGAGCCGCCGATGACGATGCGCTTGAGATAGGGGAGCTTCTGCCCGGTCTTCTCCAGCTCCTGCAGCAGCATCAGCCAGACGGTCGGCACGCCCGCGGTGAATGTCACCTTGTATTTGTCGAGCAGCTCATACACCGACGATCCGTCGAGCTTCGGCCCCGGCAGCACCAGCGCCGCGCCGGTCAGCGGCGTGGAGAAGGTGAGCGACCAGCAGTTGGCGTGAAACAGCGGCACGACCGGCAGCACCACGTCGCGCGCGCAGATGCCCTTCGCGTCCGGCAGCGACGCCATGAAGGCGTGCAGCACGTTGGAGCGGTGCGAATAGAGCACGCCCTTGGGGTTGCCGGTGGTGCCCGAGGTGTAGCACATGCCGCAGGCGGTGTTCTCGTCGAAGCTCTTCCAGGCGAAGTCGCCGTCGGCTTCGCCGATCCAGTCCTCGTAGGCCACCGCGTTCTTCAGCGTGGTCATCGGCATATGGGCTGCATCGGTCAGCACCACGTAGCGCTCGATCGTCGGCAGCTTGTCGGCGAGCTTTTCCAAGAGCGGCACGAACGTCAGATCGGTCAGCATGACGCGGTCCCCCGCGTGGTTGACGATCCAGACGATCTGCTCGGGAAACAGCCGCGGATTGACGGTGTGATAGATCGCGCCGATGCCGCAGATGCCGTACCAGGCCTCGATGTGCCGCCACGTGTTCCAGGCCAGTGTCGCGACCCGGTCGCCGAGCCCGATACCGTCGCGCTCCAGCCGCTGCGCCACTTTGAGCGCGCGGCGGCGGATCTCGGCATAGTTCGTCGTGTGAATCGGTCCCTCGACCGAGCGCGAGACGACGGGACGTTCCGCGTGCTGGATCGCGGCGTGGTCGATGATGCGATGGCACAGAAGCGGCCAATCCTGCATCAGGCCTTGCATGAAAATTCCTCCAGGTCCTTGCGTTTCTTGTCTACCCGGCCCGCGGCCGCTTGGATGCAAGCGTATCAGCCGAACGGGGGAGGCCGGAAGCTGATCGTGGTGCGGCGCAAAGCCGGGCAGCATGCGGCTCACATCCCGTCCCGATCTTTGCTAGGCTTGTCCCGAAGCCGGCCGCGAGCAGCCGGCGGGGGAACGTTGAGGAAACGCGGGATGGGCAAATTCCTGGTTGCGCTGGCGCTGGCCCTGCTGTCGGGCGTTTCGTCCGCGAAGGCGCAATCCTATCCCTCCCGGCCGATCACCATGGTCGTGGCGCTGCCGGCGGGCGGCGGGGTCGATGCGCTGGCCCGCGTCATGGCCGACCACATGCGCACCACGCTCGGCCAGCCGATCATCGTCGAGAACATGGGCGGGGCGGGCGGCACGCTGTCGATCACGCGGATCGTGCGGTCTGCGCCGGACGGCTACACCATCGGCATGGGCACCCTCAGCCAGTATGTCGTCGCGACCGCGGTCTATAGCCTGCCGTTCGACATCCTGACCGAATTGGCCCCGGTCGCACTCCTGCCGAGCGTGCCGTACTGGCTGACCGCGCGCAAAACCCTGCCGCCGACGACGCTGCAGGAGCTCGTCGCCTACCTGAAGGCCAATCCGGACAAGCTTTCGGCCACCTCGGTCGGCACCGCGAGCGTCGGCCGCTTCTGCGGCATGTTCTTCCAGAAGGCGACGGGGACAAGCTTCCAGTTCGTGCCCTATCGCGGCGGCGCGCCGGCCTTGCAGGACATCGTGGCCGGCAACGTCGACCTCAACTGCGATCTTGCCGCAAACTCGCTTTCGCAATTCAAGAGCGGGAACATCAAGGTCTATGCGGTGATGTCGAAGCAGCGCTGGTTTGCCGCCCCCGACGTGCCGACCACGGACGAGGCGGGCGTGCCGGATGTTCACGTCGGCACCTGGCACGGGCTGTGGATGCCGAAGGGCACGCCGGAGGACGTGGTCGCGCGCGTCAACGCGGCGGCCCGGGCGGCGATGGACGATCCGGGCGTGAAGCAGCGCATCGCCGATCTCGGCATGAACCTCCCGCCGTCCGACATCAGGACGCCGCAGGCGTTCGGCGCGTTCCACAAGGCCGAGGTCGAGAAGTGGTATCCGATCGTCAAGGCGGCGGGCGTGAAGGCCGAGTGATCGAATAAGGCGGGTGATGCTCGCCGCGTCTTCCTGCTGAGCGGGTTGCAATGCATCAGCCGGTCAGAGCCGGCATCCCGATGCCCTGCCGGCATTATACCTAGGGACAACTCGATTTTTGCCGCCGGCCGTCCGACAATGGTCGCTCGGGACGCGGCCGTCGCGTCGGGTTCCGAACTCGCAGAAGCCGTTCGCACGAACGGTGGGGTGGCGTATGCCGGCTCCGTCGCGACCAGACAGCGAGTCCGTGCCGCGCAGGCGGCGCATGGAGATTTACGCCTTCCTCATCGTCACGGCGGTTCTGATGCCGGCGCTCGCGGTCGCGACCGTCGGCGCCTGGGGACTCACGGTCTGGATCTATCAGGCGATCAACGGGCCGCCCGGGCCACCGAAGAGGTGAGGCAGCCATGGCCGGGAAACGACACTCCGCTGAAATGGACCGCCGCGACTTCATCCACGGGCGCTGGCCGGTCGGCGCGGAGGATCATGCGAGCGCGTCGGTCGAGATCGCAAGCATCCTGGTGCAGGCGCGGCCCGAGCGCCTCGACGATGTCGCGCAAGCGATCGAGGCGATGCCGGGCACGCAGATCTTCAGCCGCGATCCGCGCGGCAAGCTCGTGGTGGTGATCGAAGCCGCGGAAACCGGCGCAATCGGCAGCGCGCTCAACGACATTTCGCTCATGCCGCACGTGCTGACGGCGGCGCTGGTGTTTCACGGCACCGACGAAGCTTGAACAAGACAACAAGGGAGACGGCCATGGGTCAGGACAATCTGGACCGCCGTAAATTCCTGAAGCTCGAAGCCGCGGCGATGGCGGCGGCCGCAGGCGGGCTGCCGATGCCGGCCGCGGCGCAGAACCTCGTCACCGACCGCGCGCTCACCGAGCTCAAGTGGGACAAGGCCCCGTGCCGGTTCTGCGGCACCGGCTGCGGCGTCATGGTGGCGACGAAAGAAGGTCGCGTGGTGGCGACGCACGGCGACCAGAAGGCCGAGGTCAACCGCGGCCTCAACTGCGTCAAGGGCTACTTCCTGTCCAAGGTGATGTACGGCCACGATCGGCTGACGCGTCCGATGCTGCGCATGCGGGGCGGCCGTTACGACAAGAACGGCGAGTTCACCCCAGTGTCCTGGGACGAGGCTTTCGACGTCATGGCCGAGAAGTTCAAGGATGCGCTCAAGCGGCGCGGGCCGTCCGGGGTCGGCATGTTCGGCTCGGGCCAGTGGACGATCTGGGAGGGCTACGCCGCCAGCAAGCTGTTCAAGGCAGGCTTCCGCTCCAACAATCTCGATCCCAACGCGCGGCACTGCATGGCCTCGGCGGTGGCGGGCTTCATGCGCTCGTTCGGCATCGACGAGCCGATGGGCTGCTACGACGACTTCGAGGTCACGGATGCGTTCGTGCTGTGGGGCGCGAACATGGCGGAGATGCATCCGGTCCTGTGGTCGCGGGTGACCGACCGAAGACTCAGCGCGCCGCATGTCAAGGTCGCGGTGCTGTCGACCTTCGAGCACCGCTCGTTCGATCTCGCCGATATCGCGATGGTGTTCAAGCCGCAGAGCGATCTTGCGATCCTCAATGCGATCGCAAACCACATCATCGCCACCAACCGCGTCAACAAGGATTTCGTCGGCAGGCACACCGTGTTCAAGCGCGGCCAGACCGATATCGGCTACGGGCTGCGCCCCGAGCATCCGCTGGAGCAGAAGGCCTCCGGCCGCACCAAGGCGAATGATGCGGACGACATCAGCTTCGAGGACTATGCGAAGTTCGTCGCCGAATACACGCTGGAGAAAGCGTCGCAGATGTCCGGCGTGCCGGCGGAGCAGATCCGCGCGCTGGCCGAGCTTTACGCCGACCCGAAGACCAAGGTGGTCAGCTTCTGGACCATGGGCTTCAACCAGCACACCCGCGGGGTGTGGTGCAATAATCTCGTCTACAACATCCATCTGCTCACCGGAAAGATCGCCGAGCCGGGCAACAGCCCGTTCTCGCTTACCGGCCAACCGTCGGCCTGCGGCACCGCGCGCGAGGTCGGCACGTTCTCGCACCGGCTTCCCGCCGACATGGTGGTCACCAACAAGGGCCACCGCGACAAGACCGAGCGGATCTGGAAGCTGCCGGAGGGCACCATCAATCCGCAGCCCGGCTATCACGCCGTGCTGCAGAACCGGATGCTGCGCGACGGGCTCCTCAACGCCTACTGGGTGCAGGTCAACAACAACCTGCAGGCCGCGGCCAACGCCAACGAAGAGGCCTGGATCGGATATCGCAATCCCGAGAACTTCATCGTTGTCTCCGAGGCCTATCCGACCGTCACCGCGCAGGCGGCCGACCTGGTTCTGCCGACGGCGATGTGGGTGGAGAAGGAGGGGGCCTACGGCAATGCCGAGCGCCGCACGCACTTCTGGCACCAGCTCGTCGATGCACCGGGCGAGTCACGCTCGGACCTCTGGCAGCTCATGGAGTTTGCCAGGCGCTTCAAGGTCGAGGAGGTGTGGCCGGCCGAACTGATTGCGAAAAAGCCCGAGGTCCGCGGCAAGACGCTGTTCGACGTGCTGTTCAAGAACGGCGAGGTGGACAAGTTCCCGGTCTCCGACGTCGCGCCGGGCTACGAGAACAGCGAGGCCAAGGCGTTCGGCTTCTACGTGCAGAAGGGCCTGTTCGAGGAATACGCCTCATTCGGCCGCGGCCATGGCCACGATCTTGCGCCGTTCGACGCCTATCACGAGGTGCGCGGCCTGCGCTGGCCGGTGGTGGACGGCAAGGAGACCCGCTGGCGCTTCCGTGAAGGTCTCGACCCCTACGTCAAGCCCGGCAAGGGCGTCGATTTCTACGGCTTCCCCGACGGCAAGGCGCGGATCTTCGCGCTGCCCTACGAGCCGCCGGCCGAAAGTCCCGACAACACCTATCCCTACTGGCTTGTCACCGGACGCGTGCTGGAGCACTGGCACTCCGGCTCGATGACGCGCCGGGTGCCGGAGCTGTACCGGGCGTTTCCCGACGCGCTTTGCTACATGCATCCGGACGACGCGGTGGCGCTCAACATGCGCCGCGGCGACGAGGTGAAGGTCGAGTCGCGTCGCGGCTTCATCCGCACGCGGCTCGAGACGCGCGGACGCAACAAGATGCCGCGCGGCGTGGTGTTCGTGCCGTGGTTCGACGAAGGCCAACTCATCAACAAGGTGACGCTCGACGCCACCGATCCGATTTCGCTCCAGACCGACTTCAAGAAATGCGCGGTGCGCATTTCGCGCGCGTGAGGGGCGGGATCATGCGACACGAATTCAGGATTCTGGCCGCGGCCCTGGTCGCCGCGTCGCTGTCGAGCCTCGCCATGGCGCAGACGTTCTCCGCCCTGCGCGGCTCGACCCCGCTCGACGAGGAGGGGCCGGCCGATCCGATGACGCCGGAGATCAACACCTCGGAGCGGGAGGCGCGCAACTACCCGGAGCAGCCGCCGGTCATCCCGCACAGCACCGAGGGCTATGAGGTCTCGGTCCGCGGCAACAAATGCCTCTCCTGCCACGCGCGCTCGCGCACGGGCGAGTCGCAGGCCCCGATGATCAGCATCACGCATTTCGCCGACCGCGACGGCCAGTTCCTCGCCTCGATCTCGCCGCGCCGCTATTTCTGCACCCAGTGCCACGTGCCGCAGCACAACGTGAAAGCGCCGGTGGCCAACGACTTCGTCGACATCGACGCGCTGCTCACGCGCGCCGCCCCCGCGCCGGGAGCGCGGCGATGAGCGTCACAGAAGCGCCGAAACCTGCGCTGTGGCGGCGGGTCTGGGCGTTCGCGCTCGACATCTGGGACGTGCTGCGGCGGCCGAGCTCGGTGTTCAGCCTCGGCGTGCTGGTGATGGGAGGCTTTGTTGCCGGGATCGTGTTCTGGGGCGCGTTCAACACCGCGCTGGAGTTCACCAACACCGAGCCGTTCTGCACCTCCTGTCACGAGATGCGCAGCAACGTGTTCGAGGAATTGAAGACGACCATCCACTACAACAACCGTTCGGGCGTGCGTGCGCGCTGCCCCGACTGTCATGTCCCGCATGAATGGACCCACAAGATCGCCCGCAAGATGCAGGCGTCGAAGGAAGTCTGGGGCAAGATCTTCGGCACCATCAACACGCGCGAAAAATTCCTCGATCACCGGCTGGAGCTGGCGATCCATGAATGGGCGCGCATGAAGGCGAACGACTCGCTCGAATGCCGCAACTGCCATAGCGCGCAGTCGATGGACATCACACGGCAGAGCCCGCGCGCGGTGGACGCGCACCGGCGTTTCCTGTTCACCGGCGAGAAGACCTGCATCGACTGCCATAAGGGCATCGCGCACCGCCTCCCGGACATGCGGAACGTGCCCGGGTGGCAATGATCTGAAACCGTTCCCCGCTCGGGCCTACAGCCCGAACAGCTTCTCCGCATTGCCATGCGCGATGCGCGCCCGGTCGGCCTCGCTCACCGGGATCTTGTCCAGGAACGCCCGCGCTTCGGCCATCGAGCCCCACGGATAGTCGGCCGAGAACATGATCCGCTCCACGCCGATCTCGGCGACGAGGTTCTGGAAGGTCGCGGGGAAATTGAAGCCGCCGAACGTGTAGTGGACGTTTTCGCGCAGGTAAGCGCCGGCCGGACGCTGCAGCTTCGTAAGCTCGGTCGGGAAATTCCTGTTCAGCCGCGGCAGCATGAACGGAATGCCTTCGCCGAGGTGGCCGATGACGATCTGCAGCTTCGGATAGCGGTCGAATACGCCGCCCAGCACCATGCGGATGACGTGCACGGCGGTCTCGATGTGCCAGCCCCAGCCGGCGCTCGCGAACATGCCGCTGACCTGCGGCGCGAACCCGCCGAAGTAGGCCTCGGCCACGGCCTTCGGCGGCACGGTCGGATGCAGGTAGATCGGCGCGTTGAGCGCCTCGGCCCGCTCCAGGATCGGCGAGAAGAACCTGTCGTCGAGATAGCGCCCGCGCGAGTGTCCGTTGACCAGCGCGCCCTTGAAACCCTGCTGGCCGACCCGCCGGTCGAGCTCCTGCGCGGCCTTGTCGGGCGAGGCGATGGGAAGCGAGGCAAAGGCCGCGAAACGTTTCGGGTTTTTCTTCGCCGCTTCCGCCATAATGTCATTGGCTTCCGCCGCGACCGGAATCTGCTCCGCGGCATCGGCCTGCTCGACGCCGGGCGCGTTCAGCGACAGCACCTGCATGTCGATACCGGCCGCGTCCATGTCGGCGATGCGCTTGTCGCCGACGTCCTGAAGCTGCTCGGCGATCCGCGTCGAGGTCGTGCGCATGCGAAGCTGGGCCATGAACTCCTTGCCCGGCCCGGTGACAAATCCCGGGGAGGTGAAATGCTCCTCGAGGGTGATGGTTCGCATGGATGCTCCTGGGACCTTTTTCCGCGTGGCGGCGGCATGTTAGCGGGGCCGGGGAATAAGGGGAGGGGCAAATCGAAGGGCGAGCGATGCGCTTTGCGCAAATCGCGACGGCTTGCCGCCGCTCTGGCGTTGCCGAATGCGCTCCCCTAACATTCCGGCCAGTCCACTCGATGCGGGCCGGTCAGTGAACGTTCCAGGCGTGACCAGGGCAAGCAGCAGCACGGCGAAGAGCCGGCCGCATGACGGCGTTGCCGCCGATGACTACATCGCCCGCGCCCGCGCGCTGGCACCGGCGATCGCCGCGGCCGCGCCGCAGATCGAGGCCGGTCGCGAACTGACGCCCGAGGTCGTTGCGGCGCTGCACGAGGCCGGACTGTTTCGCATGCTGCTGCCGCGTTCGCTCGGCGGCGGCGAGCTTGCACCGGACGCTTTCGTACGCGCGGTCGAGGCTATCGCTGCGGCCGATGCCAGCACCGCCTGGTGCGTGGCGCAGACGTCAATCTGCTCGACGCTCGCCGCCTCGCTCCGGCCCGACGTGGCGCAGAAGCTGTTCGCCGATCGGTCGCTGCTCGCCTGGGGGCCCTTTTCGCCCAAGGCCAAGGCGGTGGCCTGCGCCGGCGGCTATCGCGTCAGCGGTGCCTGGGCCTTTGCCAGCGGCAGCCGCCATGCGGCGTGGCTCGCGGCGCATTGTCCGGTCATCGAGGCGGACGGCCGGCCGCGCACGAATGCCGATGGCGTGCCGGTGGAAATCACCGCGATCTTTCCCAAGGCCAGCGCCACGATCACCGACAACTGGCACGTGGTCGGGCTGAAAGGCACCGGCAGCGACAGCTATTCGGTCGGCGATCTGTTCGTGCCCGACGCGATGACGATGAACGCCTACGGCCGCGATTCCGAGGGCAAGTACGAGCATGGGCCGCTCTACCGCTTCACGGTGTTTCAATTGTTCGCCGCAAGCTTCGGCGGCATTGCGCTGGGCATTGCCCGCAGCGCGCTTGATTCGTTCACCGAGCTCGCCAAATCGAAGGTCCCGACCGGCGGCAAGGCTCTGCTGCGCGACAATGCCGTGATCCAGTCGCAGATCGGCATGGCGGAGACGCAGCTTGCCTCGGCGCGCGTGTTCCTGATCGAAGCGTTGCGGGCGATGCATGCGGAGGCGGCGCAATCCGGCACGCCCGGTGTCGAGGCGCGCGTCATGCTGCGCATGGCCTCGTCGAATGCGACGTATCAGGCGAGGAGCGTCGTCGACACCGCCTATCACGCGGCCGGTGCCAGCGCGATCTTCGAGAGCAACCCGTTCGAGCGAAGGTTTCGCGACATCCACACCGTGTCGCAGCAGGTGCAGGCGCACTTCTCGCTGTTCGAATCGATCGGCCAGCACTTCCTCGGCCTGCCGCTGCATCCGAAATTCATCTGACCGTCCGGCGCAGTGCTTCAACGCGCCGTCAGGTTGGCGCGGGTGCGGTCGATGTGGTTTCGCAGGTCGAAGAACAGCTCGGAGTTGCGCATCGGAACGATCGTTGCCGCGCGGGTGATGTTCTCCAACTCGCTCTGCAGCGTTTGCACCTGCGTCGCCGTCGGCTCCGTCAGAAGCGCCTTGTCGACGAGGCGCAGCCGGCGATAGAGCCTGCGCACGCGCTGACGCACGAACCACAGGTAGAGCTTCGGCGCGTAGTTGAACACCGGCAGGACGATGGCGATCACCGCCACCAGCACGGCGATGATCCGCTGCACATAGTTGGTCATCCAGAACGGCAGGTACCGGTTCAGATATGACGGACCGCTCTTGTAGAAGTCGCGCGCGCCTTGCGCGAACGGATATTCCGGATCGGTTTGCGTCGGAAAATCGCCGGTCTTCTGAAACAGCCCCGGCCCGCCATGGGCCTCGAGAATGGCCTGCGACAAAAGATCGATGATCGCGGGATGAATCTCCTTTCGCACCAGCACAACGTTGGTGGTCGAGACCAGGTTGACGTCGGCGGGAGGAATGGTGCGCGCGAGATCGATCGCGCCGCGCGGCAAAACCAGACGAACGAGATAGGGGAAAATGCGGGTGAGGGCCTCCGACTCGGCGAAGCTCATCAGGCGGTATTGTGGGCCGCGCAGCAGCGCATCGAGGATCGGCGAGTCCGGCGACAGGTTGAGAAACACCGCATCGACCGCGCCGTCGTCCAGCGCCCGCGTCGCGTCCTTGGGCGCAAAATAGAGCAGCGTGGTGTTGTCGTAGTTGATCCCGGCGGCCGCAAGAATCTTCTCGCAGACCGCCCGGTCGCCGCTGTCCGCAGGCCCGAGCGCAATGCGCTTGCCCTTGAGCTGTGCGAGATCGGTGAACGTTTCCCCGGTGGGAAAGAACAGCCAGAAAATCTGATAGTCGATGCGGCCGAGCGACACGAGATCGGGCGCAAGCTTGCCGTTCGAGATGCCGCCCTGCATGAAGCCGATCTGGATGCCGGAATCGGCATCGTTGAGCAGCCGCAGGTTTTCCTTTGCGCCGTCGGTGAGACGGATCTGCACCTCGATATCCGACCCGGACAGGATGCCCTGATAGCGCGTGCCGAGTACCTGGTAATGGTCGCCGGCCTGCGAGGTGGCGATGGTGATCTTCGAGGGCGGCGCGGGGATCAGATAGGCCAGCGCCAGCCAGGCGAGGCCGGCGATCGTGAGGATTGCCGACAGCGTCTTGAGCAATTGCCAACGATCGAATCCCAGCATGAAAATTCCCCGATTGCGCTGGTCGTCACCAAGCGACGGTGATGGAATTCACGTCGAGAAAATCGTCACTGCAATGAGGTCGTGCGGGACCGCACTTTGCGGCCGCTGAACCAACGTGTCAGGTTATCCCTGCTGCCGGCGTGCTTGGAAGGGGTGTGGGGCGTCCGCCTTGGCGGGCAGCGCTGCCAGATCAGCCGGCGCGGCCCAGACGAAAGCGCGAAATGTCGTGCTGCGCTTCACCTTTGGTTGCAAGGTCGGCGAGAACCTCGCCGAGCACCGGCGCGAACTTGAATCCGTGGCCCGAGCAGGCCGACGCCACCACGATATTCGGTGCGTCGGGCAATCGGTCGACGATGAAATCGTGGTCGGGCGTCACCGTGTAGAGGCAGGTTTTCGCAGCGGCGAGGGGGCCGTCGGCCGCCGGGATGAATTCGCTGAGCGCGATCCGCACCGCGGCCTCGTCGTCGGCGGAGATCGCGCGCTCGACGCGGTCCGGATCGACGGCCTCGTCGAAATGGTGATGCTTGGCGATCTTGACGCCGCGGCCGTCGAGCGAGGGAAAGCCGTAGTGGTTGCCGTGGCGGCTTGCGAGCAGGAACACCGGAAAGCGGCCCTGGACGAACAGCTCCGGCTGGCGTGCCTCGAACCAGGTCATCACCTGCCGGGTGACGCGCAGCGGCAGCCCGCGCACGAGTTGCGTCACCCACGGTCCGGCCGCGACGATCACGGCCTTGGCATCGACGTCGCCACGGCTGGTCGCCACCTGCACACCGCCGTTTCCAGGTTTTACCGATTGCACCTCGGCATGGCTGAGAATGTCTGCGCCATGCGTCCTGGCTTGCGCGGCGAAGGTCGTCATCGCCGCCTCGGCGGCGACAAAGCCGCCGTCGGGCTGGACCACGCAGACGAAATCCTGCGGCAGACGGAACGCCGGAAACCTCCGCATCGCCTGCGCGGCATCCAGCACCTCGTGCGGCAGCCGGTGCATCCGCGATGCGGCGAGCGTGCCGGCGACGATGTCGCTGTCGGGCCGTCCCATCTCGGCGATGCCGGTGATGTGCAGGAGCCGGGTGTTCGCCACGGTGTCGAGCTCACGCCACAGCGCATAGGCGCGGCGAAGCAGCGGCACATAGGACGGATGCTCGAAATAGCCGAGCCGGATCATCCGCGTCTCGCCATGCGAGGAGCCGAGATCGTGCCCCACCGCGTGCCGCTCGATGCCAAGCGCGCGCACGCCGCGCCGCGCAAGCTCGGCGAGCGCGGCAAGGCCGGTGACACCAAGGCCCACCACGATGATGTCGTATTGCGGCATGTCGCTGAACCGGATTGAGAGCTGCGGCGTCCTTGTTTAGGTTGCGGTTGCGCCGCGTTCAATGCGGTGAGGGCTGATTTATGCCGCTGCGTTCGCCTCTTGTCTTGCTGCTCGTGCTGTTGGCGTTCGCGGGCGCAGCGCAGGCTGGGGAGGTATCCTTCGCGCAGCTCGCCCGCAGCTCAGGCACGCCGCAAATCCCTGGATTGAAGCTCGTCTATCTCGCGCCGCTCGGCGATCCGGCGCTTGCGCCGTGGAAGAACATCATCCTGCACCAGACCGAAGGGCCCGCGGGCTCGGCCCTGGCGCTCGCCCGCCAGCAGGCGGCCAATCCGAAAAAGCGCGGCGTCTCGCTCTGGGTCGAGACCGACGGCACCGCCTACTGGGCGACACCGGAGAACGTCGTCACCACCCACGGCGACGGGGCCAACCGCAACGACAACAAGTACATTGCGAATTTGACCACCTACCGTCAGGTGGTGGCGGCGAACTCGATCGGCATCGAATTCGTCGGAAACCACCCGGATGTGCGCAAGCCCCCGACCGCGGAGCAGTTCGCCACGGCCCTGGTGCTCGTGCGCTTTCTGCAGCAGCGTTACGGGATACCGCCCGAGCGCGTCTACGCCCACAACTGGATCGACCACAAGGACGCGCGCTATTGCGAGGGTTGCGAACTGGCGGAGCGGGTCCGCGCGCAGGGCTACGTTCCACAGGTTTCCACCCTGACGCCGCCCTGACTAATTATGCGCGAACTTCTGCCGGGTTCCCGCGTTATGGTCCCGGTGCCTGCCGCCGCACCCCGGCGGCAGGATATGTTTGAGCGGGGACAAAGCTGTGGCGAAATTGAGCCGGATCGGGCTGGTGTCGGCGCTGGCGGTGCCGATGGCGGCGGGCGGAGGTCGGGCCGAACCCTGGCTCGAGCCCAGCCGCGCCATCGCCAAGCCCTGGGATCTGCCGTTCATCGACGGACTGCCGCGGCAGAAGCGGCCGGGCAATCTCAAGGTCAAGGCCCAGCGCGGGCCGGCAGGCGACTCCCACCACATGCCGGAGGCCCCGGCCGAGTCGCTTGCGGCATCGCCGCCGCCTGCGCCGGCCTCGAGCGTTTTCCCGCCGCCACGCCCGCCCGCGATCACAGCCACGACAGTGCCGCCGGTGCAGACCGCGCCGCCGGCGCAGGCTGTGCCGCCAAAGCAGACCGCTGCGGCGACGAAGACCACGGCGGCAAGCGACCGCGAGGTCGAGCGCCAGTTGAAGCGCGAGTTGCCGAAGCTCCAGAGCCCGGCGACGCCTGTCGCCACCCCCGTGCCGCCGGTGCCGGAGCAGTTCGTCTGCGCCGAGCGGCTCGCCAAGATCGCGCGCTACGAGGCGCTGCCGGCCCGCACCGGACCGAACGGCTGCGGCGCGCCCGACCTGGTGCGCCTCGACAGCGTGCTGCTGCGCGACAAGGGCACCGTTGCCATCACGCCGTCGCCGCAGATCCGCTGCGGCATGGCCGTTGAGCTCGCCGAATGGGTGCGCGAGGAGGTGAGCCCGATCGCGGCCGCCGAGCTCGGCTCGCCGCTCGCCTCGATCACCGGCAACGATGCCTACGAGTGCCGCACCCGCAACCACGTCAAGGGCGCAAAGATCAGCGAGCACGGCCGCGGCAACGCATTCGACCTCGCCACCTTCCGGCTGAAGAACGGCGGCGTGTTCAATTTCACCGACCCGCTGGTGGCAAAGGCATTCCGCGAGCGCGTGCGCACGGCGGCCTGCGGGCGCTTCATGACCGTGCTCGGCCCGGGCTCCGACGCCTTTCACGCTCAGCACATCCATCTCGACATGGCGGAGCGGTCGTCGCGGAACGCCAAGGTCTGCCAGTGGGACGTGCGCGATGTGCAGGTGGCGGCGCGGACCGAGCCGGCGCCGGCGGAGCCGACGCAGCCCGAGGCGGCCTACGACCCCGACGTGACATCGCCGGCGGACGTCTGGTCGCCGATCGCCGACGTGGTGTCGCCGCCGCTGCCGCGGCGCAAGCCCGAGGCGCTGCTTGCGCGCGCGCAGCTGCAGGCTCAGCCACAGGCGCAGACCGACGGCCGGCGGCTGCGCGATGGCCGCAGAGGCGAGCGCGCGGAATGGTCGTTCCGGGGCCGCGAATTCCGGTTCCGCTTCCGCTGGTAGGCGAAGCGCGGACGTGTCGCCGGCCGCCGCAAAAGAAAACGGCGCTGGTGAAAGCCAGCGCCGAATTGGCGACGAAAAGCTCGAGCAGATCTAGTTGCTGACCAGTCCGCTGCCGAGCGCCATGCGCGGGCTGTTCGGCGAGTCGCCCTGCGAGGGGGCCAGCACCACCACCGGGGAGCCGAGCTTGACGCGGTTATAGAGGTCGATGACGTCCTCGTTGGTCATGCGGATGCAGCCCGAGGAAATCGCCTCGCCGATATATTCCGGCTGGTTGGTGCCGTGGATGCGGTACAGCGTGTCCCTGCCGTTGGCGTAGAGATAGAGGCCGCGCGCGCCGAGCGGATTGTGCGGGCCGGGGCCGACGAAGTCCGGAATGTTGCCGAGCCGCTTCTTGATGTCTTTCGTCGGTGTCCACGACGGCCATTCTTCGCGGCGGCCGACCTTGGCAACGCCGGAGAACACCAGCGCCTCCTCGCCGACGGTCACGCCGTAACGGATCGCCTTGCCCTTCTCGAGCACGTAATAGAGATAGCGCGCATCCGAATCGACGACGATCGTGCCGGGCGATTCCTTGCGGTGGAAATTGACGATGTGGCGCAGATACGGTTCAGGGATCTGCGCCCGCGCATAGGGCGGGTTGGCGAGCAGCTTCTTGTCGCGCGGCGTGAAGTTGGCCTCCGACGCGGGCTCGACGGTCTGGTTCGTCATGCAACCGGACAGGAGCGCTCCCAGGCCCAGTACGAGCAGAGCCACCGCCTTCTTGCCAGCGTGTTCGCGAATTGCCATGCCTCTCACCTTAGTTCCGAATCCATAGATAAGCGACAATCCGGTCACGTTTCCACAACGCCCCGCATGGCGGCCCCCAGCCGCTGTGGAACTGTTGCAGGGCCGCAACGCAAAAAGGCCGCTTCGTGGCCTTAAGACGCCAACCTGATGGCGCTCCTGGGCCGAAGCAAGTCCACTATTCCGCAAAGCCGTTAATTGCGGGTTTACCATACCGGCCGTTTAATCGGTTCGACGGGTTTTGATCGAACCGGCGCGAAGTGCCCGATTTTAATGAACTTTTCGGCTATCCGGCGGGGGCGGTGCCCCGATATGGCACGATTGGCTGCCCATTTTCGCCGCGAAAATCGACTACGTCATGGTCCCAGAGGGACGAAACGACTTGGAGAGTAGAAAATGACCGACAAGAACACGAAGGCCGAAGGCCCGGCTGACCCGCAGGCACCGCGATCGCTGTCTTCGGAGCAAACCCGCGACAACACCGGACTGCAGCACCGCTACGGCACCATCGGCATCGAGGCGGTGGCCGCCGCGGTCCGCTGTTCGAATTTTGGCAAGAAGGCCGCGGAGCCTCAGAAAGCGCCGCGCATCGACCAGCGTTTCGAGCAGGCCGTCTGAGGCGGACGCGCAGTCGTCCGACAGCCGGGAGTTCGCCGTCTTTTTTTGCGCGGCCGCAGGCGACTGCGGCCGCTTTCATTTCGCTGTCACGTGCGGTCTTTTCTATGGCGCGCCGGGGGAGTGCAGCGTCGGCTTTTCTGTTGCGGGCGCCCGCCGATCGGTCCAAAGAGTGGCGCGGGGGCATTCCTTTTAGGCGCATGGGGTCGGACGATCCGCGCCGGCGGTGTCCGTCAGCGCCCCGTCCGGGGCAGGATATTTCGCATGCTGGCTGTCTACGTGCCCAAGGGGAATTCGCTCGAACGCCGCGTCGTGGTGTCGGGCGAGGAGGTCCCCGACAACGCGATCTGGTTCGACCTGGTCAACCCCGCGCCCGGCGAGGACAAGCTGATCGAAGCCCGGCTCGGCATTGCCATTCCGACCCGCGAGGAGATGCAGGAGATCGAGGTCTCGAGCCGGCTCTACACCGAGCATCACGCGCGCTTCATGACCGCGACCTTGATGTGCAACTCCGACACGCTGGTGCCGAAGACCACCGCGGTCACCTTCATCCTTGCCAAGCATTGCCTCGTCACCGTGCGCTATGACGAGCCGCGGCCGTTCATGCTGGTCGGCAACAAGCTCACCCGCACCTGCCCGCAGACCGCGACCGGCGAGACCGTGCTGATGGAATTGCTCGACGCGGTGATCGACCGCGAAGCCGATCTCCTGGAGCGCATCGGCATGGACGTCGACGGGGTGTCGCACGACATCTTCGATCCGAAGGGCAGGGGACCGGAGCAGGGCGCAAGCTACATCGACACGTTGAAGGTGATCGGCACCAAGGGCGACCTCACCTCGAAGGTGCGCGAGAGCCTGGTCTCGCTCGGG
Organism: Xanthobacteraceae bacterium; assembly: GCA_019746135.1. Lineage (GTDB taxonomy): Bacteria > Pseudomonadota > Alphaproteobacteria > Rhizobiales > Xanthobacteraceae > Z2-YC6860. The sequence continues at coordinate 35,103 of JAIESI010000165.1, forward strand.
CGGCTGCTTCTGTTCCTCGCCAACGAGGCCGAGGGCATGCGCTGGAGCAAGGACGTGCGGCTGCAATTGCAGGCGATGCAGCGCGACGTGCTGTCGCTCTCCGACCATGCCACCTATCTCGCCAACAAGATCACCTTCCTGCTCGACGCGCTGCTCGGCGTCGTGACGCTCGAACAGAACAACGTCATCAAGATATTCTCGATCGCCGCGGTGGTCTTGCTGCCGCCGACGCTGGTCGCCACGGTCTACGGCATGAACTTCAAGAACATGCCGGAGCTGGAGTGGCAGTACGGCTATCCGCTGGCGCTGCTGCTGATGGTCGTCGCGGCGGTGCTGCCGTATTTCTTCTTCAAGTGGAAGAAGTGGCTCTAGGCGGCCGGCGCCGCGCGCAAACGAGCATTCACCATTCGTTAAGAGTTGTGGCCCGCGCGATGCGTTGCGCGGCACAACAAATTGTCACGAGAATCAGCTACATTGTCTCCTGCATGACGGTTCGTATTGTCGCGATCCGATGAAATGGCCTCGATATCCAGCAACCGGATATCTTCGCTTCTTCTCGCTCGCCCTGCCGTCTGCCGAACGTTTCCCGACCTCCCGCATGATGGCTCCCGTTCCGCGCCGCGACGCTCTGCGCCGCGGTTTGGCGCGTGTGCGCATCATTCATCCTCCGGCGAAAGGAGTCTGCCTTGGGTAAGCACGCGAAGCACTTGAGCAAGAAGCAGCGTCGTCTTGTTCGTGAATTCGATACCGCTGAAATCATCCATCTCCAGGGAGGGAAATTCGACGAGGAGCGGGCGCTTCCGCCGATCAAGTCGCTGAATGCCACGCAAGCGGCCTATCTCGATGCGCTGCGCAGGTGCCCGCAGGTGATCGTTCTCGGGCCCGCCGGCACCGGCAAGACCTGGCTGGCCGCGACCTATGCCGCGGATCTCCTGCGCAACCGGCGGATCGGCAAGATCGTTCTCACCCGCCCGAACGTTCCGTGCGGACGTTCGCTTGGCTATTTCCCCGGCACGCTGGAAGCCAAGTTCGGGCCGTGGGCTGCGCCGGTGATCGAGGCGATCAAGGAGCGCATCGGTGCGACGGCTTGCGAGATTGCGATCAAGCGCGGCGACATCGAACTGGTGCCGTTCGAGGTGATGCGCGGCCGCTCCTGGAAGAACGCCTTCGTGCTGCTCGACGAAGCGCAGAACGCCACCCCGGCCGAGATCAAGACGTTTCTCACCCGCATCGGTGAGGACTGCACGGTTGTGGTCAACGGCGATGTCAGCCAGTGCGACATCGACCGTGGCAGCGGGCTTTCGACGGTGATCCACCTGATCAAGTCGCAGATGCTGCCGGTGCCGGTGATCGAATTCGGGGCGGCCGACATCGTCCGGTCCGGCGTCTGCGCCATGTGGGTGAAGGCGTTCGGCGAGGCGAAGCTTTAGCGGTGACACGCTGCCGGCGGCTTTACATCCGCTCCGCCGCCGGCAACGCACCGCTGTGGATGCCGCACTCGGTCTTGCCGCGGCCGCGCCAGCGTCCAGCGCGGGGGGCTTCGCCGGGTGCGCCGGCGCTGGTGCAGGGCATGCAGCCGGCCGACGTGAAGCCGTGGCGCTCGAGCGGATGGCGGGGCAGTCCGGCGTCGTCGAACAGGTCGGCGAGCTCGGCCGGGCTTGCCTGCGCGAGCGGATTGAACTTCAGCCGCGAGCCTTCGACCTCGACCACCGACAGCGCGCTGCGCTCACCGCCGTGGAAGCGCTTGCGGCCGTTGATCCAGCCGTCGAAGGCTGAAAGGGCCGTGGCAAGCGGCGCGACCTTGCGCAGATTGCAGCAGGCGTCGGGATCGCGCGACCACAGGTCGGCGTCCGGATCGCGCCTCGTGACCGTGGGGGTGTCCGGCCTGATGGTGCGCACGTCGGCGAGGCGGAGCTGCTCGACGAGCGTGTCGCGATAGGCGAGCGTCTCGGGAAACAGCCAGCCGGTGTCGAGAAACAGCACCGGCAGCGAGCGGTCGACGTCGGCGACATGTTTGAGCAGCACCGCGGACTCGGTGCCGAACGACGAGACCACCGCAAGCTTGCCGCGCGGCACCGCATGCGCCGCGGCGTCGATGATCTCGGCGGGGGAGGCCGCGGCGAGCGCCCGGTTCAGCGCCGTGGTGACCATCCGCAACAACCCGGCTTCGGTCGCGGGCGCGACGTTGCCGATGTTCTGGTGGACGCAAGGATGCATGAGCCTCAAGCCGATGGGCAGGGAACGCGAAGCGTCCCACCGATATGCTGTGCGGTGATATCGGCGTAAAGGGAACAGGATTGCAAAGATGTGCGCTTCGGAGTGCGGCTGTTCTTGAAACCTGTGCAGCGCGGAAGGGCCGGTTCGCGCGGCTGTTTTTCGCGGATTTTCGACCGTTTTATTCTACGGCCGCCGGGCCAGAACCAGCGCGCCGTTTTCCAGTCCGAGCAGCACCGCCGGACGGCCGGCGGCATCGCCGACGAGCGCGAAGTCGGTCACGGCGTGCGACGGCAGCGCGATGCTGCCGATCTCCCGGACGCCCGGCACAAACGCGATCAGCCTGAGCCTTCGCCGGTCGAACGAGGCGATGGCGAGGTCGGGACGGCCGTCGCCGTCGAAGTCGGCGACCGCGCTCATGCGTTGTGCCCGTGAGCCGCTGACGTGGTTCGACACGTCGCCGAGCTCCAGCGCCTTGTGCAGGGCGTTGTCGCGGAAGCTCCAGAGCTCCAGCCGGCCGACCGCATGCGGCATCCGCACCACCGCGACGTTGGGGTGGCCGTCGCCGTTGAAGTCGGCAATGCCTGCGGGGTTGAGCCAGCGGTGCGGCGCGCCGGTCGGCGGCGTCTCGGCGACGATCTGGTAGCGGCCGTCGCGCTCGCCGATGACCGCCAGCGCCGAGCCGCGCGTCACGTGCGACTTTACGACCACGACCTTGTCGGAGCCGCCGAGCGGGGCGATGCGTGGCCTCAAGTCCTCGAACACCGCGTCGGGCGGGAGCGTGACGACGTCGCGCCGCCCGTCGCGCCGCTCGACGACGAGGCTCTCGGCCTCGATCGCGTCGCCGAGCACGCCGTGGTCGTAGCGGTTGGTCGGATCGGCGAGCCAGGCGCGCGCCACCTCGCGCGGGCCCTCGGCGATGATGCCGTCGGGCAGCGCATTGAGCGGCAGCGGCCGTTGCGAGGGGCCGGCGGTGGCGACCAGGCGATGGCGGTTGCCGTCATGATGCAGGCGAAACCAGCCCGCCCCGATCAGCACCACCGGCCCGCCGGGCAGCGTCTCGATCACCTTCACCGGGCCGGCCGCGGGGATGGTCTGGAGGACCCAGTCGGCCGCTCGGCCGGGCGCGGCGAAGGTCGTGGCAGCGGCGATCGCAACCAGCGCCCGGATCACACGTGCTGGCCGCCGTTGATGTGGATTTCCGCGCCGTTCACGTAGGACGAGGTCTCGGTGCACAGCACGTAGATGATCTTGGCCACCTCGTCGGTGGTGCCGAGCCGGTGCAGCGGAATGTGGGGGATGATCTGCTCGGTGCCGGGCGAAAGAATTGCGGTGTCGATCTCGCCCGGCGCAATCGCGTTGACGCGGATGCCGAGCGGGCCGAAGTCGGCGGCCATCTCGCGCGTGAGCGCCGCGAGCGCGGCCTTCGAGGTGCCGTAGGCCGAGCCGGCAAACGGATGCACGCGCGAGCCTGCGATCGAGGTGACGTTCACCACCGAGCCCTTGGTCGCGGCAAGCTCCTTGACGAGGCCGCGCGCCAGCATGATCGGTGCAAAGAAGTTCACCTGGAACACCTGCTGCCAGACGTCGAGCGTGGTTTCGATCGAGGAGAGCCGCTTGCCGCCCTCGGCCTTGGGCGAGATCGCGGCGTTGTTGACCAGCGCATGCAGCTCGCCGTCGGTCAGCCGCCGCTTGATCTCGTCGATGGCGTGCCCGGTGTTCTTGGGATCCGCGAGGTCGACCTGGATGTGATCCTCGGGCCCCATCTCCCACGGGCAGTTCTCGGGAAACGGATGACGCGAGCAGGTGATGATGCGCCAGCCCGCCGCCGAGAAGCGCTTCACCGTCGCGTGTCCGATACCGCGGCTTGCTCCGGTGAGCAGCAGCGTGCGGCGGGGGTGGTTGGTCTGCGGCGCGGTGGTCATGACCGACAGTAACTTAAGGATAGAGCCGCGTCTTGCCCCAGGGAGCGCCAGCGCGGTCGCGGCGGAACTCGACCCGCTCGTGCAGCCGGAACGGGCGGTCTTCCCAGAACTCGATGCTCATTGGAATCACTCGAAAGCCCGACCAGGTCGGCGGCCGCGGCACCGGGCTGATCGCGAACTTGGCAGTGTAGCGCGCGATCGCCTTCTCGAAGGCAAGGCGGCTTTCCAGCGGTGCGGATTGCTTTGACGCCCAGGCGCCGATCTGGGCAAGGCGTGCGCGGCTTGCGAAATAGGCATCGGCCTCGGCCTCGGACACGAGCTCGACCGGGCCGCGCAGCCGCACCTGCCGCCGCAGCGATTTCCAGTGGAACAGGAGCGCCGCCTTGGGCACGGCGGCGAGCTCCTTGCCCTTCTGGCTTTCCATGTTGGTGTAGAAGACCGCGCCCTGCGCGTCGAAGCCCTTGAGCAGCACCATGCGCACGTCAGGCAGGCCATCGGCATCGACGGTCGCGACCGACATCGCGTTGGGGTCGTTCGGTTCGGATTTGGTGGCTTGCTCGAGCCACTCCGCGAAAAGCCGCATGGGCTCTTCGGACGCGGTGAAATCACCAACCGTTAACCCCGCCGTGCGATCTATCGGAGCTGCATCGGACATCTGTGCTGGAGTACCCTATGGCCGGCCCGGTGGCAGGACGCGCGAACCGGCTGCCCCTATATAGTGGAACCGCTGTGACAAGCCTACGGCTGGGCCTCCGCCTGGGCGTGGTCCTGGCATGCGGGCTGATGGCGTCCGGCTGCGCGGTATCGGGCGGAATGGGTAACCTGTTCGCCAAGGGCAAGGCCTCGGACGGGCCGGTGCAAGGGAGCGTCCAGGCGAGCGCGCTCGCCCACGACGAGGTGACCGGCTCCACGGCTGCGCCGACCTTGCGCGCATCGGCCGCGGCGGCAACCTCCGGCCTTCCCTCCGAGACCGACCTGGTGTTCGCCCGCATGGCCATCGTCGAGGTGCTCAAGCGCGGCAGCAAAGAGGTGAGTGCGCCGTGGGAGAACCCGTCGAGCGGCGCGCGCGGCACCGTCACGCCGATCGCCAACGCCTATGCCCGCGACGGGGCGACCTGTCACGATTTCCTGGCGAGCTATGTCCGCCGGGGCAGCCCGGAAAGCTGGATGCAGGGCCAGGCCTGCCGCGCGGGCAAGCGCGACGCCTGGGAGGTCAGGAGCCTCCGTCCGTGGACGCGCTCCTGAGAGACGCGATGTTGAGCGGCATTTTGCCCAATATTGCGTCCTGACTGAATCGACACCACATAGTAGGCAGAATTAGGCTGGTGGCTGCGTGCAAACGCGGCCGGTGGGACTTGTCTGGAGCTTTCAGGATGCGCGACCCCTACGACGTGTTGGGGGTGCAGAAGAACGCGAGCGGGGCGACGATCAAGAGCGCCTTCCGCAAGCTCGCCAAGAAGCTGCATCCCGACGCGAACAAGAACGACAAGACGGCGGCGGCGAAGTTCGCCGAGCTGAACGCCGCCTATGAGATCGTCGGCGACGAGGACAAGCGCAAGGCGTTCGACCGCGGCGAGATCGACGCCGAAGGAAAGCCGCGCTTCCAAGGCTTTCCTGGTGGAGGCTTCCCGGGCGGCGGCGCGGGCCGTGGCGCCGGTGGCGGTCCTTGGGGCCACGCCGGCGGCCCGCAAGGCGACAGCCATTTCGAAAGCTTCACCTGGGGGCCGGGCGGCTTCCAGCGCCACGGCGGCGGTCCCGGCTCGGCTGGGGCCGGAGGTGGCGGCTTCGACGACATTCTGAAGGAGATGTTCGGCGGCACGGCTGGCGCGGGAACGCGCGGCAGACGCCGCACGCAATTCGAGCCGGATGATTTCGGCCAGACGGCGACCGGTCAGGACGTCTCCGGCACCGTGACCATCACGCTCGAGGAGGTTGCGAGCGGCGCCACGCGCCGCGTGCACCTGCCGACCGGCAAGGAGGTCGAGGCGAAAATCCCGGCGGGCCTGTCCGACGGCCAGACCATCCGGCTGAAGGGGCAGGGACTCCCGGGCATGGGTGGCGGACCTGCGGGCGACGCGCTGATCACGGTTTCGGTCGCGCCCCATGCCAGGTTCGAACGCGACGGCTCAAACCTGCGGCTGGAGCTGCCGGTGACACTCTACGAAGCGGTGCTCGGCGGCCGCGTGCGCGTGCCGACGCTCGACGGCGCGGTCGAGCTTGCCATTCCGGCCAACACCAGCTCCGGCCGCACGCTGCGCGTGAAGGGCAAGGGGCTGCCGGGCAAGGACGGCACCGGCGATCTCTACGCGACGGTGCGGATCGTGCTGCCCGATCAGCCCGATCCCGAGCTCGAGGCGCTCATGAAAAAATGGCGCGACGGCAAGCCCTACGATCCGCGGCGCGACAGGAGCTGAGTGGACGAACTGCGCTGCGGCACGGCCCGGTTTTCCAGCTGCTCGTAAGCGGCGCTGGCAATCGCCTTCAGCCGCGCCCGGTCCTTCGGGCCGCTGAGCGCCCAGCCGTAATTGCCCTCGATCCAGCGCACCGAGCCGAAGTTGTTGCTGTCGTCGTAGCGGAACGCGCTGCGCTGCGCCTCCACCTTCGAGCAATAGATGGTGAAGCGCTCGCCGTTGGCGCCCTCGTACATGATCAGCGCGGCCGGGCCGTTCGGGGCCGGCAAGAGCCTGCCGCCGAGCAGCTTCAGGCCGAACACGCTGAGGTCCGGGGCCCGCAGCGTCGTGCCGATGCGCCGCGACAGCCACGGCAGCAGATGGGCCTCTTCCGCCTTGACCTCGATCGGATGCCGCACCTCGCCGATGTAAAGCCTGTGCGCGCCAAGCGCGTCGCTCGCAAACACCTGCACCTGGTCGGGGGCCGCGGCCGACGCGCCGTGCGCGAACCAGCCGGCGACGCCGCCGACCAGGAAGGCCAGCAGCGAGGCCGCGGCCGCGACCGCGCCCCAGGAGCGGCGGGTCCGCATGATGCTCTGAAGCTTCAGCCGGTTCGGCACCGTCTCGTCGCCGACATCGCCGAAGCGGGCGCGGATCTCCTCGGCCTGGGCGCGCCAGGCGGCGACGCGGGCTGCGTCTTCCGGATGAGTTGCGAGCCACGCCTCGACCGCTTCGCGGCGTCCGGCGGGCAACTCGCCGTCGACGTGCAGGTGAAGCTCGTACTCGGTCACAGGGGTCTGGTCGACCATCGTTGCACCTTTCTTGTTATTTGATGCGGCGGAGCGCCGGGCGCTCGCCGTCGAGATAGGATTTGATCTGGGCACGCGCACGCGCCAGACGCGACATCACTGTGCCGATCGGCACGCCTTGGACCTCGGCAACCTCTCGATAGGTCAGGCCTTCGAGCACGACCAGCAGCAGCGCTTCGCGCTGCTCGTCGACCAGCAGCGCAAGCGCCCGCTCGATATCGCGCCCGCCGGCTTCGGGACCTGCCGCGTCGGCGGCGTCGTGGTCCTCGATCGGCGTGAGCGTCGGCCGCCGCGCGAGCGAGCGGAGCCGGTTGCGGTTGAGGTTGGTCAAAATCGTATAGAGCCAGCTGCGGACGTCGCCGCCGTGAAACAGATGCTCGGAGCGCAGCGCCCGCACCAGCGTGTCCTGGACGAGGTCGTCGGCGGTCTCGGCGTCGCGCGTCAAGGCCCGCGCGTAGCGGCGCAGCGCCGGAATCGCCGCCTCGACGTCATGGTGGAATGTGCTCAACCGATGCCCCGCGATCTCGCGTCATTTTCGACCGGAAAAACACCGCCGGCTGGCCACATATTCCATTCACTGAAGGTGATTTGCCCGCGCGATTCGCATGTTAACGCTGGCGCGCCGCGTTGGGCAGCGCGCTTGAAGGCCTTGGGAGCCTATGTCACAAGGACCCATTGTTCGCGCATGGCCGTTTCCGAAAGCACCACGTCCGCTTTCGGGCTCGTGCCCGGGACGCCGGTAAAGTGGGCAGATCATGGCGGAACTCGCAGGTCTGATGCGCGGCAAGCGCGGCCTCGTTCTCGGGGTCGCCAACAACCGCTCGCTCGCCTGGGGCATCGCCCGCGCCTGCCGCGCGCAGGGGGCCGAGATCGGCCTGACCTACCAGGGCGATGCGCTGAAGAAGCGCGTGGTGCCGCTGGCGCAGGAGATCGGTGCCAGGATTTTCGGCCATTGCGATGTTCTGGATTCTTCGAGCATCGACGCCGTGTTCGCGGCCGCGGAGAAGGAATGGGGCACGCTCGATTTCGTGGTGCATGCGATCGCGTTCTCCGACAAGCACGAGCTTGACGGCCGCTATGTCGACACCACGGCGGAGAACTTCAGCAGGACGCTCTCGATCTCCTGCTATTCGTTCGTGGCGATCGCCAAGCGCGCCGAGAAGCTGATGCCGGACGGCGGCTCGCTGCTGACGCTGACCTACTACGGCGCGGAGAAGTGGATTCCGCATTACAACGTCATGGGCGTGGCGAAGGCTGCGCTCGAGACGTCGGTGCGCTATCTTGCGGCCGACCTCGGCCAACGGAAAATCCGCGTCAACGCCATCTCGTCGGGGCCGATCAAGACGCTGGCCGCGGCGGGCATCGGCGACTTCCGCTACATCCTCGGCTGGACCGAGCACAACGCGCCGCTGCGGCGGACGGTGACGACCGAGGAGGTCGGCGATGCCGCGGTGTATCTCTTGTCGGACATGTCGCGTGGCGTGACCGCGGAAATCCTGCATGTCGACGCGGGCTACAACATCGTCGGCATGAAGCATCCCGACGCGCCGGACATCGACATCACCATGTCCAAGGAATAAGGCGGCAGGCCGGGACGAAACCACCATGCCGCAGCCTATCCTGTATTTCGTCCGTCACGGCGAGACGGACTGGAATCGCGAGCGCCGGCTGCAGGGCCAGCACGATATTCCGCTCAATCCGCTCGGCCGGACCCAGGCGCAGCGCTGCGGCGCGCTGCTGCGGGAGCTGCTTGCGAACGGCGATCTGGCGATCTCCGATTACGACTACGTGTCGAGCCCGCTCGGCCGCGCCCGCGAGACCATGGAGATCATGCGCGACGCCATGGGGCTCGACCCGAGCGCCTACCGCACCGACGCGCGGCTGATGGAGATGTCGTTCGGCCGCTGGGAGGGCTTCACCTACGCCGACCTGCAGCAGCGGGAGGCCGCGGCGCTTGCGGCGCGCGAGCGCGACAAGTGGGGCTTCGTGCTGCCGGGCGGGGAGAGCTACGCGCAGCTCGAGAAGCGGGTGCAGGTGTGGTACGAGGGCGTGGCTCGAGCGACGGTCGCCTCGGCCCATGGCGGGGTGTGCCGGGCGCTGATGGCGCTGCTCAAGGTCAAGCAGCCGTCCGAGGCGTCGATGGGCGAAGTCGGGCAGGGCTGCGTCTACGTGTTCAATGGAACCGCAATGACGCGCCACGGGTGACGGGTTGCCGCAACTCTAAAAATCAAAACGGCCAGACTTTCGTCCGGCCGTTTTGGCGAAACACCGCTAGGGCATCTCGCGAATTCTGAAGGTGATGACATCTCGAGCGAGATGGCATCGAGGCTCGAAATTACTTCTTCGAAGCCTTCTTGCCCTTCTTCTTCTTCTTCATCGCCATGGTCGGTTTCCTTTGCGTGAGCGTTAATCGCCGGCAGGTGGTTCAGCCCCTAGCCGCGAATGAGGATGGCACGGCGGCGTGCGGCGCGCAACTTAAAAATGGAAAAAGCCATTATATTTCCAGAGCTTAACGGGTATTCAGCTTGATATTAACCGTCGTTCAGACACCTGAACGCGCATTCATGTCACGACTCCGCTTTGACCCCGGTTGAGGCGCGGGCTACCACACCGCCACAAGCAGAACCCTCATGTCGTTCAATACCTTCGGCCAGCTCTTCCGCGTCACCACCTTCGGCGAAAGCCACGGGCCGGCCATCGGCTGCGTGGTCGACGGCTGCCCGCCGCGCATCCCGCTGACCGAGGCCGATATCCAGCCCTATCTCGACAAGCGACGGCCCGGCCAGTCGCGCTTCACCACCCAGCGGCAGGAGCCGGACACCGTCAAAATCCTCTCCGGCGTGTTCGCCGACGCGGACACCGGCGGGCAGGTTACGACCGGCACGCCGATCGCGCTGTTGATCGAGAACGTCGACCAGCGCTCCAAGGACTATTCCGCGATCAAGGACACCTACCGGCCGGGGCACGCGGGCTACACCTACGACGTCAAATACGGCATCCAGGATTATCGCGGCGGCGGCAGAGCCTCCGCGCGCGAGACCGCGATGCGGGTCGCCGCCGGCGCCATTGCGCGAAAGATCGTGCCGGGCCTCAGCGTGCGCGGCGCGCTCATCCAGATGGGCCGCGAGAAAATCGAACGGGCCGCCTGGGACTGGTCCGAGGTGGAGCGCAATCCGTTCTTCTGCCCCGATGCCAAGGCCGCGGTACGGTTCGCCGACTACCTCGACGGCGTGCGCAAGCAGGGCTCGTCGGTCGGCGCGATCATCGAGGTGGTGGCCGAAGGCGTGCCGCCCGGGCTTGGCGCGCCCATTTACGCCAAGCTCGACGGCGATCTCGCCGGCGCGATCATGGGCATCAACGCCGTGAAGGGCGTCGAGATCGGCGCGGGCTTTGCCGCGGCCGCGCTGTCCGGCGAGGACAATGCCGACGAGATGCGCATGGGCAACGACGGCAAGCCGCGGTTTCTCGCCAACAACGCCGGCGGCATCCTCGGCGGCATCTCGACCGGGCAGCCGGTGGTGGTGCGGTTTGCGGTGAAGCCGACCTCGTCGATCCTCACGCCGCGCCAGACGGTCGATCGCTACGGCAACGAGACCGAGGTGGTCACCAAGGGCCGCCACGATCCATGCGTCGGCATCCGGGCAGTGCCCATCGGCGAGGCGATGGTGGCGTGCGTCATTGCAGATCATTATCTGCGCCAGAGAGCCCAGGTCGGGGAATTCCCCGCTTGGCCCTTCAAGAAGTAGTTGGCCGTTCAAGAAACAAGAAAGTCGGGGAAGATGTCGGTGCTGGAAGGTCAGGAACGTGTTGAAGCGGCGGTGGCAGCCTTTGCCCGCGGCGAGCTGGTGGTCGTGACCGACGATGACGATCGCGAGAACGAGGGCGATCTGTTCGTCGCCGCCTCGCTCTGCACCCCGGAGAAGATGGCGTTCATCATCCGTCACACCTCGGGCATCGTCTGCGCGCCGCTGTCGGCCGCGGAGGCCCGCAGGCTGCATCTCGACCCGATGGTGGCGGCCAACGACGCCCCGCTCGGCACCGCGTTCACCATCACCGTCGACGTGCGCCACGGGCTCAGCACCGGCATCTCGGCCGAGGAGCGCACCAACACCGTGCGGGCGCTCGCCAACGGCAACAGCGGCGCGTCCGACTTTGTCCGCCCCGGCCACGTGTTTCCGCTGGTGGCGAAGGAGGGCGGCGTGCTGATGCGCTCGGGGCACACCGAAGCCTGCATCGATCTCTGCAAGCTCGCCGGCCTGCCGCCGGTCGGCGTGCTGTCGGAGCTGATGAACGACGACGGCACGGTGATGCGCGGGCCCGCGGTCGCAGCCTTCGCGCAGAAGCACAAGCTGACGCAGATCTCGATCGCCGACATCATCGCCTACCGGCAGGTGCGCGATAAGCTCGTCAAGCGCGTCGCCGAGTTTCCGGTGAAAAGCGAGATCGGCACGCTGCAGGGCTACGCCTATCTGACGCCGTTCGATGCGGTCAACCACATGGCGGTGGTCTACGGCAAGATCGGCGACGGCAAGAACGTGCTGGCACGCCTGCACCGCGCCGACATCATCCGCGACGTGTTCGGCGGCGCGAACCCGGTGCACAACGCGCTGCAGCGCATCAAGCAGGATGGCCGGGGCGTGATCGTCATCCTGCGCGACGGCACGGCGGGCGTCCCCTTGCACTCCATTCCCTCGGCCGACACCAATTCGGAGGCGGCCCGCACGCGGCAGTGGCGCGAGGTCGGGCTTGGCGCGCAGATCCTCAAGGACCTCGGCATTTCCTCGATCCGGCTCCTCGCCGGGGCCCGCTTCACCTATGTGGGCCTCGGCGGCTTCGGCATTGAGATCACCGAGACCGAGACCATCGACGCCTAGTTAACTCCCATCGAGGACGTTCATGAGCGTCGATCCGGAGCACGTCGCGATCGTCGAGCCGGTGCGCGGCTCGGAGCATCCGGTCCATCTCATGTATATCGAGATGATCGATGGGCTTTATGCCCCGATCGGGCTGCGCAGGCCGGCCGGCCCGGGCCCGTTTCCGATCGTCGTCTTCGCCTCCGGCAATGGCGGCGGCGGAATGGCCGTGATCCGCGACCACACACAGAACCGGAGCTGGACCCAGGAGCAGTTCCTGGCGGCCGGCTATGCCGTGGCGTGGCTGCGCTATCGGGCCGAGGTCGACTACGCCTACGACAAGATCGGCAAGCTCGTCGAGGATGTCCGCCAGCGGCGTCAACTGCTCAACCGCGGACCGCTGGAGTACGAAGGCGCCATATCGGTCGTGAAGTATCTCAAGACGCTGCCGTTCATCGATGCCGATCGCGTCGGCTATTGCGGCATGAGCCACGGCGGCGAGATGGCCTTCAAGATTGCCTCCGAGTACGACGGCATCCGGGCGATGGTCGCAAGCGAGCCGGCCACGCACGAGTTCCTGCGGCTGCGGCCTGACGAAACCGCGAAGATCAATCCGGAGACCGGTCTGCTCAACGTCGAGCGCATGCTGATGCGCGAGCCGGCCAAGGTCCGAAGCCGGATCACCGAGGATGTTGCCAGAGAGCGCATCAGCACGATCAAGACGCCGATTTTCGTGCACGGCCGCGATCGCGACGAGTTGCAGGGGATCTTCCGCGTGTCCTACGACCTGCTCGAGGAGGCGGGCAAGGACGCACGCTGGGAAACCTACGATCACGACGAGCACGGCTTCATCTACGTGCGGCGCAACGACCGCGGCGAATACCGGCCCGACGCCGTGCAGATCAAGGCGGTGGCGGATTCGATCGCGTTCCTCGATCGCTATCTCAAGGCCGGCTGACGCCACATCGACAGCCGAATCGTGGCCGGGCGATCTCGCGCCGGTTGTGGGGCGGGTCCCCTGGCCCGCTTCCCCTGACCCTTGACGCATGTCACCATTGCCGGCCGGTCACAGCAGGAGACTCGCATGCGAGGACGTCTGGGAGTCCTGGCCCTCATTGCGGGCGCGGCCGGTGTGCTTTGCGCAGCCGTGCTCGCGGGCATCGCCGCGCCCGGCGTGGCAGGTCGTGGCGGGCCGCAGATGCTGGCGCAGCGCGGCGCGGGCGGGGCCGTGCCGGTCGACGCCGAGGTCGTGCTGGCCGTCGATGTGTCCTATTCGATGGACCCGGAGGAGCAGCAGCTTCAGCGCGAAGGCTACATGGCCGCGATCACCTCGCGCGAGTTCATGCAGGCGCTGAAGGCCGGGATGCATGGCAAGATCGCGCTCACCTATTTCGAGTGGGCCGGCTCGCACCACCAGCAGATCATCGTGCCGTGGCGGCTGATCGACGGGCCGGAATCGGCCGACGCGTTTTCCGCCGACATCGGCCGCGCGCGCTACACGCGGCAGTCGCGCACCTCGATCTCCTCGGCGCTCCTGTTCGGCGCGCCGTTGTTCGACGGCAGCGGCTTTCGCGGCATCCGGCGCGTGATCGACGTGTCGGGCGACGGCGTCAACAACAACGGCCCGCTGGTCACCGTTGCGCGCGACGAGGTGGTCGCGAAAGGCATCACCATCAACGGCCTGCCGATCGTGATCAAGCGGCCGAATGCCAGCACCATGGATATCGACCAGCTCGACGTCTATTTCGAGGATTGCGTGATCGGCGGGCCGGGCGCGTTCGTCATTCCGATCCGCGACCGCAACCAGTTTCGCGAGGCGATCCGCACCAAGCTCGTGCTGGAGATCGCCGGCCGCCAGCCCGAGGCGCGGGTGATCCCGGCCCAGGCGCGCGCGCCGCGGATTTCCTGCACCATCGGCGAGCGGCTGTGGCAGGAGCGCTGGGGCAACTAGCGACGCCACGTGGATCGAGCGGGACTCGATCCGTTCGTCCCTGCGCAAGCGCGAATCCAGGGTTACACGCAAGCTCTGCATTGTTTGACTCTGGGTCCCCGCTTTCGCGGGGACGAACGGGGAGATAGCCTCGCTTCCAACATACCAATCTTCGCTCCGCGCGGCCGGCTCACGGAATGACCAACGTCCATCGCGTCCTGATCGTCGGCGGCGGCATCGCCGGGATGTCGCTTGCGATCGCGCTTTCGCGCAAAGGCATCGCCAGCGAGATCATCGAGGCGGATCCCGACTGGCGTATATACGGTGCGGGTATCACCATCACCGGGCCGACCTTGCGCGCGTTCGAGACGCTGGGCCTGCTTGACCGGATCGAGGCCGAGGGCTTTTGCTACGACATCACGCGGATCTGCGACGCCGACGGCCGCGTCATCATCCCCTCCCGCGTGGCCGGGCGGCCGCTCGGGGCGCGGATCCCGAACAGCGGCGGCATCATGCGTCCGGTGCTGCACAAGATCCTGTCCGAGGCGACGCGTGCGTGCGGCGCGCAGGTGCGGCTGGGCGTCACTGTGGTCGCGATCGGCCAGAACGGGCAGGGCGTGTCCGCCACGCTCACCGACGGCAGCGAAGCGGCCGCTGATCTCGTGGTCGGCGCCGACGGCATCCACTCCTGCGTGCGGGTGATGCTGTTTCCCGATGCGCCGGTGCCGGTGTTGACCGGGCAGGGCTGCTGGCGCGCGGTCGTGCCGCGGCCGCCGGAGATCGAGGGCGCGCAGGTCTATGTCGGCGGTCCGGTGAAGGCCGGAATCGTACCGGTGTCGCAGGATGAAATGTATCTCTTCCTGCTGCAGCATGTGCCGGACAATCCGCGCATGCCGGAGGAGCGGTTTCCCGAACTTCTCGCCGCGCTGCTCATCGGCTTCGGCGGCGCGCTCGGTGCGATCCGCGACGGGCTTTCGCCCGCGTCGCGGATCAACTACCGGCCGTTGGAGAAGCTCCTGCTGCCGCCGCCGTGGCACCACGGCCGGGCGATCCTCATTGGCGATGCCGCCCACGCCACCACGCCGCATCTGGCATCGGGCGCGGGGCTGGCGGTCGAGGACGCTCTGGTGCTGGCCGATCTGCTCGCGTCCGACCGTCCGCTCAAGGACGCGCTCGCAGCGTTCACCGCGCGGCGCTACGAGCGCTGCCGGATGGTGGTGGAGAATTCGGTGCGGCTCGGCGAGCTGGAAATGCGGCTTGCGCCGGGCGAGGAGCAGGCCGAGCTGCAGCGTGCATCCATGCTGGCGCTGAACGCGGCGATCTAGCGCATAGCCGTCCGAAGGACGGCGTCGCTTCGCTCGCCTATGTCCCGGAAAAGCCTGCCCCGCACTCGATGCGGGGTGGGAACCGGCTTTCCGAAAAGGACATGCGCCAATGCAAGAATTTCAGCGGCGTGCGAGCCGCGCCACGATCTCCACATGCGCTGAGTATCGGAACTGGTCGACGGGGGTCACCTCTGTGAGCCTGTAGCCCCCGTCCACGAGAATCTTCACGTCGCGGGCAAACGTCGCCGGGTTGCACGACACCGCGATCACGACCGCCACCGGGCTCTTCGCCAGCTCGCGCGACTGCGCCTCCGCGCCCTGGCGCGGCGGATCGAACACCACGACGTCGAGCCGCTTGAGCTCCGGCCCGACCAGCGGCCGGCGGAACAGGTCGCGCGCCTCGGCCTCGACCGGCTTGAGCCCGGACGTGGCCGCCGCCGCGGCCTTCAACGCTGCAACCGACGCGGCGTCGGCGTCGAAGGCCGCGACGCGGGCGCGCTCGGCAAGCCTGAGCGCAAACGGCCCGAGCCCGCAGAACAGGTCGGCGACGACCTTCGCCTTGTCGATGTGGCCGTCGACGAGCCGCGCCAGCGTCGCTTCGCCCGCTGCGGTCGCCTGCAGAAACGATCCCGCCGACAGCGCGATCCGCGCCTTGCCCATCGCCACCGTCGGCACCGCCCGCTGTGCAATCAGCTCGCCGTGCCGGGTGAGCCGTGCCAGCCGCTGTGCGCCGGCGATCTGCGCCAGCGCGCTCATCCGTGCCGCGCTGAGCGGCCCCGAGCCGCGCACGTCCATGTCGATGCCGGATTCCGACGCCGTGACCTGGATATCGAGCGGCTTGCGCTCGGGGACGAGCGCTTCGGCCACCGCCCAGGCCGCCTTGATCGCGCCGTCGAGCGAGGGCGCGAGCACCGGGCAGCGGTCGATGCCGACGATGTGATGCGCCCGCAGCGCGGCAAAGCCGACCTCGAGAACGTCGCGCGGGCCGCGCCGGGCGTGAAACACCGCACGACGGCGGCCTTCGCCGTGGGCGTCGATCAGGTCGCCGACCGGGGCGTCGAGCCCCGCCTGCCGCAGCGCACTGGCAACGAGATCGCGCTTCCATGCGCGGTAACGTGCCTCGGTCCAGTGCTGGATCGCGCAGCCGCCGCAGACGCCGAAATGCGGACAAACAGGTTCGATGCGCTCCGGGCTCGGCGTGTCGATCCGCAGAAGGTGCCGGCGGTCCGGATGGCCGGGCACGCGCTCGGCCTCGACGGTTTCGCCGGGCAGCGTATAGGGCACGAACACCGGTCCGCCGGGCGTGTCGGCGACGCCGTCGCCGCGGTGGGCGAGGCGGTCGATCGTGAGGCGCTCGGTCATCGCGCTGTCTTAGGGCATGATCCCGAAAAGTGTGAAGCGGTTTTCGGAAAAGATCATGCCCTAACAGGACAGCGCGTTTCAGGCCGGGGTGGCGACGTCCGGAAGGTAGCCGCGCTTGGTCAGGCGGTGGAAGCGCCGGATCAGCAACAGGGCGTAGAGGGCGAGCCCGATCGACAGCCCGATCCAGATGCCCGGCGCGCCGTACCCCAGCGGAAAGCCGAGCGCATAGCAGACGCTGAAGCCGATCACCCAGAAGCAGATCGCGGCATAGACCAGCGTCATGCGGGTGTCGTTCAGCCCGCGCAGCGCGCCGGCCGCCACCGTCTGCACGCCGTCGGCGATGAAGAAGCTCGCACCGAGCAGCAGCAGCGTCGCCGCCAGCAGCAGCGTCGGGTCGGTCGGCGCGGTGCCGAAGCCCATGAACACCAGCGGGATGTGATGGCGGAACAGCGCCGCCAGCAGCGTCATCAGCGCCATGAAGCCGGCCCCGAGCGCGATCGCGGCCATGCCGGCGCGCCGCGTGCCCTCGGTGTCGCGGCGGCCGACCGCGTGGCCGACCCGCACGGTCGCCGCCATCGACACCCCGAACGGCACCATGAACATGATCGACGCGCTGGTGATGGCAATCTGATGGGCGGCGAGCGCCGCGGTGCCGAGCCAGCCCATCAGCAGCGCCGCGGCCGCGAACACGCCGAACTCCAGCATCATGGTGACCGAGATCGGCGCGCCGATCGCGAGCAACTGCTTGAACAGCACCCAGTCGGGCACCCAGAAGCGGCCGAGCACGCGATATTTCTTGAACGGCCGGCAGGCATAGCAGACCCACACGCCGGCGGCGCACATGCCGAGATTGACGATGGTGGTCGCAAGCCCCGCGCCGAACATCTCCAGCCGCGGCAGGCCGAACTCGCCGTAAATCAGCCCATAGGCGAGCACGCCGTTCGCCGGGATCGCCGCGAGCGTGATCCACAGTCCCGGCTCGGGCCGGTTCACCGACTGCATGAAGCCGCGCAGCGCGATGAACCACCACGCCGGAACGAGACACCAGGCGAGGCCTTTCAGGTATTCGGCTGCGAGCTTGGCCTCGACCGGGGTCTGGCCGAGCGCGAGCAGGATCCGTTCGCCCTCGAGCTGCGTCAGGCTCAAAGGAATGCCGAGCAGCGTGGCCGCCCAGAGGCCGACCCGCAGCGCGCGGCGCACCATGCGCGGCTGCCGCGCGCCGAACGCCTGCGCGGCGAGCGGCGAGACCGCTGACACGAGCCCCATGCCGACCACGAACGCCCCGAACAGCACGGTGTGCGCGAGCGCCGACGCCGCCACGACCTCCTGGCCGAGCCGGCCGAGGAGGGCGAGGTCGCTCGTCATCATCGCGACCTGGCCGAGTTGGGTGAGCGCAATAGGCAGCGCGAGCCTGATCGTCTCGATCAGCTCATCGCGCCAGTCCGACCGGCCCGCAGGAGAAGGCGCCTCGCCTGCGAGGATTTGTCCCGGCATTGTCATGGGAGATATTTCGATTCACATCGCGCCTCGATACGGAGCGCGGTGGATTAGGTGTGGATCGTGGAGAAAATGAGAAGGCCGCGCGGCGATGTGGCGCGGGCTTGATTGAATTGTTCTGATGCGTGGATCACCGGTTCTGATGATTGCGGCGTGCGCGGTCTGCTCCCTCCCCCCGCTGGTGGGGAAGGGGTGGGGAGGGGGCGCAACATGGATTACGCAGCCCGCGTTTGATAAGCTTCGTTCATGCGCCGCGACGACATCATCGCCAGGCTGAAGGAGGCCGAACCGGCTCTGCGGGCGCGCGGCATCCGCCGCGCCGCCGTGTTTGGCTCGATCGCGCGTGGCGAAGATCGGCCGGACAGCGACATCGACATCCTTGTGGAGTTTGAGCCCGGGGCCGAAGGATCAATCTACCAATATATGAACTTGAAAGCTTACATTGCCGGCCTGTTTGATGGACCTGTTGATGTAATAGACCGCGATGCGCTCAAGCCGCACCTGCGGGGCCCATCGGCGCGCGATGCCGTCTATGCTTTCTGAAAAAGAAAGGGGCGCTCTCCGCGATATTCTTGTGAACATCGAACTGGCAGAGGGCTTTGCGCGGAAGCATACGCCTGAGACGTTAAAGAACGACGTTCTGTCACTCTACGCCATCGTGCGCGGTCTCGAGATCATTTCGGAAGCGTCTCGGCGCTTGTCGCCCGAATTGAAGGCGCGACATCCTGAAATCCCATGGCGGGATATGGCGGCGGCAGGAAATTTCTACCGGCACAATTATGAGGATGTGACGCCGACGCGCATCTGGAAAACGTTGCGAGAAGATTTACCGCCGCTCCGGGCGGTGGTGGAATATGAGCTGAAGTAA
This sequence comes from Xanthobacteraceae bacterium, assembly GCA_019746135.1. Taxonomy (GTDB): domain Bacteria; phylum Pseudomonadota; class Alphaproteobacteria; order Rhizobiales; family Xanthobacteraceae; genus Z2-YC6860. Next base: position 54,276 of record JAIESI010000165.1, read on the forward strand.
GTGTAGGCACGCTGTGCTCGGAAGCACAGCGCCTCGCGCCTTACGCCAGCCGTCCCGTCTCGACCTTCGCGGCATCGCGGCCGAGCGCCTCGAACACCTTCTTGACGATGTTCTTGGCGTCGAGGCCGGCCTTCGCATACATCGCGTTGGGCGAGTCCTGATCGATGAAGGTGTCGGGCAGCATCATCGAGCGGATCTTGACGCCGCGGTCGAGCGAGCCGTGCTCGGACAGCGTCTGGTACACCTGCGCGGCAAAGCCGCCGATCGCGCCTTCCTCGATGGTGATCAGCACCTCGTGCTCGGCGGCAAGCCGCAGCACCAGGTCGGTGTCGAGCGGCTTGGCAAAGCGCGCGTCGGCCACGGTGGTCGAGAGGCCGAAGGCTGCCAGCTCCTCGGCGGCCTTGAGCGCTTCCGAAAGCCGGGTGCCGAGCGACAGGATCGCGACCTTGCTGCCTTCGCGGATGATGCGGCCCTTGCCGATCTCGAGCGGCTTGCCTTCGGCCGGCATCTCGACGCCGACGCCTTCGCCGCGCGGATAACGCAGTGCCGAGGGGCAATCGTTGAGCGCGACCTGCGTCGCAACCATGTGGACGAGATCGGCCTCGTCGCCCGCCGCCATGATGACGAAGCCCGGCAGGCAGCCGAGATAGGCGAGGTCGAACGAGCCGGCATGGGTCGGGCCGTCGGCCCCGACCAGGCCGGCGCGGTCCATGGCAAAGCGCACCGGCAGCTTCTGGATCGCGACGTCGTGCACCACCTGGTCGTAGCCGCGCTGCAGGAAGGTCGAGTAGATCGCGCAGAACGGCTTGTAGCCTTCGGTCGCAAGCCCGGCGGCGAAGGTCACCGCGTGCTGCTCGGCGATGCCGACATCGAACGTGCGCTGCGGGAACACCTTCTCGAACAGGTCGATGCCGGTGCCCGACGGCATCGCCGCGGTGATGCCGATGATCTTGTCGTCCTTCTGCGCCTCCTTGATAAGGCTCTCGCCGAACACCTTCTGGTAGGCTGGCGCGTTGGACTTGGCCTTGGCCTGGACGCCGGTCGCGACGTCGAACTTGACCACGCCGTGATACTTGTCGGCGGACTTCTCCGCCGGCTCGTAGCCTTTGCCCTTTTGCGTGCGGCAGTGGACGATGATCGGGCCGGTCTTGCTGTCGCGCACGTTCTTCAGCACGGGCAGCAGCTGATCCATGTTGTGGCCGTCGATCGGGCCGACGTAGTAGAAGCCGAGCTCCTCGAACATCGTGCCGCCGGTGATCATGCCGCGGCTGAACTCCTCGGCGCGCAACGCGCCGATTTCCAGCGCCTTCGGGAGCTTGGTCGCGAGCTGCTTGCCGACCTCGCGCAGCGAGCGGTAGGTCTTGCCGGAGAACAGCCGCGCCAGATAGCCCGCCATCGCGCCGACCGGCGGCGCAATCGACATGTCGTTGTCGTTGAGGATGACGATCAGCCGCGATTCCATCGCGCCGGCATTGTTCATCGCCTCATAGGCCATGCCGGCGGTCATCGCGCCGTCGCCGATCACGGCGATCACGTTGTTGTTCTTGCCCGAAAGGTCGCGCGCCACGGCCATGCCGAGCGAGGACGAGATCGAAGTGGACGAATGGGCCGCGCCAAACGGGTCGTATTCGCTCTCGGCGCGCTTGGTGAAACCGGACAGGCCGTTGCCCTGGCGCAGCGTGCGGATGCGGTCGCGGCGGCCGGTGAGGATCTTGTGCGGATAGGCCTGGTGGCCGACGTCCCAGACGAGGCGGTCGTCCGGCGTGTTGAACACGTAATGCAGCGCGACGGTCAGCTCGACGACGCCGAGGCCCGCGCCGAGGTGCCCGCCGGTGACGGCGACCGCATCGATCGTCTCGGTGCGCAATTCGTCGGCAACCTGACGGAGCTGGCTCTCGGGCAACTTGCGCAAGTCGTCGGGCGTTTTGATCCGATCAAGAAGGGGCGTCTTGGACGGCTGGGACACCAAATGCTCCACAAACAAGCTTGATATGACGCTAAATCAGGCCACTTCCCGACCTTGCCGGGAGGACCTCGCAAGGGACTTAGAGTAGTGTGGAACCACCCTGCATTCAACCAATCCTTTGGAATTGCATCGGTTCCGCCGTCCATTGATCAATAAAAACCCCGACCCGTGGCGGGCAGGGCACAAGTTGGCGGTATGACGGTAGGGTGATGCAATGGCTGTCTTATTTGACGTCCGGCGGCTCGGTTCCGGCCGGTTTGCCGGAGGAATCCAGGGCGATTTTCTCGACCCGGGTGTCGGCCTGGCGCAGGAGTTCCTCGCAGCGGCGCTCGAGCGCCTCGCCGTCACGCGGACCGCCCTCTAGTACCTACTTTTCATAGAACGTGAGTCGTGATTCAAGATCGGGATGATTCCCGAGGCAAGAGAAGTCTGCGT